>JAAUOM010000196.1 GCA_012034865.1 Acaryochloris sp. CRU_2_0 | reverse complement strand
GCTGACCCAGGGTTTGAGATTTTACCGAAGCGATGGGTGGTCGAGCGAACCTTTGGTTGGCTCAATTGGTATCGTCGTCTGAGCAAAGATTACGAGCGTTTGACAGACATGAGCGAGGCGGCGATTTATGCTGTGATGACCCGATTGATGCTCAAGCGATTAGCTGCCTAAAGGTTTACTTTATAAACAGCCTCTTAGACTCAATTGTCCACTACAGATGAGAGCAATTATCCTCCACCCCAAAACTTTGAGATGGGGTAAATCACGGGCACAACTGTGTTATGAGGAAATTCCACAACCAGTTATCTTTGGCCGCATTGTTTGGGGTCAGGTAACTGGAGTATGCTTATTCATAACTGACTCACTCCTGTGCGGTTAGTCATCGCAGCTTGTCTTGAATGAGCTTTTTGTATTGCTTATTTTTTATCCACCCTTTTAAAACAACTGAAACCAGGAGGGACTTAATGTCTACATCAAATGAAGGATTATTAGTGCTGAGTGCTGTAATTGGGGCAATTGGTTTAATTGCCTACTTAGTCACAAGCATCATGTCATAAGGTAGCTATCTTTCAGAGCCGTTTTAATTTCTCGTAGAACAATTAGGATGACTCTACATAGCGATAATAAAGCCATAGTAGAGTGACCTATAAACAACCTGATTGATAGACACTCAAATCAGCCCCTGATTCTTGTAAAGCCCATAGTAGGTCTCACCTGCTGTGGGCTTTACTGCTCTAGCCGTCAATGACAAAATGCATCCAAAATCAAGTTTTGAGGCACTTGTGCCAGGCAGTCAGGCGAATCTCTCTAGAAAAATAATCCCGCTGGTCCTAAAACCCAAGCAATGGTAATGCCCAGGATCGATCCCACGATCACCTGGAAAGGGGTATGCCCTAGCAGTTCTTTGAGGCGATCTTCATTAAACTCAGGATGCTCTTGGAAGATTTCATCCACAATTTGGTTGAGAATCTTGGCTTGCTTACCCGCCGCTTGGCGGACGCCCGCCGCATCGTACATAACAATAATGGCAAAGACCGTTGCGATCGCAAATTCAAGACTGTCCCATCCCCTTACCTGCCCCACTCCGACAGCTAAAGCAGTGACCAACGCCGAATGAGAACTCGGCATCCCCCCCGTTTCCACTAACACCCGAAAATTAATCTTGCCATGTTGCCAGAAGTCAATAATGATTTTGAGTCCTTGGGCAATCAAACTCGCTGCAAAGGAAACCAGCAAGACCTGGTTGTTAAGAATATCGCCAAACTCCTGCATATTGTATCGTTGAAGCTCTGTTCTGAAATGCGTTAGAGAACTTAGGATTTACGCGCAATGATGAAATCTGCTAGCGCCAATAAAGGGATAGCTTGCTCACCATAAACCGCCAACTCCGCTTTTGCTTCCTCAATCAACCGTTGGGCTTGCCGTTGCGACTCTGGAATGCCCCACAGACTTGGGTAAGTGGCTTTTTGTGCCTGCACATCCTTACCCGCCGTTTTGCCTAATTCTTCCCGGGTAGCGGTCACATCTAACACATCATCAATAATTTGGAACGCTAAGCCAATATTTCGAGCGTATTGTGAGCAACGTTGCAACAGGTGTTGATCCGCCCCCGCAAGTTCAGCGCCAGATAAAACCGACGCTTCTAACAGCGCCCCCGTCTTATGGGCATGGATAAAGTTCAACGTTGACAGGGTCACATCTGCCATCCCCTCAGACTCTAAATCCACCACTTGCCCCCCCACTAAGCCCGTAGCCGCCACTGCATGACCTAAACGAGCAACTACTTTCAGAAGCCGTTCAGCAGGAACTTGTTGAGTGCAAATGGCCACATGCTCAAACGCATAGGCTAGCAGCCCATCTCCAGCCAAAATAGCAATATCTTCTCCATATTGCTTATGATTAGTAGGTTTGCCCCGCCGAAAATCATCATTATCCATCGCTGGCAAATCATCATGGATCAAAGACATGGTGTGGATCATCTCCAGGGCACAAGCCGTCGGCAGTGCCATATCCAGAGTGCCGCCAGCCAGCTCACAAGCCGCAAGACAAAGAATAGGACGTAGACGCTTCCCCCCCGCTAATAAGGAATAGCGCATCGCCTCATAGATTTTTTCAGGGTAAACCACAGGAATGGATGCATCTAAAGCAGCTTCAACAACCGCTTGTCGCTGAGATAGATAGTCTACAAGGTTAAAATCAAAATCATGGGAAGAAGACAAATCTGGAACAGACGTAGTTGTATGGGGATTTTCAGCAGATATCATCCTGGCGATCCTTCATGATCTTTATGATGAATAGGTCATCCTAAATTCGGAGCAGGGGAGTTCCCCTAGATGCTGGAACGTTTTGTTAGGGTTAACTCCACAGTAAGGCAATTCAACTATTGTATGATCCTTTGTGCCGTTGACTGTAACTCCACACCGTGTTCTCCAGCAGCATAGCCACAGTCATAGGTCCCACCCCCCCGGCACTGGTGTAATCAGCGAGGTGACAGGTTGCACCGAGGCAAAATCAACATCCCCCACCAACCGAAATTGGCCCGTACCATCTTCTTGGCGGTTAATCCCTACATCGATGACCACCGCTTGGGGCTTGACCATCTCGGCGGTGATCAAGCCGGGTCGTCCCACTGCTGCCACTAACAGATCGGCGGTGCAAGTGACGGCTGCCAAAGATTGAGTGTAGGAATGTGCCAGCGTCACCGAGGCATTGGCAGCCAACAACATCAGGGCAATGGGTTTGCCTACTAAAATACTGCGACCCACCACAACTGCATTTTTCCCTGGCAGCTCAACCTTGTAAGCCTCTAACAACCGCATAATCCCAGCAGGGGTACAACTGCGCAAACCTGGTTCACCTCGAACTAAACGACCTAAATTCAACGGATGAAGACCATCTACATCTTTATCGGGGTGAATCTCGTAGAGCAATGCTGTCGCATTCAAATGGGCAGGTAAGGGCAGTTGCACCAGAATCCCATCGACTTGCGGATTGGCATTCAAGGTGTGAATGGTTTGCTGAACTTCGGCAAAGGTCACATCCGCTGGCAAATGATGTCCAAAGGAAGCAATACCAACCCGTTCACAAGCCCGCTCTTTATTGCGGACGTAGGCAGCACTGGCAGGGTTATCACCCACCATTAAGACGGCTAACCCTGGCGGACGACCAATTTCAGCATCTAGGGTTTTAATTTGAGTTGCCAACTCCATTTGGATTTGGTGAGCCAGTCCTTTACCATCAAGGAGAGAGGAAGAATCAGTAGACATCTACAACGTCTTCTAGACAGCGGTGTGAGATTGCTCCTCGATTGTATCGGCTTCCCTTGAACTTATAAATAGCTATTTCTTAGGAGAAAAAAGTTCTTAACTCAATGGCTAGGTCATGATTTTATACTGATGTTGCTTTAGAACTATGTCTCAATCGATTAATGTTGGCGATCGCGTGCGTATTATTTCACTGCCACCCTATGTAAAAACGGCAGAGCCGATGCCTATGCTCCGTCCCCCGGATGTGATTCACATCGGTGAAGAAGGGGTTGTCCTCAGTCGTGAACCCGGAGAGTATTGGAATGTACGGATGGAGAAGGGCGCTTACCTACTCAGTAGTCAGTATCTAGAAAGAGTTGAAGTTGACGCTGAACTCACTGATTAGGGAAAACGTATCCCCTAAGAGCGGACTCTTTGAGCCTGCGAAAGCCACACTGGAGTACGGTAAGTCACTAGAAGTCTGCAAATCTTTGTCCATTGAGTTCTAGAGTGAATGTATTAAATGCCGAATACTCTGATTGCAACCGTAACGGTACCTGCGACAACTGCCAATATCGGTCCAGGTTTTGACTGCTTAGGAGCAGCCCTATCTCTGTACAACCGTTTTCAATTTACACCCCTCTGTACAGAAAACCGTTCCAAATCAGATCGAGTGATCATTCATGCCAGCGGTCAAGGGGCAGATCAACTTCCCACAGATAGCCGTAATTTGGTCTACCGTGCTTTCGTTGCTGCTTATCAGCACTTTGAACAAACCCCACCAGATGTCAGGATCGATATTCATTTGGACATCCCCCAAGCGAGGGGACTAGGAAGTTCGGCAACTGCCATTGTTGCTGGGCTTTTGGGTGCAAATGAACTTGCCAACCGGCCTTTAGGAGAGTCTGAACTGCTGCAATTAGCAATTGCTCTAGAAGGTCACCCTGATAATGTGGTTCCGGCAATGATAGGAGGCTGTTGTTTAGCAACTCAGGATCAAAGTTCTCAACAGTGGGTGATCTGTCCTATTGATTGGTCTGAGAACATCATCCCCATTGTGGCCATTCCAGATTTTGAGTTAAAAACAGATCTGGCCCGTAATGTATTGCCCAAAACCTGTAGTTACGAGGATGCAATTTTCAATGCGGCTCATGTTGGACTTTTGATTAAAGGTTTAGAACAGGGCAAACCTACCCTCCTCCAAACCGCTTTACAAGATAAACTCCATCAGCCCTATCGCCAACAACTCATTCCTGGTTTGACTGAGGTTTATGAATCAGCGTTGAGTGCAGGTGCCCATGGCTTGGTGATTAGTGGTGCAGGTCCCACGTTGCTAGCACTCAGCGATCTTCACCACGCAGATAAAATTGCCAAAGCTATACAACTTCGGTGGCAGGAAACAGGCATTGCTGCCAAGATATCAATCCTGAATATTGATAAACAAGGGGCAACGGTTCATTCGTGACAGTTTAAAGCTAAATTGCTTTTGTCAAGTCATGGCCGATTAACTGCTCATATCCAGAGATGAACGCAATTCTATTCACAGTCAACGCTCTCAAATCCTAAGTCAGCCCTTGGGCGTTAGAGATTCATAGTCTGAAAGACTGCGATCGCAACAGTCACCAAAATCGCACCAATGAGTAATTGACCCCACATTCCGCTCTTCTGGGAGGGCAAAAAATAATTACGGGTCAGGTACATGGAGGAGGTAGTATCTCTGAGAGTTATTGCTAAAGAAGTTTGAGAATATTGCCGTCGCTCAGGCGTCAGATTCACAATCTGTTTGACGCCTGAGATGACCACCAA
>JAAUOM010000082.1 GCA_012034865.1 Acaryochloris sp. CRU_2_0 | reverse complement strand
TTGTCTGTCCAGTTCAGAAAGGCTCTGAATGCCCGTTCATAAGACTTGTGGGTGTTAGGTCGCAACTCCCGGCTGCGAAAATATTCCTCCACCCGTGACCAGCGTAGGTCTGCTGGGGTTGAAGGGGAGACGGGCGATGGACTTCGGCCAGTCTTCGGCGATCGCCCGTCTGAAGTCTTAGGGATCGCGGGAGTATCAAGGCAGATAAGTTTGACGGCGGGAATAGTCATGACTAAAAAATAATCGGTTTAATCCTTCGGAGAACATCCTGTAGCAATAGCTCTGAGCATTCCCCTTTAAAACTCACGCTCCTAGCTCTAAAATCGAGCGATCGCAGTTGGTCGGTCATAATCACACCCGTCACGGCCTCGCCCTCTGGAATGACGACATAGAATGGATTTTTTCTCTGAGTGTTGCTAATCGGGCAGACAAAGGCAAACCCCATCCGCTGATTAAATCCATCATGACTAACTACTAAGGCAGGTCGATGTCCCATTTGCTCATGTCCAGCTTGAGGGTCAAAGTCAATCCAAATAAAGTCTCCACGCTTGGGAAGATACACTACCAAACCTCATCACCCATAGGCTTACCCCAATCCACTTCACCTTCAGGGGGTTCAGTAATCCCGGCCAACAATTCTTCTAGACTGAATTCTGGTAAAGTTTGCATCCGTTGCACAATCAGCTTTCCTGATTCAACCGTGCATTCGACTGCATCGTTGGGCTTTAGCTCAAGGGCTTCCACCACATATTTGGGAATGCGAACCGCTAAGGAGTTACCCCACTGACCAATCTGCGATTTCATAATCGTGAGCCTCAACCGTTGAATTTATGTTGGATATCTAAAGTATATCATAGATTCTACTCCAAATAATTCTCATTATATTGACTTTGACAAAACTTTGACTAACAAGCATGATAAAGTAGAGGCGGTTTCTGTATAGCCCAACAGGAGCAGGATCGATGCCCAAGAAGATCCGCGACATTAAAGCGATACTCAAGGAGGCTGGGTTTGTCTCTCGACCGGGCAAAGGCTCACATAGTAACTGGAAGCATCCACAGTTGCCCCAGGTTATCACTGTCGCCCGTAAAGATGGGGCAGATGCCCTGCTCTATCCAGAACGCAAAGTACTCAAGGCTCTTAAACAATTGGAGGCGCTGTCGGATGACTCAGACTAAGTATCGAATGGTCATTGACTGGTCAGAAGAAGATCAGTGCTTTGTGGTGTCCCTCCCTGAGTTTGAGCAGGTGATGCAGCCCGTGACGGATGGCCAGACCTATGAAGAGGTAGCTAAACATGGTCATGAAGCCCTGGAGTCCTTGATGGAATTCTATGCGGCGGAAGGGTGGGCTTTGCCAGAACCCCACCCCCTACAAGTGGTCTAACTCCATGCCTCGCTCCATCTCAGAAAAATGTAGACGCTGTGCCAAACGGCCTGTGACTGAGGCAAAACTCAAGGATTGTTGGACAGGTCAGCGCTGTCATGTGCGCCGCTCGTCTTACAAAAACCGCGATCGCTACAATTCCAGAAAACGCCATCAGTATCACCAGCAGACCGGACAAGATCCTGTGGTTCTGCGAGTTGCCCTGCCAGAATCAGCCTGGGCAGAGTTGCTGCTGTACCGAGAGCGGGTCGATTCGCCTCTACATGCGATCGCCGCTGAACTGCGACAATCCAAATGGAATGACAATGAGCAAAGGATGGTTGAGGGTGTCATCGCTCAAATTGAGCCAATCCACACCAAAGGATTGAAGCCTGCTCAGATCAGAGGATTCATGCAGGAGGTGTTGGTACATTTTTCTAGCCAGTTGCAGGGGGTAACTCTGGATAAGTTTGAGGTGCAGAAGGAACTGTCGCCGGATCTGTGTCCGATTCAGCTTTGTCCGCTGCATGAGTGACACAGTATATTATGATAGCATATATGCTATCATAAGCTGATGACAACTAAAATTGTTGTGGATACTAGCGTTTTTATCAGCGCTCTCATTGAGCCTTCCGGCTCCAGCCGCAAGGTTGTTCGATGCTCTCTCCAGGGGCAATTTAGTCCGTTAATGAGTAACGCTTTATTTTGCGAGTATGAGTCTGTGATTCACCGCGACTCAGTTTTGGCTCAATGTCCTCTTTCCCAAGATGATATCTTGACGTTGACACAAGGAATGAGCATTAACAAGTTGATGGAAGAACCCTCTACCATTGCTCTAGCTGAGTTCGATACCTACAATCGGTTTAAGGTTATGGCAGCAATGGGCAACTCAGAGGAAGGATTAGCAATTCTCGATAAACTGGATCGCTTGACGGACTAGGAGAAAGCTTCAATGTCTGTCAGTCTACAACTCGAACTCGATTTCAAGCAACAGCTCCAGCAAGCCCAATTTTCGCCCCAGAATGTGGATTGGCAACAATTGTGCTTAGCCTTTGATGCCGCCATTGCTCAAACACCCCTAAGTCAGCAACTTGCTCTGGCCGCTGATGCCATCTGGGAACTGGCTGAGGTGTTTGTACTGCGGGCTGAGGCTTGGTTTGAGGAATTGCGATAATCAGTAGACGATGAGCTTGTCTTGGCTGATGAGTTTCTTGATGGTCTGGTTGTCCAAGAGAGACGGCTAGACTTGGGTGATTTGATTGCTGAGCCTGAATTATATGTGCGTACGCCTTCCGCAAAGCTCGATGGTGAGGATGGGTCGGTGGTGGCGTATCGGGATAAAAATGAGGTGCTGGCTGAGCTGGAGTCAGAAATTCAGGATGGGGAAGCGGTTGCTTTGGAAGCTAGCCATAAGGAAAGCGTTGGGGAGTGGGTGAGTGCGATCGCAGACTATTTGCAGTCTACAAAAGCCGATTCTGTTAGTATCAGGGAATTATCAAAAGCAACCAAGCTATCTCCTGTCAAGGTCTGGATTGCAGGGTTGTTGGGTTTTAGGTTGCGTCAAACGAAAGATTTCTACAGTTTGGATGGAGTGAAGATCTGTTTGAACAATTACAGGTAGGATTTACAGGAACCTTAGCATATCTGTGTTCTTTGCACAGCCAACAAACAACTTTTTTGCAATCATCCTACTGTCAAACCGCTACTCCAGTCCTACCATTTTGGCGATGATTATCAGCCTACTCAGCACTATCTACTTCTCGATTGTGTCAGTCGCCAGCTTTATGTAGGTAAAAGTGAACTGGTGGATAGTTATCTCAAAGAACCCCAAGCTTTAGCACTATTGACAATATTAGACTCCCCTGATCCAAGCCTTGGTGCCAGTCAGCAACCCTATCTCCATTGGCTTAAAAGTCGTTCTGTGATTATTGGAAGTGTTTTGCTCCTGCTGCTGGGACTGCCCTTGTTTGGATTTGGAACCGCTGTGATGATGGATGAAGCTGATTGGCTGGAAGAAATCTCTGAATCAATTTGGCAAGATGATTGATGCTCAGGATCAAAACACTTTTCTCAGACAATGCGATCAGCGCTTTTCTGGAAAGGGCTGAGGTGTTTGCTTTGCGGGCTGAAGTCTGGTTCGAGGAGTTGCGATACTCACCAGAGGATGAACCTGTTTTGGCTGATGATCATGATGGCAAGTTTGTGTTTGGCGATTCAAACTTACCATGACACTACCTATCCGTAACTCCTTTTTATGCAACAACGCCGTTGTTCACTAGAGTCCTTCGTATCCTTAGGAGAACTTGGCCAGCACCCTCAGCAGCCGCTTTGTGCGGAGTGTGAGCAGTGTTCTTCGGTAAGTATCCGCTGCTTTTTTGATGCCTTCGGCCTGGGTGGGATAGGGATGAATCACGCCACTGAGGGCACTCAGCCCCAGTTTGCCCACGATCGCCGTGGTCACTTCTGAGATCATTTCTCCCGCATGACGCGCTACGACGGTTGCTCCCACAATTTGGTCGGAGCCTTTTTTGTGGTGAATCTTAAAAAAGCCCTCCGTTTCTCCATCAGCGATCGCCCGATCAACCTGAGTCAGCGGAATCAGAATGGTGTTGATCGAAATCCCCTGGGTCTGGGCTTCTGCTTCCGATAGGCCGACATGGGCAATTTCTGGATCCGTAAACGTAACCCAGGGCATCGTGAGAGAACTCAGCTTAGAGCGCCCTAACCCAAAGGGCGAAAACAGCGTATTTTTGATCACAATTCGCGCGGCGGCATCGGCAGCATGGGTAAACTTCCAGTCCATGCAGATATCACCTGCCGCATAGATTTTAGGGTTAGTGGTTTGCAGATAATCATTGACCACTACCCCCTTTCTCGGATCGTACTCAACCCCAACCGCCTCTAGATTCAGCCCCGCCACATTGGGAGCACGCCCCGCCCCCGCTAAAATTTCATCCACCGTCATCGATTCCAGATTGCCATTGCACTTAAAGTAAATTGTCTTACCAGCGCTGGTTTTTCCACCCTCTCCATCTGACACCCTAAAACAAGGCGAATTCCCTCTCGAATGAAGGTTTTCTGAACAATGTCGGCGGCTTCTGCATCTTCCTTGTTGAGGAGGTGATTGCCTCGATGGAACAGCACCACCTCGCAACCTAAACGGCGGAAGGCTTGGGCTAATTCGCAACCAATCGGCCCACCCCCAATCACCGCTAAACGCTGAGGGCGTTCTGTTAGAGAAAATACGGTTTCATTCGTTAGGAACCCAACGTCTTCAATGCCTTTCAGGGCAGGATGCACCGCTCTAGCGCCCGTGGCAATAACCGCTTTTTTGAACCGCAGGGTTTGGCCACCCACTTCAACGGTACTACTGCTGCTAAAGCGCCCTTGGCCTAAAAACACATCAATGCCAATTTTTTGAAACCGCTGGGCTGAGTCATGGTGGCTGATGCCCGCTCGCAGCCGCCGCATCCGCTCCATCACTGCCGGAAAATCCACTTCAATGACATCTGGCACCTGAACGCCAAAAGCTTTAGCTTCCCATAGCTCCCCCACCACCCGCGAGGAACGAATGATACATTTAGATGGAACGCAACCTACATTTAGGCAGTCGCCACCCATCAGATGCTTTTCAATCAGGGCAACTTTTAGCCCAATCCCTAACCCTGCTGCTCCTGCTGCTACCACCAATCCAGCCGTTCCGGCACCAATCACTACTAAATCGTAGGTACCGGTTGCTTTTGGATTGACCCAATCAGCCGGATGCACATAGGAAACAAGGGTCTGGTTATGTTCATCTACTGGAAGAACCGTAACGGGTTCAATGGCTGAGCGAGAGTTTGCCTGGGACATGATCATTTCCTTATTCTGTGACGGTTTCTGCTAAAGCTTTACGGGCGACACGAGTGACATAGATCGTCACAGCAACAGTGGCAATAAAGCCAATGATGCGAATGGTCCACTGGATGCCGGGATTGGTGGGCTGGGTACCCGTGCCTAGGGTGGCAACGCTACCCGCAAGGGAACCGATGTAGACATACATGATAGTGCCAGGAATCATGCCAATGGAGGCCAGAACGTAGTCTTTGAGCGAAACGCCCGTGACACCATAGGCATAGTTGAGCAAGTTAAAGGGAAAGACAGGCGAAAGCCGCGTGAGCAATACAATTTTGAATCCTTCTCGACCGACGGCTTCATCAATGGCGTGAAACTTTGTATTGCCCTCAATTTTTTTAGAGACCCAACCCCGTGCCAAATAGCGCCCCACTAAAAAGGCAGCGGTGGCTCCCAAGGTTGCGCCCAAAAAGACGTAGAGGGAACCCAAACCCACCCCAAAAAGTACACCTGCCCCTAGGGTCAGAATTGATCCTGGGAAAAAGGCAACGGTCGCTGCGATATAGATAGCAATAAAGGCGATCGCCCCAACTCCCCCTAATCCATTCACCCATTCCAAAGCACTTCGCAAAAGTGTCTGAGGGTTGAAGCTGGAAGATTGAGACAGTCCTTGAGCCAAGGCAGGTTCATAAGACCATAGCACCGCTGTTACAAAACTGGACAGCGTGAGCATCAGGAGGAAAAGCCCCCCTTGCTGGCGAGGGAATTTTGAGCGCGGCTGTAGGAATTGGGAAATCATGGTAAACAAAGCCTATGAGGTTCAGGGAATCATTTTAGAGGCATGAGCGCTAGACTCAGAAATCAAGCGTTGATTTAGGACTTTTTTGGCAATGCGATTGAGGTAGAGCGTGATAACGAGTGTGGCCGCAAGTCCCACGAAGCGAAGCCCCCACTGGGCAATTTTGAGACTTAAAGGCATCGATGAAGCAGATAAATCCATCGTTGTTAATTCACTGCTCAGAGAACCCATGTAGGTGTACAAAACCGTTCCAGGTAAGATACCGAAGGATCCTAAACTGTAGTTTTTGAGTGAAATCTGAGTCATCCCAAAGGCAACATTAGTCAAATTAAAGGGAAAAATAGGCGACAGCCGAGTGAGCAGGACAATCTTCCAACCCTCTTTTTCAACGGCATGGGTGATCGCCCGAAATCGAAAGTTGTCCTGTAACTTCGGCTGTACCCAGTGACGAGTTAAGTAGCGCCCCATCAAGAACGCTAATATTGTGCCAAGGATGGCAGCAACCAAAACATAGACCGTTCCCCAACCTAGCCCAAACACATACCCGGCTTTGAGGGCAAGCAGTGAGGCCGGAAAACAGAGGAGGGTTGCAATATTAAAGAAAAGAATAAAAACAAGGGGGTTTTGGGTCACAAACCCGCTGAACCAGAGCCAACAGGTATGCAGCACCGCTTGGAGGTTGAACCTGTGAAAGGCGATCGCCAACGTGGTTGCCAAAGCAGCCAGCAGCCAAAATTGAGGTTTACGAAAAAGCTGGACGACTCGCTTTAGAGGCATGGCACTGTTCTACGAGCGAAAGAAAAGACGAGACAAGAGACCATGTTTCAACTTACCCCACTCAAATGAAGAGAAGCTTAAAGTCTCCAAAATTTTCTCTAAAGGGGATAGAGCGTAAAGCAGGACACTTTAGGACGCCGATTGCCTAGCTAAAATGGCTGTAACATCGACTTCGTAGACTGGAAGCCCAAATCCTTACTGTACAAGCTGTCCCGCCTTAAGTTGATACCCTTATAGATTAGGACATGACTAGCTTATAGTTAACCTGGAAAGATGGGCACTCAGTTTTCTCAGCAATATTTCGTCTCTACCTCAGCGACTCCTCTAATGGTTTAAAGCAATCACTCAGATCTCTTTCAGGCAGCACTCCTAGAGTGAAGCTACTGAAGTTGGAGAACCCACCATGCAACATACAATCTTAGCTCGTAATGTTTTAGCTAGCGTCGCCATTCTGAGTTTGAGTCTTCCCGGTATGGCTCTTGCTGGCCCAAACACCAAAACACGAGGGCCTCATGGGGCAGCATATATTCCTAAGATGGATGCATCTTTCCCTCAAATGGCTACCAAGTTCAAAATGACCGTAACGCCCTTCAACTTAGTTTTTCTGGGTTTTCAGGGCTTTTTCGCCAGCGAGAATATCCCATCAGCATCGGCCTTTATTCAAGGCGCTAAAACTGGAAAGATCACGCCAGAAGCACTTACACAGGCAGCGATTAATATGAATCGCCTTTCACCTGATACACTCCAAGATAAAGACTATCTTGCTAACGTTAAATTTCAACTGGATGCTCTTGCCTCCAGCGATAAATAATCATTAAACCTCTTGCAATGTCAATTTGCTGAGAGCAAACGACATATTTTTTCTCTAAGAACCTGTTTGAAAAGCATCCTGAAAACCTTTCCTCACAGGGATTACAGTCAAAATAGATAAAAACGCTAAAACTCATGCGTTGTAAAGGATCTTGCTGACTTTTCAAACAGGTTCTGAAATATCAGCATTTCAGATTGAATTTCTTAAGGACAAGTTATCTTACCATCGTCACTTTCAGCAACAATCAACTTAACATCCGATGACCAAGGTACAGACGCCTTGTAAGGAGAATACTCATGACACTCGCAGGTAAAGTTGTTTTGGTTACAGGGAGTAGCCAAGGCATTGGCCAGGGAATTGTCCTCCGTCTAGCCCAAGCCGGGGCAGATGTAGTGATTAACTATCGCTCTCACCCAGAGGGTGCAGAGGAAACTCTGGCAAAGGTTAAAGCCACTGGCGGCAGTTGCTACACAGCTTTATGCCCTCATTCTCAGGGATACACCATCCAGGCTGATTTGGGCAGCGTGGAGATGGTACGTGAATTGATTACCGAAAGCATTGAACATTTTGGTAAGTTGGATATTCTGGTCAACAATGCTGGCATTGAAAAACATGCCCCTTTCTGGGAAGTCACCGAAGCCGATTACGACGCGGTGTTGAGTGTCAATTTGAAGGGGGTGTTTTTTGCCACGCAAGCGTTTGTGCAACATCTCATTGAAACCAAACGTCCCGGCAAGATCATCAATATTAGCTCGGTGCATGAAGATCTACCCTTTCCCAATTTCAGTGCCTACTGTGTGAGTAAAGGCGGCATGAAGATGTTTACCCGGAATTTGGCAGTGGAGTTAGGCACACTGGGGATTACGATCAACAATGTGGCTCCAGGGGCCGTTGAAACTCCCATTAACACCAAACTATTGAATGATCCTCAAAAGTTAGGGGCACTGCTGGGCAACATTCCCCTGGGTCGTCTGGGTCAACCCCAGGATGTAGCGTCCCTAGTGGCATTCCTGGCTTCTGCCGATGCCGATTACATCACAGGCAGTACATTTTTTGTGGATGGTGGACTGCTTTGGAATTATCAGGAGCAATAGCCATGACCACTCTTCCCTTGTTCATTCCCGTGATTCTGGATACATCTCGTCAAGGTCGTCAGAGCGAATATGTGGCTCGATTTATTGTGGAGCAGATCGCTGCACGAGAGGATGTAGCGACAGAGTTGATTGACATTCGTGAGATTGCGATCGCCACCAACGATGCAGGTGAATCTCTCAAAGACCCGCAGTTCTCGGCCATGATGGAGCGCTCAGATAGCTTGATTATCGTCGTACCAGAGTACAACCACGGTTATCCAGGCTTGCTTAAACATATCTTGGATACTTGCCTGAAGGAATACATCCACAAAGCCGTTGGGTTGTGCGGTGTGTCAGCAGAGCCATTCGGTGGCACACGGGTGATTCAAAATATGCTGCCCGTGATGCGGGAGTTGGGACTGATCACCATTTTCTATGATCTCAACTTTGGCAATGTCCAGACGCTGTTTGATGAGTCTGGCAATCTGATTGACCCACCCACCACCATGCGACGCATGGATCGGTTTATGGAGGAGTTGGTCTGGATGTGAACCGTGCTTCGTTATGGACGACAACAGGTCAATGTCGGCAAAAAGTTCCCGACGGAGACCACAATGATGCACCACGCTAACAAGCCTTGTCCTGAAACGGCGGCTCGGATGGGTACTGATATGAGGGATACCGTGCTCGAAGTTAGCCAGAGTTCGCTGACTGGCAAGGTAGAAGCGAATCCAGTAAACTGATTCGCTGATTCGCTCTGAACCTGTTTACTTGTTGAGTCATTTGGGGAGGTATAGTAACTATGCTTGCAGAGCAAGAGCTAGTGGCAGAAGCCCGTAAACTCCTTGAGGCTGCCATTATCTATTACCGGGGAAAGCCAGTAGGGACAGTGGCTGCCCAGGATGCCGAGACTGAAGCACTCAATTATGACCAGTGCTTCGTGCGTGATTTTGTCTCTTCTGCCCTCGTCTTTCTCATGGAAGGCAAGCCAGACATTGTTCGCAATTTTTTGGTAGAGGTCTTGGCCCTCCAGCGTTGCGACCGACATCTGGACTGCTTTAAGCCGGGACAAGGGTTGATGCCCGCCAGTTTTAAGGTGGCCTCTAAAAACGGAGAAGAGTATTTGGTGGCTGACTTTGGGGAACAGGCGATCGCAAGAGTGGCACCGATTGATTCCTGTTTCTGGTGGCTAATCTTGCTACGAGCGTATGTCAAAGCCACTGGAGATCTAGCCCTAGCCCACCAACCTGACGTTCAGCAGGGCATTCGTTTAATTCTGGATCTATGTCTAGAGGCTCAGTTCGACCTATTTCCAACCTTGTTGGTGCCCGATGGCTCCTTTATGATTGATCGACGCATGGGCGTTTACGGGTATCCCTTAGAAATCCAGGCATTATTCTATGCGGCCCTGCGCACAGCACAGGAACTCCTACTCTCTGGTGATCCAGGGGATGCCTATCTCCAGGCTGTAGAAACTCGCTTGGGGCATCTCAGCTATCACATCCGCAATTACTACTGGCTAGATTTCCAGCGTCTTAACGAAATCTATCGCTACCAAAGCGAGGAGTTTGGTGAAACAGCGATCAACAAGTTCAACCTCTACCCCGATGCGATTCCGCCCTGGTTAACCGACTGGCTCCCCGATCGAGGTGGATACCTAGCAGGCAACCTAGGATCGGGGTGGATGGATTTCCGCTTCTTTAGCCTAGGCAACCTGCTGGCCATCCTCGCTGCTTTGACTGACGACCAGCAGTCCCAGAGGATTATGGATCTGATTGAACAGCGCTGGCAGGATTTAGTGGGGCAGATGCCCCTGAAAATCTGCTTTCCAGCCTTGGAAGGTCAGGATTGGCAGACGATTACGGGCTGTGACCCCAAAAATATTCCCTGGTCTTACCACAATGGTGGCAACTGGCCTGTCCTCCTCTGGCTATTGGTTGCGGCAGAGCAGAAGACGGGTCGGACAGAGCTGGCCCATAAAGCTTTGCAAATTGCCGCCCATCGACTCCCCCTGGATCAGTGGCCTGAATACTATGACGGCAGGACTGGTAGGCTGGTGGGCAAAGCAGCCAGAACCTATCAAACTTGGACAATCGCTGGCTTCCTAGTCGCTAGAACACTTTTAGAAAACCCAAATCATCTGGCTCTGCTCAGTTTTGATGCAGACCCTGACGTAGTTGCCTGCACGATCTGAGGATGATAATGAATATTCTCCGTCGTCACTATGCCGAATATTTGATGGAAGCTGCGGGACTGGGAATTTTTATGATTGCCGCCAGTGTTATCACGCTACTCCTAGAGCATCCCGCTTCATTGATTCGACAGGCAATTTCTGACCCACTCCTGCGACGTTTAATCATTGGGGTGACGATGGGGTTAACCGCGATTGCCCTCATCTATTCCCCTTGGGGCCAACAATCCGGTGCCCACTTCAATCCAGTGGTTACCTTCACCTTCTGGCGATTGGGCAAGATTAAACCTGGGGATGCCTGGTTTTATATCGTGGCTCAGTTTATCGGAGGGCTGGCGGGTTTGGGGCTGGCAGTGAGGGTGTTCAAGGATGCGATCGCCCATCCAGCCGTGCATTACGTTGTCACGACTCCAGGCTCAGGGGGTGCAGGTGTTGCCTTTCTAGCCGAACTGATCATTTCCTTCGGCATGATGTTGATGGTGCTGGTGATCTCCAACAGCCTCAGCCGGGGACGCTATACAGGCCTGTTTGCAGGCGGATTGATTGCCCTCTATATCACGCTAGAAGCACCGCTGTCAGGCATGAGCATGAACCCTGCTCGAACTTTAGCCTCTGCAATCCCAGCTCAAAACTGGACGGCGATTTGGGTCTATTTCACCGCGCCTATTTTGGGGATGGTATTGGCAGCCGAAGTTTACGTGCGCTGGAAGGGGCCTCAAGCCGTGCGTTGCGCCAAGCTGCACCATCACAATCATAAACGCTGCATTTTTCGTTGTGGCTATCGAGTACGGGGAAATGGTCATCAAGGATCGCCCCTCAGTGATCAACTACCTTTGGATCTCTCATGAACGATGGAGAAAACCAATGTCTACCAACAATCACTATGACCTAATCATCATAGGTACCGGGGCAGGGGGTGGTACCCTCGCCTATCGCATGGCCCAGAGCGGCAAGAAGATTTTGATTCTAGAGCGCGGCCCCTTTTTGCCTAGAGAAAAAGCGAACTGGGATACGAAAGCGGTTTTTAATAGCGATCGTTACCACAACTCCGAAATCTGGTACGACAAAGACGGCAATGAATTACACCCCGGCATGAGCTACTTTGTCGGCGGCAACACCAAAGTCTATGGGGCCGCCCTATTTCGCCTCCGAGAAAAAGACTTTGAAGCTTTCCCACACAAAGATGGCATTTCTCCAGAATGGCCCCTCAAGTACAAAGACTTTGAACCTTACTATGTTCAGGCCGAAACACTCTATCAGGTGCATGGCAAAAGTGGTGAAGACCCCACTGAACCGTTTCGCAGTCAAGAATTCCCTTACCCAGCCATCAGCCATGAACCCCGGATTCAGGAAGTCTCCGATATCCTGAGAACCAAAGGGTTGCACCCCTATCACACGCCCGTCGGTATCCACTTGAATGAAGCTCAACGGTATCTGAGCCAGTGTATTCGCTGCAATACCTGCGACGGCTATCCCTGCTTGGTTCAAGCTAAGTCCGATGCTGAAGTAAGTGCTGTTCGACCCGTAATAGGGCAGGAGAATGTGACGCTACTGACAGAAGCGAAGGTGCTGAAATTACACACCAGTTCTTCTGGACGGGAAATTACCAGTGTGGAGGTTGAAGTCAAAGACTCGAATTCTGGGGAAATTCAGGTTCAGCAGTTTTCTGGGGATGTGGTGGCGATCGCCTGTGGTGCCATCAATTCTTCAGTCTTGCTGTTGCGATCAGCCAATGAGAAACACCCTGATGGTTTAGCTAATAGTTCTGGACTAGTGGGACGCAACTTCATGAAGCATGTCCTGGGTTCGATTATTGGCGTGTCCAAAAAGCCTAACCCCACAACTTTTCAGAAAACCCTATCCATCAACGACTTCTATTGGGGCGAGGAAGGATATGACTACCCCCTGGGGCAAATCCAAACCCTGGGCAAGGTCAGCCAGGAAGCCTTGGAAGGCAATGCTGAAGCTTATACGCCTCTCACCCCTGAACAAGTCGCTAGCCACTCCATCGACTGGTGGTTAACCGTTGAAGATTTGCCCGATCCGAATAATCGCATCCGCGTCAATGGAGACAAGATTATTCTCGACTACACCGAGAACAATTCTGAATCTTACGATCGCCTAGAGCAACGCTGGATTGAAATTCTCAAGTCGATTGAATGTGGGCAAGAGATTATGCCCAACTGTTCCTACTTTGTGAGCGCAGGCAAAACCTATACTGGCAAACTCCCCCTAGATGGGGTTGGGCATCAGGTGGGTACTTGTCGCTTTGGCGAAGATCCTCAGACCTCAGTGTTAGACCTAAACTGCCGTACCCATGATATTGACAACCTCTATGTTGTGGATGGTAGCTTCTTCTGTTCCAGTGGAGCAGTCAATCCAACCTTAACGATCATTGCTAATGCCTTACGAGTGGGGGATCACTTGCTCGAACAATTAAAGTAAGAGGTTGTATATGCCTGCTGATTCGATTGCGATTCTCCCTTGGGGAGGCAAGACCATCGCCACTCATCTCCCAAGCACCTCTGGATTAGTTTTTGGGGCAGAACACCTCCTTCAGGAGTTTGCTCTGGTTCTGAAGGTAATTCTGGAGTTTATAGCGATTTTGACAATTGCGATCGCCCTTATCAAATCCCTGCAAAGGTTCTTTCGGGATCAAAAACAACACCGTAACCCCATACCTCAACAATCCATTCGACTGGAATTCGGACTATTTCTAGCACTATCTCTAGAATTCCTATTGGCAGCAGATATTGTCGGTACAGCCGTATCTCCCAGTTGGGATGCAATTGCCAAATTGGCCGCTATTACTGGAATTCGGACGTTTCTTAACTTCTTCTTGCAACGAGAAGTGCGAGAACTCCAAGCAACAACTTGCTCTGCTCAATACCTTGGGGAGTAGAGGCGACCCTTTTTTGAATAGGAGTAAATAGATGAACACTTCCTGGCGCATCATCGACAACATCAATCCTCAAGATCTAACTGAAAGCAGAATGCAATTGCACTATGCGATTCAGTTCATGGCTGCGGTGGGTGCTGCCCTAGCGGAACCGCTACCGGACTATAGTCATACCAGTCTAGAATGGCATCCTGACTTAGAGGTGTTTGTGGGCGCACCCATTCACGCTGAAAAGCTTTTTCGAGTAGCATTTGATCCCATTCGTCTGTTATCCATGATTTTGGATAAGCAGGGAGATGAGATCGCAGTCTATCCCCTACATCAAAAAACATCGATAACAGGCTTGGACTGGCACAAGCAGCAAATTTCCCAGTTGGGTGCTGATGCCAACAGCATTGCATTACTTACCTATCCACCTGATGACTTTCCCGATCATCCGATTGCCCACGGAACTGCTTTTGATGCCAGCCAAACGCAAGCTGAACGTCAGGTACTCACACATTATTACGCCAATACTCATCAACTGTTACGGGAAATTGTTGCAGGAACTGAGGATGCTTCCCCCATCCACATCTGGCCTCATCATTTTGATATGGCAACGTTGATTTCTCTGCCAGGACAAAAGAATGGCGAACCCATAACGATCGGGGTGGGTCTGTCTCCTGGCGACCAAAGCTATAGCGAACCTTACTGGTATGTTTCACCCTATCCTTACCCCAGTCTAGAGAATCTACCCCCCCTCAAGGGCAATGGTTTTTGGCATACCCAACACTGGGTTGGAGCTGTGCTACCTGCCTCTAGACTGACGCAAGATTCAGCTCAAGCGCAAGCAGAACAGGTCAGATCATTTTTGCAATCTGCGATAGAGGTGTCAAAGGGATTAGTTTAAACTCCAGAACAAGTCAGCCTAATTCAGGCTATTTTGGATCATGTACTTAAAATAATTCAGAAAGAGGAGCCTATGACTAAGCTGGCAACAGAGCAACTACTCTATCTACTTTATGCAGTGGCTTACTCAGCAGAGGGTAGTGTTACTAAAGGTGTAGTTAGAGGACACTTGCCTGAAGAACTTCGAAAAAATGCTGAAGAAGTTTACGAGTCACTTTGCAAACAAAATTTAATAAGACCTGAAAAAAGGAATCGCCTAGTTTTGTCACAACTAGGAAATGAGACTTTAGTTTCTACCTTGACAACGACAGAGTATAGATTTAATTCTCAAAAAGGGCCTAAAGTATTAAATGCCCTTTTGGATTGTTTTAAGTTTGCATCTGTATATCCTCCTATATTATCGGAAGAAATGGATTTCGATACTTTTACAGAAAAGCTCAAGAAGATTTACTTTGAAGAAAGAAAACATCAAGAGCTACGAGGTGTTGTTGCTATTCATAGTCAAGAAATTCGTCAGAAATTTAGTGAGCAAAACCAAATTTCTCAAGAAAAACTGAATCAATACTTTGACTTACTTAAAGTAAAAGGCAAGATTTTAGCTATGATTGAAAAAGATAATGAACTGATTCAATGGGTTGAATGAAATATGCCTGAAGACGCAGGAAAGAAAAAGTTCATTAAAGACTTTCTCCAAAGAGTTAGGGTTGGTGAAGGTTTTATTGAAGATATTTGGATTGAACGTGCTGTTAGAACTCCAGGTTCATCAGGTGAAGGATCAACTGCACAAAGTCTCTCTGGCAGAGCGGTAAGTAATATTACTGAATTGCTTGAGGACGATCTCAAACACAGCTTTGATGACGGATATTTTACTTTTAGAATAGTTTCAGCTTTAAAGGGCAGTGGAAAAACCTCGGTTCTTACTTACTTGCATGAGTTAACAAAGACTAAATTAACTTATAAACAATTTTCAGTTGTTAGTCGCTTTCCACTTACTAACTTAACCGCAATAGGTGGAAATTATGATTTTAGTGTTAAATTCTATTGCTATGTTCTAGCTGAGACTTTCTGGAAATTAATAACTGATTCAGAATCACCAGTCAAAACCACGGCTAAAAATATATTGAATGATTATTTGAATCAACCTGAAGTCAATCAACTAATAACGGCTTCTAGAATTGAGATTTTTCGCTCTAAATTTATCAAATATTTCTCAAATATTGCGATCGTCTTTGGAGATTTTTTCTTTGAAGTAATTAGTGAGATTTCTAAGATAGAGCCACGATACACTTTTGTTTATTTGATTGATGAGTTTGATGGCTTAGAAAAAAGACCTGATGAGCTTCAACAAACATTATCACTTATAAGATCATTAATTAAAAAATCAGCACAAGAATTTAGATCTAAAATTCATCTTTTCATTTATCTTGTTGGAACATCAGAAAATATTAAAACTTTCTTCAATGAGGATCCTGTTATAGAAGATCTTGTTCATGATCAAGTCATCAACTTGAACACAGGATATGGTAATGAATTTGAAATGATTAAAGCTAAAATTAATGATCGAATTGAAGGAGCATTTAAAGGCTATAAGAATTTTAATACTGCATGGCAACAAATTAAAGACATATCGCTAAGTCCTGGCCAGACTCTGAGAGAGTTTTGTCAAAAGTATGCTGCATCAGTCCTTGAAATACATGAGAAATATTTCAAGGAAGAACCTGAGAAAATATTTGAAGGTAATGCTCGTGATTTAGTAAAGTCTCAATGTGATCAGCAATGGAAAGCTTATGTGAAGCAAAAATCATATACTTTGTCATCAGTTTCGACTACGACTGTACTATCAAATCATGCTTTTGACTGCTATATACAGCTACAGCATAACAGCAGTTGTGTTGCCAGAGCTTTTGGTGAAGCTAAAAACTACGAGCTTCTAAGCAGTCACTTAGAAACTTTTGAGCAATGGCTAAGTGACGTAAATTTTAAGCCACTATCACTTAATTCAACTCCAACTGATTTAGCATTTATGATTGCTCCATCTTGTCCTCCACTTTTACAACGGAAAATGGAGCTTAAAAATATATCATTCATACAGTCTAATAAAGTCACTGATTCTGACCGACAAAAAGTAAATCAAGATGTTGTCAACATTAATACTGATGATAAAGCAAGACTAATTGATGCCTTTAAAGGTACAGGTGTTAAGAAATCTACTATTGATAAACTAGTCAGCAATAGAAACAGCAAAAATTATAAAAGTATAGATGATTTGGTGGCAGACTTGAAATCTACTAAAAATGTTAAATCAAAGCTTCAAAAAAGTTAGATAATGGCGAAATTTGCTTTTGAAACTCTGAATTAAATTTTAGTAATAAGGAGATAGTCTCAAGATGACTATCACAAGAGTACACCTTAATCAAGAACTAGATGAGCTAAATAATGATCAACTCAAGCAAGTTACTGAGCTTATTGCATTTATAAAATTTCGATCTCGGTTCGCCGATCAACCCAAAAATATGTATCAGTTTGCTGCACTTTACCAAGAGTTTGCCCAAGAAGATCGGGAACTTGCCGAAGCAGGAATTGATGAGTATGCAAAATTGCTAGCAAGAGTAGAACAGAAGCAAGAGATAAACGGAGAATAAATTTTTCTCTAAATTCAGTACTGTCATTAACTTTACCTCTAAAAGCAGAGTAGATCCTATGAAAAAAGTAGAAGTTCTGGAAGCACTCAAACAGATGACTATCGAGGATCAACTAGAGATTATTGAAACTGCCTCAAAGCTGATCCGAGACGAACTAGCAGGACAGTCCCAACAAGATATCAAGTCAGAGTTGAGCCTTGCAGCAGCATCTGAAGTCATGCGTTCTTTTTATGAGCAGGGAAGTGAGCTAGCTAGTTTCACCGATCTGGATACAGAAGATTTCTACGAGCATGAAGAGTATGCGTAGAGGTCAAATCTGGCTCTACAGTGCCAATTCTACTGTGGGAGACGAAATCAGCAAAACCCGTCCAGCAGTGATTGTGAGCAATGACGAAATTGGCATCTTGCGTTTGAAGATTATTGTGCCAATTACCGGGTGGAATGATGCTTTTACAGGAGTCACCTGGATGGTACGACTAGAGGCCAGTGTTGAGAATGGCTTAAGCAAGCTCTCAGCAGCAGATGCATTCCAGGTGCGTTCGGTATCTCAGCAAAGGCTAATTCGCCAATTGGGAACTCTTTCTGATACCTCAATGCAAGCGATTACCAGAGCCTTGGCAGTTGTCCTCAATATCGTTTAGCAGCTCTTTCATCCCCAAACGACTATGAATCAGCCATTGACCTCCAAATTAACCAGCATTCTGTTGTCAGTGAGTGCGTTGGTTACCGTTGTTGCAACCCCCAATCCAGGTTACTCGCAGAGTATCCAGTTGCCTAGGCGTAGACCCGTCTCAACGATCCTTGCCCAACAGCCCACTCAGTCGGCTGTCACTGCTGTGGAATCGATCGGCATGACGGTTTCCGATATGGATCGAGCCATTGAATTCTACTCCCAAGTCCTGTCTTTCAAAAAGGTCTCAGACGTTGAGGTTCTGGGCACTGAATATGAGCAATTGCAAGGACTCTTTGGGGTGCGCTTACGAGTTGTCAAGATGCAATTGGGGAATGAGTTAATTGAGCTAACCGAGTATTTGACACCCAAGGGGAAGCCATTTCCCATTGATTCGCGCAGCAATGACCGCTGGTTTCAGCATATTGCCATTGTTACCCGTGATATGGACACAGCCTACCAGCGATTGCGCCAGTTCAAAGTTCAACATGCCTCGACTGCCCCTCAAACGATTCCAGTTTCGAATAAATCCGCAGCCGGGATTCGCGCTTTCTATTTCCGTGACCCGGATGGACATTATCTGGAACTTATCTATTTTCCACCGAGGAAAGGGAATCCAAAATGGCAGAAACCAACTGACCAGTTATTTCTGGGGATTGACCATACGGCGATCGTCGTTGCCAACACTGAAGCCATGCTCAAGTTCTATCGAGATCTCCTCGGTTTGAAACTGGCGGGAGAAAGCATGAATCATGGAACGGAACAAGAACATCTCAACAATGTCCAGGGCGCACGGTTGCATATCAGTGCGCTAAGATCACCCATTGGCCCTGGCATTGAGTTTCTAGAATATCTGGAACCCAAAGATGGGCGACCTTTGCCTGTTGATGCCCGACCTAATGACTTGTTGCACTGGCAAACAACACTGGTGGTAAAAGATGCAGAGTCCTTAGCCCAAAAATTGAGGCTCAATCAAATAAGGCTTATTTCTCCTAATATCGTGACCATTCCTGGGCAAGCCCTGGACTTCAAAAAAGGCTTTTTAGTCCGAGACCCAGATGGTCATACAATGCGGGTAGTAGAGAAGTAGAAGTTATGCAACTCCTATCTGTCAATGTTGGACTTCCCCGTGAGGTACTTTGGAGAGGCAGAACGGTTTCCACTGGCATCTTCAAGGAACCTGTGGAAGGTCAGGTCATGGTGCTATCCCTCAACCTTGATGGCGATGCCCAGGCAGATTTGACCGTTCATGGTGGTGCTGATAAGGCGGTCTATGCCTATCCTGTTGAGCACTATGGATACTGGCAGGCTGAGTTGCCAGAGATGGATCTGCCCTGGGGGATGTTTGGGGAAAATCTGACCATCAGAGGCTTGTGGGAAGATCAGGTGTATATTGGTGATCGCTTTCGCATTGGCACTGCCGAGATAATGGTGACCCAGCCCCGAATGCCCTGCTACAAACTCGGTATCAAGTTCGGTCGCACCGATATAGTCAAACGGTTTTTAGAGAGCCGCCTGACAGGCTTTTACTTTTCAGTCCTCAAAGAAGGGGTTCTCAGAGCAGGGGATGCAATCGAGCAACTCTATCAAGCGGATCACAATGTCACAGTTACTGATATTACTCGACTCTATGCACAGCCAATGAGTGATCGAGAATTGCTGCGCCGTGCCCTAGAAGTGCAAGCGCTACCTGCAAGCTGGCGAGATTACTTTCAGCAGCAACTGGAAAAGCGGGGTTCATAGCGATCACGTTAGATTATAGGGAATCACGCTTTAATTTTCTTCTCAGTAAAGTCATCTGGCTTGGGGGGGATGAGGGTGGCAAAACACTCTCAGTAGATCGAAAAGATTGAGAATTGTCCCTATAAGAAGGGTAGATCGAAAAGATTGAGAATTGTCCCTATAAGAAGGGTAGTGTCAGACTAAAAGCGTTAAATATCAGCCATGACAACTACCCCAACCCCATTATCCACAACACCGACCCTGATCGACGAAGGTGTTTTAGCTGCAGCAGTTGATTGCCTTGAAACCCATATCTCCATAGATATGCAGGGCGTG
>JAAUOM010000081.1 GCA_012034865.1 Acaryochloris sp. CRU_2_0 | reverse complement strand
CCCAGTTTCGTAGCTTCGATGGCGGCATAACGACGACGATCCTTCTCGTTCAAAGACTTATAAAGCCGTTGCATTTGTTGTTCAATGGCGTAGGGGTACGGATTCATCTAAAAACAAATAAAGGAAGGATTCTCAGGCTATCACGCTTCATTATATTCTGGATCTTATTTAAGCCACGATCCTTAGCCAAAATCAGGAAGGCTATAGCTACCCAGAGAGAAGAAGACACCTCCAAGGCTGATGTATGGCTGGGGATTGCAGAGGATTTGAGACAGCAAAGAAAAGAGAAAACACCGAAGAAGTCAGTCTTTAGCTTTTTGGAGAAGAAGCCAAAGAAGAAAGATGCGCAGGCATGGGATAGCGAAATGATGTTGGAAAGCGCGCAGGAGCTGATGGCGCTTCAGGAGCTAGAGAAGGAAGAATCGACGGGACTAAGCATCTCTGGCTGGGGTGCTGGGGAGAGGAGTGGCATAATAGTAGGAGACGCTGCGGAGGAAATTCCAAAAACAACTGGACAGGAATGGTATATAGGTGCAAAGGAGATGGAAGGAGGAGTAGTAATGGTGGAAATACCAATGAAATCGATAGATCTATACATAAAGGCGCTGGAGACGATGAAGTAGATCAAGAGATGCATGCCAGCTAAACACCAGCGGAGTTAACCATGCAATCGGCGCTTTACATCACAACCAAAGTATTCTCGGGTAATCAGGTTGAAATTTAGCTGCGATGAGGCTCATGAGCCAGAGATCGCATCCCTCAGCCAATGCTCCTCAAAAACTGAATAATGAATTGAGAGCCGCGATCGCCTATTTGAAACAGCAAGTTTAGGGATAGTAGAGCGATCTCGTCAGCTATTTCGATTGGTGAATTCGTTAAAGTATTCTGCAAACAAGCGTAGAATTTGACTACATATTCAAGCTGCGATCGCGCGACCATGAGCAACACTGGCGAAAGTCTTGAACCCAAAAACACTCAGCAATGGCAAATCACCCAAATCACAGGCGATCTCAGAAAATTTTCAGAATACGTTCTGATTCCAAATCACAAATCTGGCAAAGACAAAATATTTATCGGACTTCTAGGCTACCGACCCAATAACATTAACGATGCTCAAGCTCTTTTAGAAATCTATATCACTCAAGCCAAAACCAAATTTGTAGCACAAGACTACACCGTAGGTGAATGCGATTGCCACGGACAAAGGTTTACAATCACTATAGAGATTAAAGGCAAAAAACTCTTTACAGGATGGATTTTGGATCAGCAAGGTACATTAAAGCTAGCGACCCCATTCACTGGATTTGCAAATAGAGGCAACCCATCATGACTTTGGAACCCTATTCTCTTGTAAAACTTCTCACCAACCGTTACCAAGATCGAGGCGTTGCCGCAGGTGCGATCGGAACCATCCTAGACGTTTATGAGAATGAAACCTACGAAATCGAGTTCTCTCGCGACGATGGCACCACGATCGCTTGGTTTGCCGTCTCACAAACCGAAGTAAAACCCGTGACTGACGAAAATTTAGTTATCATTCCTTCTCAGAAAAAACCTGCATAACCTCTGCAAAGCAGCACGATGAACTGCTCATAAGTTGCAAGGTCGGCGAGGCTTAAATACATGTAGTTGTGAGAAGCAATCACTGCCATTATTGAAAGGTGGAACTCTTGTAGCATCTGCAAAGCAGCGATCGCATCCCTGAGCCAATTCTCCTCACAAACTGAATAATGGATTGAGAACCGCGATCGCCTATTTGAAACAGCAAGTTTAGGGATAGTGGGGCGATCGCAAATGGTTTTTAGTGTTAACAAGATGAAGGCCATTATTGCTGAGCAGCAATCCTTTTAACTTCTGCGATCGCATTATTCAATTTTTACCCTTTTCTCCAAACGTCCACGCTGCTGACGTAGAAGATCCGCATCCACCATCGCAATCAGTTCATCCAGTTCCAACGTAAAAAGCTCCAACTGACGGTTACTTGCGCGCAATTGTTCAACCGATGTACGGTTGTGCGGCATGGCGAATCCTCGGGTAACTTCACCTCAAAAGTTCATCATTTCATGACTAACGTAACAATAGGCTGAAGTCAAAATATAGCAAGTTATAGATTCAGCCTACGTCTTGGCATGAGATTGCTCTATCTGGCAGGGTGAGCATAAGCCAAAAAACTCTAAGGTGTGGTAGTAGATTTCAAACTTTCCTGATTGGCGAAGTTGATCTTCCAACGCATGAACAGGGCATTCTTTATCCTGAATCGGAATGGACGTGCCACACTGAAGACACGTTACATGGTGTCTATCTTGTTGAGTCGTTGTATACAGGGTTTCACCACTACTCAGAAGACGAGCTTGAATCGTGCCATTGAGTTTTAAGGCTTCCAGAGCACGATACACTGTGGCTAAACCTAGCGCTAACTGAGCTTGTCTTAGCTCAATATAAAGTTCTTGAGCAGAAATCTCCCGATTAAGCTGCTTCAAAAGCTTTAGAACCGTATTTTGACTGCGGGTCAGTTGCGATTTCATAAAAAAGCATCACTAACTACGATGCAGTAACCGATTTGTTGATCAACCACTCAGGTCTTGATTTTAAAGATTTACTTTGACCATTGGGCACACTGTAATCCTAGGATAGACCAACCCATCAGTCATAAGCCTGCTCTAGGGAAAAGCTGGTTGATAAGGATTGATGGGTTAACCTGCGCATCTGCTGTCAATGTTCAACCCACAACATATTAGGATATTGAAGGGAAAATCTTATTCCTACCTCCTTGAGTTGATGTTGATAATGTCCGTTCTTACAAGACGCTTAATACAAAGTTTATGACACGTAGTAAACTCTCAGACTCAGATAAACAACAGATCACTCAACTCTTTCAAGCATCTGAACAGACAATTGGCCAGTTAGCTGATCGTTTTGAGGTGAGTAGTTCTACGATTCGACGGCTCCTCAAGAGTCAACTGTCTGATCAAGACTATGAGACACTGCTGACAACTAAGCAAGAGAAGCGAGGGTCTCAATCTTCTCGAACAATAGAATCGAATCCTCCACTAGCAACTGAGCCTATAGCTGGTAAGAACGATGCCAAACCGTCCAAAGTCCTTCAAACTCCACCTCGGTCTGCACCGATCAAAAAACGTACTCATTCTGAAGAGAATGTCGTTAACGATCAGATCTCAGCTCCACCTCAGCCTGCTCTGTCCCAGCCTCATCAAGCTGAAGACTTAGCAAAAATCATTGCTGAAATTGAGTATGATCTACAGGATGAAGACCTCGACTCTGGGGATGAAGACGAAGATTTAGATGACTTTGTGAGTGCAGATAGTGATCTAGACGATTTTGAATTAGATGAGGTTGACGATTCAGACATTGGACAAACCATAGGCATGGCTTTGGAATCTTCAGAGTCAATTCAGGTTTTACCCGTGTCTGAAGCACAATTTCCCAAAACTTGTTATTTAGTGGTAGATCGCTCATCAGAACTGATCACTTGCCCATTGCAAGAGTTTGGAGAACTGGGTCTTATCCCTGAGGATGAAGTCGATGCTAAGACCCTACCCATTTTTGATAATCACCGGATTGCTCGCCGTTTTTCCCATCGCTCCCAAAGAATTGTTAAAGTTCCCAACGGCAACGTCCTGAAGAAGACTTGCACTCAGCTTCTAGCAAAGGGAATTACCCGATTACTCATAAATGGTAACGTTTATTCTCTATTGGATATTAGCTGATAAAAGCTTTTTAGGATAAGGCTTTTAGTTTCTTCTACCCTGGGAGTGATGAAAGAGCCTTAAATTATGAGCTATGATGCCAAAGCAGGACAGGATCGTTGATTGATCCCTGTAGATAGTCTCACTATCGGCATTAAGATTGGGTTGCTAGTTATCTTAAAACAAAAAATATAATATGAAAGCGATGATCTTAGCGGCTGGTAAAGGCACGCGTGTCCGCCCTATAACGTTTACCACTCCCAAACCCATGATTCCCATCCTGCAAAAGCCAGTGATGGAGTTTTTGGTTGAACTGCTTCGCAAGCACGGCTTTGGGCAAATTATGGTGAATGTCAGTCATCTGGCGGATGAGATTGAGAACTATTTTAGAGATGGCCAAAGATTTGGTGTAGATATTGCCTACTCCTTTGAAGGCCGGATTGAAGATGGTAAGTTGATTGGAGATGCCTTAGGTTCAGCCGGAGGGATGCGTCGAATCCAAGACTTTTCCCCCTTTTTTGATGACACGTTTGTGGTTTTGTGTGGGGATGCCCTCATCGATCTGGATTTGACAGCTGCAGTGGCATGGCATCGACAAAAAGGTTCCATTGCCACTGTTATTCTGAAAACAGTGGATTTACAAGATGTGTCCAGCTATGGCGTAGTGCTAACGGATGAAGAGGGGAAAGTCCAATCATTTCAGGAAAAGCCTGGTGTTGAGGAAGCCCTCAGTAATACTATCAATACAGGTATTTATATTTTTGAACCGGAAGTACTAGACTTGATTCCTTCGGGTCAAGAGTTTGACATTGGCAGCGATCTCTTTCCTAAGTTGGTTGCCATGAATATGCCCTTTTATGGCATTGCGATGGATTTTCAATGGGTGGACATTGGCAAAGTTCCCGATTATTGGCATGCCATTCGCAGTGTCTTAATGGGAGAAGTGAAAAATGTTGCTATCCCTGGCCATGAAGTTGCGCCAGGAATCTATACGGGTCTGAATGTAGCGGTTGATTGGGATAAGGTTGATATTCAAGGTCCTGTCTATATTGGTGGAATGACCTGCATTGAGGATGGTGTCAAGATTATTGGTCCTACAATGATTGGCCCCAACTGTCGCATTTGTAGTGGGGCAACGGTAGACAATAGTGTCATTTTTGAGCATTCTCGTTTAGGCTCGGAAGTCCGTCTGGTCGATAAATTAGTTTTTGGCCGCTATTGTGTAGATAAGACCGGTGCATCTTTAGATGTTCGAGCTGCGTCTCTAGATTGGCTGATTACCGATGCTCGCCAAGATGCCCACGCGCTATCACCGATCATGAGCTAGTTCGCCATCAGCAAGTCATTACAACACATGGTTCGTCTCCAGGCATGGCAGTGGATCATCTTGGTCTTGCCAATTCTTAGTATTCTTGGTTTTCTGGGCGTTGCTGCGGGTCTGCAAATCCATCAGTGGAGGCTGAGCTGGATTTGGGCTGTGGTGATTTTGGTGTTTTTGGGATGGCAGTTTTTATTAGTCCGCTGGCTGCACTTGCCGGAGAAGATCGCAGCAGAAGCCACAGAATTTATTAAAAATAGTTCACCTCATCCTGACCTAGATTCGACCCAGGGCGAGAGTAATGTGTTATTCCAACAGGCTGAAGGGGAAATTCATAAGATTTTGGTTGCAGCACGGCAAGATGTTCTGCCTTGGGAAGACTGGGCGCAATTTTTTCGCCGTTGCCAAAGCTTAATTGAGGCTGTTGCCCATATCTATTTCCCAAGTGCCAAACGGCCTTTTCTGAATATTTATGTTCCCCAAGCCTATAGCCTATTAAGGGGGACAGTGGAGGATGTGGATCAGTGGATGCATCAACTGTCTCCTGTATTGGGTCAAGTGACTTTGGGGCAAGCCTACGAAGCCTACGAAACCTATCGCAAACTGGAACCTGCGGCTCGCACAGCCCTGAAAATATGGAATTGGTCACGATGGATTTTTAATCCCGTGGCAGCGTTAACCCGAACCACTACGCAGCCCTATCGGAACCAGGCCAATCAGCAGCTAATCGCTAATTTAGGTCAAATTCTCAGGGAAACAACCTTACAGGCTTTAGGAGAGCAGGTCATCGCTCTCTATAGTGGTGAGACGGTGAAGCGTTTAGATAGCCTGGGGCAAGACCTGCCAGAATTACAGACGCAAACCCTAGGGGAGATCATCACTACAGCAATGCCAGATAAAGCCGTTGTGCAAGTGCCTGTAAATGTCTTGCTAGCGGGTCGGACTGGAGCGGGTAAAAGTAGTCTGATTAATACTCTTTTTGGCAGGGATACAGCTGCAGTAGATGTTTTGCCGAACACAAATACTTTGCAACCCTACACATTCACCAATGCTTTGGGTGAGACTTTATGTTTGTGGGATACGCCGGGATATGAGCAGAGCGGACGGGTTGATCTGCTCCAGCAGGTTTTGGAGAAGGCAGCAGAGGCTGATCTGTTGCTGTTGGTGACCCCTGCTACTGATCCGGCCTTGCAAATGGATCGCGTTTTTTTAGAGGCGGTTCACAGCCAGATGGATGACTTGCCTGTGATTAGCATCGTCACCCAAGTTGATCGCCTCCGACCGATCCGAGAGTGGTTCCCTTCCTATGACTGGCAAGCAGGCAACCAACCCAAGGAAAAATCGATTCGTGAGGCGATCGCCTACCGTCAAGAAATTTTAGGTGAACGTTGTGTGGCTATTTTGCCCCTGGTAACGGCAGATCAAGGGCAAGAACGCATTGCTTGGGGGGAGAGTGATCTCTCCAGCGTGATTATGGAACAATTTGAACCAGCCAAGCAAGGGAAGATGGCGCGATTCTTGCGAGATCGCAACACCCGAATTCAAACTGCTGGTAAAATCATCCATCAATATGCCGCCCAAATGGGTGCCACTCAAGGCTTAACGGCATTGCTCAAAAGTCCGATTTTAGGATTCTTGTCCACTCTAATGACGGTTCACCCGCATTGGCAGCCGCTCTGGCTACTCAACTGCCGATTGAGCAGGTTCCAGTGGTGATGGGCAAGTTGCAAATGGGCTATGAGTTATTTTCGCTCTTGGCAGAACCTGATATCCATCCCAACTTTGACTTCCTAGCCCTATGGCCTTTGGTGCTAGAAACATCACCCTCGATTCGGGATGATGCCTGGGCTTGTGGCCAAACGATGGTTGAATTTTGGGTCGGCAAGACGAGCATAGAGACTTTACAGGAGCGTTACCAAACCTACCTGAATAAAACCTAGAGAGCCATGACCTTACAATGCCCCATCCCCTTGTGGGTGGATTGTTGACGGATTTTCTTCCATCGATTCATGCAGATGAGGGTCATTCATCGGTATGATTGTGGAGCTAAAGATTAGAGTGTTCTATCTGTCTAGCAATGGCTGATGTCTAAAGATTGAACAAAAAGTTGTGTTAAGACTTTGGAGAGAATAAGAAATGGCCAATGGGGTGGCTTCTCAGCAAGCGGTTGGGGCGCTAGAGACATCTGGATTGCCGGGGAACCTGTCCATCGCCGATGCGATGCTGAAGGCTGGGCGGGTGACCTTGGTCAGCTATATCAAAGGCGGTAGTGCCCGATTTGCGATTTGTTTTCGTGGAGATGTGTCCGAAGTGCAGCGGGCGATGGAAGCTGGAATTGCAGTGGTGGAAAAAACCTATGGGGCTAAGTTAGAGACTTGGGTGATTATCCCCCGTCCTCATCCGAATGTAGAGCGGGTCTTACCAATTGGTTATCCTCCCGAAGTTGAAGAATTTCGCCAACAGGCCAATGCTGGGAAATATTTCGGTTAAACCTGTCTGGGAGATTGGATAGTTTTCGAGTGAGGGCGATCGCACTATCGCAATAGTTTTTCATCCCCAAGTTTGAGTCATGACTCGTTTAGCCCTTTTAAGTACATCGGATAAAACTGGCCTAGTTGACTTGGCCAGCCAATTGGTGAATGAATTTGGATTTACCTTGATAAGCAGCGGGGGAACCGCTGCTACTTTGGAGAAAGCAGGATTACCCGTGACAAAGGTATCAGACTATACCGGGTCACCTGAAATTTTAGGCGGCAGAGTCAAAACCCTGCACCCCCGCATTCATGGGGGAATTCTGGCGCGGCGGACTCTAGAGACAGATGTACAGGATTTGCTGAATAACCAGATCCAAGCCATTGATTTGGTGGTAGTGAATCTCTATCCCTTTACCGAAACGATCACGCAACAAGCAGCAAAGGGCATTCAGGATCCAGAAGTGGCCTTAGCCGAGGCGGTGGAGCAAATTGACATTGGCGGACCGACGATGATTCGGGCAGCGGCTAAAAACTATACCCATGTGACGGTTTTATCTGCGCCCACCCAGTACGAGAGCTATTTGCAAGAGCTACAACAGCACCAGGGTGAGGTCTCTTTATCCTTTCGGCAAGCTTGTGCGGTGCAGGTGTTTGAGCAGATGGCGGCCTATGATCGGGCGATCGCAACCTATCTCCGCCAAGCTACAGTTCCAACGGATTCTCCGCCTCCACTTTTGATCACAGGGACAGCTAAACAGACCCTCCGCTATGGCGAAAATCCTCACCAAAATGCCGTTTGGTATCAAGATAGCGATCCACCTGCGGGCTGGGCTGCGGCCCGACAACTCCAAGGTAAGGCTCTCAGCTACAACAACCTCGTGGATTTAGAAGCCGCGCGGCGGGTGATTGCTGAATTTACCCAAGCCGAGGCTCAACCGACGGTGGCCATTCTCAAACATAACAACCCCTGTGGGGTAGCCCAAGGCCAGACGCTGCTGCAAGCCTATGAGAAGGCATTAGCCGCCGATTCAGTGTCTGCCTTTGGTGGGATTGTGGCCATGAATCGCAGCCTTGATCCCGATACGGCTCAAGCCCTAACTCAAACCTTTCTAGAATGTATTGTTGCCCCTGATTGTCAGCCTGAAACTGCGGTTCTTTTGCAGGCGAAGTCTAATTTACGGGTATTAGTCCTCCCCCATTTAGGTACAGGTCCGGCGGTGACGGTAAAGGCGATCGCAGGCGGATGGCTAGCGCAGGCTGCGGATGAAACCTTAACCTCTCCTTCCGACTGGCAGAGGGTCACTCAGCTCCAACCCACCGCTGCCCAGCTAGGGGAAATGCTATTCGCTTGGAAGGTCGTCAAGCATGTGAAATCCAATGCCATTGTGATTAGCAAAGATCACGCCACCCTCGGTGTGGGAGCAGGCCAAATGAATCGGGTCGGCTCCGTTACAATTGCCCTGGAACAAGCAGGCGAACAAGCACGGGGCGCAACCCTAGCCAGTGATGGCTTTTTCCCCTTTGATGATTCGGTACGAACGGCAGCAGCAGCAGGGGTTAAGGCCATTATTCAACCGGGGGGCAGTATTCGTGATCAAGACTCCATTCAAGCTGCCAATGAATTAGGATTAGTGATGGTTTTTACCGGAATCCGCCATTTTCTACATTAGGGCTTGCTGAAAGAGTCTGAACAGATTGCGGAAAGCGTTTTCCAAGAGGATCAAGACCTGATCTTCCGCAATCATCTGCTATGCCTTTGCTTCAATTTTTTCACGGCGTTCAATCGCTAATTTTTCTCTAAGTGTCGTTGCCATCGCTTCTAAGCTTCCTTAAACGAGCTAAATGAGATGTAAAACGAACCGTTGGCAAAGCCTCCCGGAGGGAATCACCAACCGCAGCTTTGCCAATTTGGATGCCTTAGAGAGCAAAACGATCCATTGATGCTGGGTGTTGCTGGAGCGCAGCGATCTAATCCGGGGGGTGACGAACTTCTACTGGTGTGAGGAGGCTGTTAATCAGTTATGGGGGATTAACTGGATTTGATATCAGTTGCCAGGATTAACAGACGTGTCTGGTAACGGCTCCAAGCCAGGTGGCACCACTGGCAGATTCGTCGGTGGTGACAGGAGCGGATCGTTAGCAGTAGAGGGCAGTAATGGAATCGGATTTGCACTAGAGTGCACAGCTAGGGCGAGTTCAGCCTTATAGCCATTCTTGCCGTTCTCTTTCCACTCAATCCCTTGCACAATCGCATCATGGGGAGAAAGGATGTCTTGCAAAGCTTCCAATTGCGTCTCAATGGTTTTCAGTTCCTGCAAAAGTTGCTGTTTCTTGCTGACAACATCGGATTGCACCTGCTGCCGAGTATTCTGGACAGACTCGATAGTCTGAAGCTGGGCGATCGCTTGGTCTAACTGAGCCTTAGCATTGGCTTTGGCAGCTTGCAGTCGTGCCAACTGTTTTTCCTCTTCCGGCAAAGATAAGGTTTGGCGAGCAAAGTCAGTATAAGGAGATTTAGCAAGGTAATCTTTAAGGGCAACCTCCGCCAAACGGGCTTGCTCCCTCGCTTGCGCCACCTGCTCCCTGAGGACAGCCGTATTCGCTGGGGTAGAGGGAATTTCTCCCGTGGCAGCGATCAGGGCGACTTCATCCTGCACCTTTTGCCGCCGATTTAAGAGCTGCTGACGAGGAGCAGCTCGATCCACTAATATCTGACCTTTGACAATTAAATCACCTTGCTGAACACGGAGAGACTCTGGAGAATCTAAGGTCAATTGCAGCTTGGTCGAGGTTGCTGCTGATGGGACAGGAGAGTTGACCGCTGCAAGATCAGCCGCCTGAGTCTTGGAATTGGCTTTTGTCTTGGGCTGGGAACGGCAAGCACTCATCAACGTAAGGAGAGCGCAGCTCATGCTCAGCAATTTTAGGATATTCAGTAATCGACCCTTACGGTTGGTTAATAAAGACATATGACTTTTTATAAACATTTTTATGAGTAGGTGCTGAGTTTTAATGACGACTTGTTAAGAGATAGAATAGAACGCGGTGAGTACAGCTTAAGGAAACCTTAGAACTTCGTGCAAAAATCTATGAGTGTTGAAAACAGAGAACCTGTGGTCTCTGTATCTAGGGAATTGCCCTTTACCCTACAAGATTTAAGGGCTGCTATTCCACCCCATTGCTTTGAACCCTCTCTTTGGCGATCGCTGGCATACTTCTTCTTTGATATCGGCATTATTGCGGCTTTATACGCCATTGCCCATCAAATCCAGGCATGGTGGTTTTGGCCGATTTTCTGGATTGCCCAAGGTACTATGTTTTGGGCTTTATTTGTAGTAGGTCATGATTGTGGTCATCGTTCCTTTTCTCGATACAGATGGTTAAACGATCTGGTTGGACATCTTAGTCATATCCCCATCTTGGTTCCCTTTCATGGCTGGCGAATTAGTCACCGAACCCACCATGCCAACACGGGAAATTTGCATACAGATGAAAGTTGGTATCCTCCAACCGAAACCGAGTATCGAGAGATGCCCAAAGATGTCAAATTTGTTCGGTATTATTTAACTCTGTTAGCCTATCCTATCTACCTGTTTAAACGTTCTCCCGGTCGCAAGGGTTCCCATTTCTTACCCAGTAGCCCTTTGTTTAAACCCTCAGAAAAATGGGATGTCATAACCAGTACGATCCTCTGGGGAGCCATGGTTGTTTTTTTAGGTGCATTGACTCTTACCCACGGCTGGCTATTTTTGGTTCAATATTATCTCGGTCCCTATATTGTTTTTATCCTTTGGTTAGATGTGGTTACCTTCCTGCACCATACGGTTCCCAGCATTCCTTGGTATCCCAATGACAATTGGTATTTTTTAAAGGGCGCACTTTCAACCATTGACCATGACTATGGGTTTATTAACCCCATTCATCATCATATTGGCACCCATGTGGCGCATCACATCTTTTTAGGTATGCCTCATTACCATTTATTGACAGCAACTGCAGCCATTAAGCCTATTTTAGGTGAATATTATCGAAAATCCTCTGATCCAATTTGGAAAAGCCTTTGGATTGCCCTGCGTAATTGTCACTATGTACCCGATCAGGGGGATCAAGTCTATTACCAATCGGATAGGACTCGAAGGGTCAAGGCTAATACTAACTAGCAGAATGTCGCCAATAAACCTTCCCCCAGCTCCACGGCAGAGCTGGGGGAAGATTCTCCGACTAGGAACTTTACATCTAGAGGGTTGAATGGCACCACTCAACCCTCTTTTCCTTGAGCATAGCTCAGGCTAGATATCTCAAATTTCCTCAGGCAGACAGTACCCTTGATTGAGTCAAAAACGCTCAACCCGCTACGCACGGAGCGCAAGCTTCACCAACGGCTTGGAAAGAAGCCAGCGCTATACCGCTTAGACGGTCAGCTTCGGGAGTATATCAGAGATCTCAATTGACCGACTGGGATTGAGTAGCCTGTAATTGCTGAGTTCTGACTCTCTCTGCCCGTTCTTGCTGGAGATCCTCATAGGGAAGATTCAGTAAATATTTAGTGACTGCTTTGCCTTGATCAATCACTTGAGTGGCTGCAACGAGATTATTCATGATTAGCCGTTGCAATGATGCAAACACTTGATTCCTTTTGCTGCAATGGTTGTCAGGCATCAACCACGTCATCCGATTCGCAATCTCTTCACAACTGAGTGGATAAAGGCTTTCAAATAAAACACCTTTGATGGCTAAGTCTAATTGGGTCTTATAGAAAGAGTCTAAAACAGGGGTTTTACTCGTCTTAGGGAAGGGTACAGGATAGTTTAATTCTGCACGTCTTCTGGTTTGGTAACCTCTGGTGGATCGTTTGTATTGAAGTTGGTTCATGAAATTTAGGTGACGATAGATCTAGAGAACATTTGCTTTAGATTACTTCTTTTTCTAGTGGCCAATCAGCAAAGTAGACCACAAGAAGAAAAAGTTTTCCTTGATTTGACACTTATAAGGTGTAAAGTTTCTGTATTTGAGGGTAAATCGCTGCTGGATGCCATGGGGAATAGTTAGCCTTTTATTAGAAAATGAAGGCTGATCAGCACAATTTCATCCCTGAATAGACAGGGTTACACCGTATGTTTGGAAAAATTTTGGGAATAACTACAAGTGTTCCCCTTTTTTGGGATCAGTATTACTACTGAGATCGATTTGCCTCGTTTAAGGGCTGCTGGCAGCAAAGAATTCAGTGTTCTTACGATAGACCTGGTTAGAGAACTCCGATTAAAATATTGTTGTGGCAGAAAAACAGATACTATTTTATCTGGCAAGCCTTGATAGAACTTTTGCTGTCAAGCTAATTTTTGAGCGGTTAATATTCTCATATTTAATAGGAATGGGAAACAGGATCTTACCCTAAGCTATGCCTCGCAAGCAATTCAGCAAAAAAGACCAATATACTATTCATATTGTTGCCCAAAAAATGGGCAAAAGAATGAAGCAGTTGCGATCGCATCTTGGGTTATCTCAAGTGGAAATTTCTAAAAATTTATCTATCTCGGTGCGCCAGTGGTCTGGCTGTGAATGTGGAGATTACTTACTCAATATAGATTTTTTAATTCTGCTCAATACCTATTATCAAGTGTCTATTGATTGGTTATTGACGGGTAAAGGGACAATGTTTATAGATGACACCCATGAACCTGAGCAGAAAATTACGAGTCAAGAATTAGCTGAAGAACTCAAAAATCTACTGGAGCGTTTGGAGGATTAATCTTTAAGGGGAGCGATGCCGGCTTGGGCTAGAATCTGGGGAATTAAATCTTCTCGACGCACGGCCATCATATGCACGCCCTGACAGAGTTGACGGGCGAGTTGGACTTGCTCTGCGGCGATCGCAATGCCTTCTTGTAGGGGTTCGGTGGCTTTGTCTAAGCGAGAAATGAGGGTCTCTGGGATATTGACTCCGGGAACGCAACGATTGATAAATCGGGCATTTTTGGCGGATTTGAGCAAGAATATCCCGGCTAAAATCGGTTTGTTGTACTGGCTGGCAATATCTGTCATAAATTTTTCCAGGCGGTCAAAATCGACGATCAATTGGCTTTGGAAAAATTGGGCTCCTGCTGCGACTTTGCGTTCAAAGCGACGTTGGAGACCGGACCAACTGGCTAATTGCGGATCAACGGCTGCGCCCGCCCACAGTTGTGTAGAGCCATCGGGCAAGGGTTGCTCGTTGGCATCCATCCCGGCATTGAGGTGGCGAATGCTTTGTAATAGGCGAACCGCCTCTAAATCAAAGACAGCTCTTGCTTTGGGGTAGTCTCCGGCGGTAATGGGATCGCCCGTTAGGGCTAGAATATTGCGAATGCCGAGGGCATGGGCACCCATGAGGTCAGCTTGCAGGGCAATGCGGTTGCGATCGCGGCAGGCCATCTGACAAATGGGTTCGATGCCCTGCTGGCGTAGGATAGCAGCGACAGCAAGGGAACTCATTCGCAACACTGCTCGACTGCCATCGGTGATATTGATAGCATGAACCCAATTTTTCAGGGGTATTGCTTGATGCAGCATATGGGTAACGGAGCCTCCCTTGGGTGGCATGACTTCAGCTGTGACTAAAAATTCTCCGCTATCAATTGCTGATTTGAATCGGTTTTCAGCAGGTGGAGCGAACAAGTCAGACGGAGAATCACTCCCTGGGGGAATAGAAGGGGTCATACAGGTGAAAGTACCATCAGTGTGAACTGGAATACAGGAGATTCAGACTTTAAAACTTTGTGATCAGGTCTTTTTGCTTGTCTCATCGTGACGACTTTCTGGCGGAAACGTCAAGGGTGAGCTAATTTTAGCGGGCACGAACTCCAGGGTTTGGGGAAAGAGATTGGATAGAAATGCGATCGCCCACTTGAATCCCTAATTCGGCAGCCCGCCCACCCCGCAGTTCAATCACCTGATCAATGGTTGCCCCTTTGGGGCCATAGGTGGGACAAGGGGTGTTTTGGCAGGGTGGCACGCGATGCTCAATGGCAAAGACCTTACCCTTGCGTAAAAAAATCATATCTAAATCAATCCAGACATTTTTCATCCAGAAGCTGACCGATCGAGGCGGATCAAAGGGGAACAGCATCCCCTGATTGTCCCCTAAGATATTGCGACCCATTAATCCTATGGCTTGCTGTTGCGGAGTTTGGGCTACCTCTAAGGCCACCAGTTGATTCTTGATGATAGCCTCAGCCGTAATCGGTAAACGCTGTCCAGGCGCTGAGGGCACCGTCATCGCAGGCTTAACGGATGGGGGTGAGGGAGCCGCATCCGTTGCCGTGGAGGAGGGGAGGGGTTGACACCCTAACATCAACACACCCGCAACAACACCCAACCAAGGTAGCCAGGGGTGCAGATGACTAGGATTCTCAGTGGACATATCTCACTCCATCGGATACTTTAGGGTTCATCGGTCAATTCGTCATCCCATTTATCCCAGTCTTCTTTTCTAGGGATGGGTTTTTGGGGAGGGTTTAGGACTCGATATTCGGCATCAAACACGGATTCTCGTTGACCACTTTGGCGAGTGAACTCTGGGTCGTGATCGCTAAAAGAATAGGCAGAATCAGAGAAATCCTCTCTAGCTGAAGAAGGATAAGGCTGATCATACTCATCATCATCTTCTCCATACTCATCCATGGGTTCTTCAGAAAAATCAGACTCATCTTCCCAAAAAGAGTCGGATCGCCTGGATCTAGACTGACTGTACCAGTCTGCTCCTGGAGTGTCATACCAATCTGAGGGTTCCTCAGACGAGTCTCGACGGGGAGTCTTGACAGAAGATTTTTGCTGGGGTGGAGATCGATTAAACTGAGGCCACCGGAAAAAAGAGCGACGATGAGAAGGGCGTTGTGGATCAGAGGCAGCAACAGGAGAGGCGAAGGACAGCAGAATCCCTAGGCTCACACTTACAAGGGCACCAAGGATAAACGCACTCGCTATCCATAGACCTAAGGGGAGAGGCTGAGATCGCACCCCCAAAAACACTAAAGCCAACTGCGGACTTTGATTTTGGATTGCGATCGCTATCACACTGAGGATGATACCCATCATCGCCACGAGGCGCACTAGAACCATTGCTAGAATTTCCTTCTGCAAACCATCGTTCTTTTTCCTATTCTCTCGTTTGTCAACTTAAATGAGTAGCCATCCCTTATTTGGATCTAATCTATCCCATGGTGGTTGACACCATCTTTAAACATTGCTTTTGACCCTAATAGTTAGAGTGTAATGAACTCAAGGTTAATTCAGATGCAGTTGCGAGTCCATCAATAGCTCACCGAGATCCCCAAGATCGACACACCGCTGCTGATCAAGTTGCTGTAGATAGCGTTTTTCTTGATAGTAGAGCCGTTTAATTTCTTCCAGCTCTTGTAAACAGTAGGATTCTTCGGCGAGTAGACTCTGGGCATGGTCAGATTCATCCAAGAGCAGGTGTTGCAAATAGGTGCTGAGGATTTGCCGCTGTCCCAATTCACGTTTGGCTGATTTCATGGCCGATTCCCACATCTGTAGCAAATGCCGACAGCGCTTTTCACAGGCAATCCGCTCTAGGCTGGCAGCCGCTGCTCGAATGGATAGACTGGGACGGAGAATATCCAGTTCCGTTTTTTCATTGAGCTGGAGCAGATGGTAAACCTGCTGCATGTTCTGGGAAAACTCCGTGCATAAATCTTGTAAGAGGGCAATTAGATCAACATCAGGGGTAGAAGTTTGTTGAAGCTGGATCCCATCGGCAACGGCTTGGGCTTGTTGCTCTTCAACGGCCAGGATTTGCCGCCATAGGAAGCGATGATGGGAAAAACTAAATTCCAGTTCGCGCTGCTTGAGGGCATTGTGAATGTCCTGCCGAAATTGAGACCGATGTAAATAAATCCGCAGGAGTTGGGCTTCGGCGGCTTCGCGCAAGGTATAGTCCGTGGGGCGCTGCCATTTTTGCGATCGCCCATGCCAACGCTGACCACGAACTTGTTGCCGCAACCCTTCTTCTAGTTGGAGGGCGAGGCGAGCATCCCCCTGACTAAGCATACCGGCGCACCGATGGGTATAGTGAGTACGCAGGGTAGCGTTGGGGAGTTTACCCAAGAGGGTGACGATTTCTTGAGTGACGGCTTGGAACTGTTCAGCTTGATTGAGATCGCGATCCTTGAAGGCGCGCTGGATCTGCCAATCCAGCCACAGCGGGGCTGTGTTCAGGAGGGTCAGGTAATCCTCAGCCAGATAATCCTGTAAATATTCATCGGCATCCTTGCCATTGGGCAAATTCAGAACCCGCAACTGGACATCGCCGCGATAAGCCTGATCCTCAATTTCGGCAATCGCCCGTTCTGCAGCTTTACCCCCCGCCACATCGGCATCAAAATTGAGGACTATTTGCTTGGATTCGGTGTACCGCAGCAACTGCCGCATTTGCTCCAAGCTCAAGGCTGTCCCCATAGAGGCCACCGCCTGGGTAATGCCAGCAGCATGGAGGGCGATCACATCAAAATAGCCTTCGACAACCACGGCGCGATCCGCCTGGACGATGCTTTGGCGGGCTTTATCGAGGCCAAAGAGCAACTTGCGTTTATTGAACAGCTCGGTTTCCGGGGAGTTGAGATATTTGGGTTCTTCCCCCGTCAACGTGCGGCTCCCGAATCCCACGACCCGACTCTGGGCATCGTGAATGGGAATCATTAAGCGATCTCGGAAGCGATCGTAATAGCCTTCTCCCGATTTGCGGGGCAAAATTAAACCCGCTTGCTCAATCAGATTGACGGTAAAGCCCTTCTGTTGAACCAGATAATCATGGAGGGTGCGCCACCCCCCCGGGGCATAGCCCAACTGAAAGGTTTGTATCGTTTGATCGCTGAGACCACGCTGTTCACAGGCATAGGTAAGGGCGGTTTGACCTTGAGGCTGACGCAGAGCCTGTTCATAATAGTGGCTGGCGATCGCCAATACCTCAAACAACTGTTCGCGCAAGGAGAACTGGCGAGTCAGTTGCTGCTCTTGATCCTTGGCCAAGGTTTGAATCGGTACTTGGTGGCGCTGCGCCAGATCCAAAACTACCTCTCCAAAGGAGCGTTGGCCAATTTCCATCAAAAACTTAATGGCATTGCCCCCAGCCCCACAGCCAAAACAGTAGTAAAACTGTTTTTCCGGGCTAACACTGAAGCTGGGTGTTTTCTCATCGTGAAAAGGACAGCAGCCCACAAAATTGCGCCCCTGCTTCCGCAAAACCACATGCTCGGAGACCACATCGACAATATCGGCGGCTTGGCGAACTTGCTCAATGGTATCGGGATGGAGGCGAGGGGTAGTCATCTAGCCATTTTCGTTATTCGTCATGAAATCCTTGCCAGAGAAAGCTTACAGAGAAATTTTCCAAGATTCTTAGAGATCAGCCTGCTCATTCAAACAGTGGCAATCTGTGCGTTAGACCATTGCTATTTCTCATTCAAATGGAAAAGAATCCATCTCGATCATATAATCAAAATTTCCTTCACCGACATTTTTAGTCAGGGTCTATAGGTGTAATCTCGCCGCTCGAACTTGCGAGAGCCAATCGTATCCTTGAGTCCTAAACACCAGTAGTCTAACAAGTAGGTGCACACGACAAAACGATTGTGTCTACCTGATCGGGTGACCGTGACAGTGCTCATACCTTGGTCGGTTTCGTCTTCTGAATGAGTTGAGGAAGAGGGATCGGAAGAACCAAAGGAATGGTTGGCCGTACTCTCATTCGTCCAGCATTCAACTACGGGTGCTAGGGTATTCGCTTTGCCTTGGGCGATCGCCGTTGCTTCGGCTTGGCCTCAAACCACTGCTGTTACCTCTGCCACTCGTAACCCCAGTTTACGAGCAATTCGCTTGGGCGTTAGGTTTAAGCTCCGTAAATTGGCAATTTCCTGTTCCTGTTCAGGTTGCATAGCATAGCAGCCTCTTCTATCGTTAACACATTATCCTAATCCTTTCAGGTTGCTTATCCCCAGTTAAGCAGGCTGAGAGCATTGCTGCAAACAATTGAGCTAACGCCATTATTCTTCCAGCCAACTGAACAGTTGACCAACGGTAAGCACAAAGGGCTTGGCAAAAAGGGGAACAGGGATGAGATCGTCTCGTTCTTCAAACACTGCTACCCGACTATCGCCAAAGTAAACAAACACAAGCTCTTCCTCTGGGTCAATCAACCAACCCATTTGGGTACCATTTGTCAGACAGTGGAGGATATTGCGAACCACTTTGGTTTGGCTTTGGTCGGGGGAGAGAATTTCGATTGTCCAATCAGGCGAGATCGCAAAGGTATTAGACACTTTACGGTTCTGATCACGAGGAATCCGCTCCCAGGTGAATACCGTGACATCGGGCACGACTGACCTGCCTCCAAACGTACAGCGGAGTTCAGGATAGGCGCGGGCGATATGTTTAGGCTTGAGAACACTATTAACGGCTGGCACAAAATCACCTTGAATTGTGCTGTGTTTTCCTTGGGGCATGGGTTTTTGAATAATTTGACCATCAATGAATTCGCTGGCGGGTTTAGTTTCTGGTAGTTTCAGGAATTCATCCAAGGTGAGCGGTTTAGTGGGAGTTTGAACCATTGCCGTGGAGATATGAAGTGGGATAGATGTATTGTATCGCTCTAGCTAGAAAAGCCATTCTAGGGAAACTTTAGTGAGTAGGAGAAAAAGCCAGCACCATTAAAATTCAGCATCCTCATCAGCTACTTGGATATCCTGAGCCACTAAGGTTTGCCGTAGCGTCAAGGCTTCTGAAGGGAGGTTTTATGATCAATTCTGGTGAATTACATTAGGATTAATCTATTTTTTAGCCGATTGGTTTATTTCTGAATCTAATCCTTCTGATTTTAAGAGATGAATCCAGTTTGCGACTAGCTGATTATCTTTGGGGTTAGACTGACGGGCATTCGCCAGTGCGTCAATGGCATCGTACCAAAGACCATTGATGGCGGATAAGATAGCGCGATCGCTCAGTTCTACATTCTCTATTTCTCTCAGGAGAATGGGGTCCAACTCAACCCGCCGAATCATCCCGGAAACGGTAACATCAGCCGAGGGATCTTGGGGGTCACACAAAAGCGTAAAGCTCCACTGGTAGGTTTTCTGTAGTTCTAAAGCCGGAAATTCCGTCAATTCAAATCGTACTAGGCCAGACTTTATAGCGGTTGACAGGGTTTTTTCATAGAGAGTTTTACTGCTACCATTTTCTGCCAAGGTCATCTTAAATTGAGGAGCCGAGGTTGCTGGAATATGGAATAGCAGGACTGGATGAGCCTTGGCAGTGAACCCTAACTGATGTTCTGGGATCAATGCAATGACCTTATGACCATTCAAGCAATTTTGGTTTCTGGTTGCGCCCCTACTACGCACAGCAGGCGCTCTGATGCCAGAAGGGGTAACATGAAAGACCTTGTTTCTTTGAAGTTGGCGATTGATGTTGCGAAGGGCTATTTGAGCCTTGCGATCGCCCGGAAGTAATTTCAAAGCCCGTTGGAAGTGGGCTAAGGCAGCCTTCAGGTTCGTCGTTGAGGTGCGATAGCCTAACTGCATCGCACGCTGATACTCTGTCGTTTGGGCAATTTGAATAACTTGTAAAGGGAATGCAACCGCCACAGGCGCGACACTCACACAGGCCACAAGAACCATAAAACCCTTGACCCAGATACGATGATCATGGGGTTGCTTCATCGCCATTCTCCTTGCAATGTAAAGGCTGCCCAGTAATAAGGAGACTGCCACTGGGGTTGTTTTTGTAATTCAAGTTGAGCCACTCTCAAGGCTGCTGCTGGGGGTAGACCTTTCTTGAGCATGGCTGTGTAGAATTAGGACATCAATTTGGCGGTGGATTCGTCATTGACGCTCCAGAGACTGGCTAAGACTCTTGGTGTGCCAGCATACATAAATCCACGGGTCAGACCAACCAGTCCTTCGCCGCGCATTTCTTGGCCAAGCCCAGTTTGGCAGGCGCTTAAGACCACTAACTCTGCGGGCAAATTGAGGTTGAAGATATCGTTAAGGATCGTGGCTTAAATAAGATCCAGAATATAATGAAGCGTGATAGCCTGAGAATTCTTCCTTTATTTGTTTTTAGATGAATCCGTACCCCTACGCCATTGAACAACAAATGCAACGGCTTTATAAGTCTTTGAACGAGAAGGATCGTCGTCGTTATGCCGCCATCGAAGCTACGAAACTGGG
>JAAUOM010000080.1 GCA_012034865.1 Acaryochloris sp. CRU_2_0 | reverse complement strand
AAAATGCGAGCAAGGATGATGTATTAGGACAGATCTCTTTCATCAATCAAATCTTCGGATTAGCTGCATAGTCTTGGATGAAACTCAGAGGAGTTTTGTAACTGGAAGCATTATTTGCGACACAACCAATTTTATTGTATCTTTTAAAAACATTGAGTTTAACCCTACGTGAGCAGGCTGATAGCACAATGCAATGCAGTGAATATCGTCCAGACGAATGATGTGACATCGTCCATTCGAATGAGCTAGGACAATCAAATTAAATCCATATAGTTGATTTCAAAATTTTAGAGACCCATCACAATAGCGGATGACAAGCGGAGTATGCATGCTATTGCTGAAAATGATTTTCTCTTGCAAGCTCCGTCTACATCAATAACATTTGAAGCGAAAGGAGTGTTCAATGAAACATCATCTTCAGTCTGTACGCTGCTGGGGATTTGCCAGCGTGGTTGCGATCTCAGCTCCCCTTCTGGGAACTCAGGTTCAAGCTGCTGAGAGTATTTTTGTGCGCTATAAAGACACCGACGTCACCGTAACTCAACAAGAACTGAATACCTTTACTGAAACAGGAGAATTACCCACCTCTCTTCAAAACTTGTTCAGCACAGACCAAGAGGTTCCCAAGGTACTCCGCACCGTCCTCTCTGAGCAGATTGAAGTACCAGAGTTCATGCAAAACTTTCTTGAAGGTTCCAATGGCGACTTTCTGTTCTTTAAGCTCGATCAGGCGATTTCTAGCACAGAAGGGAGAACGGAGGTTGGTCTCGAATCTCTCAAAAAAGCTGTCCTCAAATCAATTGAGGATGATCGAGTCTCCTTCCTAGAAATTATTGATAAACATCCCCAAAATACGATTCGAGTTAACTTAACCAACCTAGAGGGAACTTACAACGACGTGAATGGCTTTGTTAAGAAGGTCTTACCCGCCCTAGAGGTTGCTAAAGATGTATTGTCTGACTTCATCTGTGATTGCAAGACCACTCAGGTGTCTCCAGAGGGTTCAACTCCAGCTTCTAAATATCAATCCCAGCAAGAATTAGAGAATTGTGAAAAGGCCTACCAAAGATGACACTCATTGAGCCAGACACTAGCCCAATCGATCATCACAAACTATCGGACGCTCCTTCCCATCAGCCTGCGGTAATGCCCACAGCAACAACTCCTCGCCCCTCTGCATCTGAAAAAAGCTCAACCCCCATTATCCCAACCCCATCCTTATAGCAGTGTGGGGCAATAAAGGCATAGACAAGCAGGTAAGGCTCCTGCTAGCAGTGCCCCATTCTCTTTATTGCCCCGTTCTTAAATATCCAAGTGACGATTCATTAGTTTATCGGAGTTGATCTATGGCCTCTTTCTCCCCATGGTTACCAAGTATTGATCGTTGGCGTGCGGTCAAATGGCTATCATTGGCCACCGTTACCTTTGCCTCAATGACCGGTTTGTTGTGGTTCAGTTCTGCTGCACTTGCAGCGGAAAAAATTGTGTTCACCTACAATCAGTTTGGTCAAACCCTTACCGTTGATGAGCTAGAAACCTTTACTCAAACGGGTCGGGCTTCATCGAAGCTAAAATTCTTTTTAAATGCGTCAGGACAAAAGCCTGAAGCTGCCCGTAAGTTTATGACCAAAGAAGTCAAGGTTAACCTTCGCATTGCAGACCGTATTCTCACGATTTTACCAGGTGAATATGCTCTCTTTCAAGCAGGTCAAGTGTTCCACACTCCCGCTAAAAAAGCAAATATGGAGGCTTTACGGTCGGCCATTCTGCTCTCTTTGAGTAATGACAATAAGATTTCTTTCTTAGAATTTTTGCAAAGGTACCCTACCCAGGCATTTTATGTCGATGGTGTGGTCTTAGCAGATGTCGCTGGAACCATTGAAAGTCTTATTGGGACTGGGGAAGAGGCTCTAGAAGGCTCAGAATCACTAGCTGTTGCTAAAGACCTTCTGGCCAGTTTCATTTGTGACTGCTCTCCTTAATGACTGTACAGTTATTTCTATACGACCTCTTAAAGCTTCTTATAGGTCAGAATGTAATACAGAACAAGGTTAGAGCGTTGCGCCCATTCGATGAGTGTGTTTGGCAAGTTGGCTAGAGGCGGAACTTTCTCAAGACTGTTGACCAAGTTGTCAATGACAGTGAAGGTTGGCAAAGTTTGTGCCGTAATATTTTTCTCAACAAGCGTCTGAAAGCCTGTACGTTTTGCTAACGCTGCATACTCCTGAAGAGATTGTATTCTGATCGTGCCGTAGAGGTTAGCCACGATGGCGTCAGTCAGCATGGTTAATCCAGGAATAAAATTCAGTATCTGACTTGCAGAGACAAAATCAGACAAGGAAAGTCGTCCTCCTGGGCGCAGAACCCTTGCAGCTTCACTAAAGAAAGCTTCCCGACTGGGAAAATGGAAAATACACTCTACAGCAGTGACAATATCGAAGGAAGCGTCTGGGAAAGGGAGTTGGCAAGCATTTCCCTGAATAAACTCAATTTTATTGTTTGTGAGGGGGGCTACCTTTTGGCGGGCACGCTGTAATTGTCGTTCATCAATATTGAGACCGATCAGATCAAGGGATGAAAAACGCTCATTAAGATGGGCAATTGTCCCTCCAAATCCGCACCCACAATCGAGAACCTTCATTCCTCCTTGAATCTCTGCTGCATCACACACCAATTTGGAAAGAGCCTCAGCAGCTTGATTAAAATCTGTGATGGTTCCATCCGCCGATTGAGGATCTGGCCAATAACCCCAATGCACATGGCGACCAAAGGCTTCTTCCATTTCTGTATTCCCTTGGTCAAACTCTTTTAAAAGAGAATCGAAATAAGGGAGCTTAGTCAAAGACATGATATATTCTCCAAGGAAATCCTGAATCTACTTAACAGGTTTTTTGCAAATGCCTCATTATTATGTATTCTTCATGGCCTATTGAACGATGGGATAAGAAGATACTCTGGAAAGAGTAGGACTCTCAGGGTTAAGACTTCGTTCCGCGTAGAAACTTAACTCGTACCCAACCCGATACTTGAGCATTAGACAGCGGCACTCTGGACAGATGGTTGCCTGTTGGTTGTCAGATACCTGTAGGGGTGTCTCATCGCTGGATTCCTCTGGGGGAGCTTTTTCCTGGTGTTCTAGCCAAGCCCAATAGTCCTCAGCAGAAATCCATTCCCCTTGGCATTGAGGGCAGGCAAAGGCAGGTAGGTTGGATTCCAACAGCACTTTTGATAACTGGGTTCTCTTACAAACAGGGCAATTTTTCATATTTTCAGCAATAATACCTTTTAGGGAAATGGGGCTAAATCAGGATCTCGCTGGCTATCCCACTCATGCTATTTCGGTGCTTGGTCAGAGGTCGTTTTTCTCTGGAACGCTAACTTAATCGGTTCCTCCCCAGGTCCAACGTGGATTACCTTGTTGAATGGTTTTCTTCGTGATTTGAGTTGTAAAACCGTTGGCATCTTGTAGTCCAGTCATATCCAAAATGACTGTAGCCTTGCCTTCAATCATCTGCAAGCGAAGGTAGGATGGGCCTGTATATTCTTTGCCATCAATGCTGAACATGCCAGCAGTGGCCTTACAGTTACGATACGGCGGTTTGAGAGTACCGATCCAAATGGCGCTAAAGGGTGCTGCTGGGGAGAGCGTAATTTGAGTTGCAATGGCTCCCAAATTAACCATGCCATTCGTTGCATATCCGCCTTCTTGGTAAGGTTGTGGGGTTTGGTAGGCTATGACTTTCTGGGGACAGCTTTGCTGTGGACCACTAACAGGAAAGATCCGCAGTTCTATGATCTCAGCCCATGCTGGCTGATGGACTATCAGACTCACAGGCAGAATGAGAACAAATGACCGATGGTATTTCATGTTTTATCTCACACTTCCACTCTTGAATCGTAAACCTATCGCTGCACCTACTGCTATCCTGGTTAACAAAATAGGCAAACGATCAGGTTTTGCTAGAGAGCGTAATGTTATTGCTTGCCTAAATGTCCACAAGCGGGCAGTGACGCAGTCTCCTGAGAAGACATTGTCTCAGTACCAGTGAACGCTGCCGCTTTTCTGTCCGTGACAACCAACCTATGGCCTTAAAGCAGCCTTTGAATTCCAGTCAACTGCATCCTTTTAGACGTCTCCTCCACTATGGACGGGCTTATCGTTCTCAGATTAGGTTGGCTGCCACTTGTTCTATTCTCAATAAACTCTTTGACCTAGCCCCGCCAGCCTTGATCGGCGCAGCAGTGGATATTGTCGTCGAGCGTCAGAACTCTCTGATTGCCAGGTTAGGGATTACGGATGTATTTCAGCAATTGGTGGCTTTGTCGGTGATCTCGGCCATTGTGTGGGGATTAGAGTCAGGGTTTCAATATGCCTATGATCGGCTGTGGCGAAATTTAGCCCAGACCCTCCAGCATGACTTGCGATTAGATGCCTATCAGCATTTACAAAACCTAGAGCTGGCCTACTTCGAAGCCCGAAGCACGGGGGAGTTGATGTCTATCCTCAACGATGACATTAACCAACTAGAACGCTTCTTAAATGGAGGTGCCAATGATATTCTCCAGGTGATCACGACGGTGATTATTATTGGCGGTGCGTTTTTTACCTTGGCACCGAATGTCGCTTGGATGGCATTCCTGCCGATACCTGCAATTATTTGGGGTGCGATCGCCTTTCAAAACAAACTTGCCCCTCTCTATACTGCGGTCCGCGAAAAGGTCAGTTTTCTCAACAGTCGGTTAGCCAATAACCTCAGCGGCATGATCACGATCAAAAGCTTTACCGCTGAAGACTTTGAAGCCCAACAAGTCCGCGCCGATAGTGATGCCTACCGTCACAGTAATCGCCGTGCCATCCGTCTGAGTGCCGCCTTCATCCCCCTGATTCGGATTCTGATTTTGCTGGCGTTTATGGCGATTATGCTGTTTGGCGGCATGGAAGTTATAGCGGGACGCTTAGCCGTCGGCACCTATAGTGTTTTAGTATTTTTGACTCAACGACTGCTGTGGCCCCTGACACGCCTAGGGGATACCCTCGATCAATACCAACGGGCCATGGCCTCTACCCAGCGAGTGATGGGTTTGTTGGATACCCCGATCCAAATTCATCCAGGACACCGTAGCTTGCCGATGGCTCAGGTCAAAGGAGAGGTTGAGTTTAAGCATATTTCCTTCGAGTACTATCCCGGTTTGCCCGTCCTCCAAAATGTGTCTTTGCAGATCCCGGCAGGTCAAACCATTGCCATTGTCGGTTCCACCGGCTCTGGTAAAAGTACCTTAGTCAAGCTCTTGCTCCGCTTTCATGAAGCGCAAATTGGCCAGATTACCCTGGATGGTATTGGCATCGATACCCTACAGCTCAAGGATTTGCGTCAAGCCATTGGCCTAGTCAGTCAAGATGTGTTTCTCTTTCACGGCACCGTCTACGAAAATATTGCCTATGGTCAACCCCATATAGATCTCGCCCAGGTCGAGGCTGCTGCTAAGAATGCCGAAGCGCATGGGTTTATCTGCCAACTGCCCCAGGGATATCAGACCATCGTCGGCGAACGGGGTCAAAAGCTTTCGGGGGGGCAACGCCAGCGACTGGCCATTGCCCGCGCCCTCCTTAAAGATCCGCCAATTTTAGTCTTGGATGAAGCCACCTCCGCCGTGGATAATGAAACAGAAGCCGCCATCCAGCGCTCTTTAGATCGAATTACCGTCAATCGCACCACTATTGCCATTGCCCATCGGCTCTCCACGATTCGCCATGCCGACTGCATCTATGTGATGGAGCAAGGGCGGGTGGTTGAGGCAGGAACCCACGAACAGTTGCTCACCCAAAACGGCATTTATGCCCAACTGTGGCGGGTACAAACGGGACAGCGCGTTGAAGTTTAGCAAAAACTGGGCGTTTTGACTGATGGAAGGAACAAGGTAAAAGGAAGAAGTGAGGATTCGCCCTATCCCAATGTTTGTTTGATCCGTACGCCTGTCGAGAGTAGCTGGAATGTCCAGAAAACCCTCTAAGCTTAGGTTCGGAAGGATTTGGCTACCCTGATTTTGATGACGATTGACGCCATGAGCAGATCTTTCTACCCCCGTGGCACAGTGCGATGCGATGTAGGTATAATAGTACCCACTTACTGGAGTTTAGACAAAATACAGGGCGATCAAAGTTTAAGGTTGATCCCCCTCTAGGTCATGCTGATACCAATTCGCGGCAGCAACCCTCATTGCCCTTTCTGTTGCAATTACGATGATGACTAACGGCGCTCTCCACGCTATTGATTGGCACTCTCAAAGAGGCTTAAGCTTTTTGCAAATTGGCTTGCGGCGCATTCATCAGCTTTGCTATTTGAGGGTACCTCTGCGACCTTTGGCAAGTCTGCCTCGCGCTAATCCTTCCCCTGCTACTGCTTCTCTCAAAAAACAACTGGCGCTTTTCACTCGTATTGAGTTTGCTAGAGTGATTGTTTTCTAAGCCTTTCAGACTCCTCTGAATTTGGTCAAAGAGTTTGGGTGAATCAGACATGGATGAGATAATCTCGAAAAGGCTACAGGGCATCGCTTCCCAGTCTTAAAATTCCCAAAAATAGTGTCCAACTTTCAGGAAATTACTGGATAATATCCTAATTTCGGAGTTATCATGCCTCATCGGTATAATTTATAGTTGGGCTACTTCAAGTTATTGGTTGGATAACAGTTCGAGATTCTCTGCCAAGTTTGATAGCAAAGTTGCTGAGGAGCTATTAATCAAGCAGGATTTTCTATCCTAGAATTCAAATTTCACAGAATTTATAGAATTTTGCGATTCGATTACTGGATGATAGCACCTTTGTTAGATGTGCTCTTGCTCATGAGTCCCTAATAACTGATCCACTATCTCGACGATGCCGATCTCATCGTCGATACCTGCAATGCCACCGAAACAGCCGAGCTATCCATCCCCACCGTGTAGACGGATGGGAAATTCCGCGAAATTAGTTAATTCCTGAAATTCTGCTTCTGAGCGCAATCCATCCAAGTCTGGATCGGTGGCGGCGAGTTCCTGGCAAAGATTGGGATCTAAGGCAAACGCTTTTGCTAATGCCTCTAGGGCTGCGGATATCTGGCCTTGCAGGGTAAATGTGCAGGCTTTGTTATAGACCGCCGTTGCATTATTGGGTTCCAGGATTAGAGCTTGATCATAGGCTGCGATCGCACCCTGAAAATCCTGAAGTTGCAACAGTGCCGACCCTTTGGCAATCCAAGTTTGGGCAGAACCTGCACACAGATAAAGGGCTTGTTCGTAGCTGCGAATGGCTCGTTCATACTCTTGCAATCGCATTAGTGCTAGCCCCTTCAAATACCAAGCCTGCCATAGGGTGGGTTGTAAATAAGCTGCTCGCTCGTAGGCATTTATGGCAGCGGTATACTGCTTTAGGTTGTACTGGGTAAATCCGCGATCGCACAAAATTTGGGCATTCTCTGGCTCGACCTCTAGGGCTTGATTATAATCGGCGCTCGCTTGCTTTAAATCAATGGGTTCATTAGAGGTCATCCGCTTTTGCGGTTGAGGATGCAGCCGTCGAGCAATGATAAGGGTCACGATTAATACTACTAAAGGCAACCAAGCCCATTGTTGAAAGACATAGTGACCTAACCTAGCCAGTTCTGTAGGGATGCCCAGTTGCTGGCTGACTAAATCTACGAAATTCCAAAAGGCCAAATTAGCGGCTGGTACAAACCAAAGTAAGGCGAAGAGTGCAAGGAATCCGTAGCGGCTGTATTTTCTAAATTGCTGCTGAATCCGGGGAGGCAACCACGGCTCGATAATCCCAAATCCATCCAAAGAAGGAATCGGTAAGAGATTTAAGACTGCCCCCGCCACTTCTAACAAGGCTAAAAATGCGATCGCCAACCAAACTTGATCTTGAGTTGTGAGGGAGAAGGACTCAAAATGGGGCATCACCCCCCAGCGAAAGGGCATCGAGAGCAGCACCGCCACCAACAACGTCATCGCAGGCCCAGCGGCGGACATGGCACTTTCCCAGCCACGGTTACGAAGCAAACTGTGATTGATATAGACCGCTCCACCAGGTAAGGGAATCCCACCCAAGAGCAAAAATATAATCGGTAACACTAAGCTGAGGGAAACATCTGTATACTTCAAAGGATTTAGCGTTAAGTATCCTTTGTCTTTAACGGTTTTATCTCCTCCCCAATAGGCGACAATGGCATGGCCAAATTCATGGAGACATACCGAGATCACCCAACCCACAAAAACAATAACGGTTACAATCACAATGCTGGCTTCTCTCCTCTGGTTAGCTAGCCCATATAGTATAGAACCCATAGGTGAGGCCACCGCTCACCAAGAACAGCGTTGGCACCGCCAGGGTAGCACTTTGTTCGGAGAAGTTATTGATTTGCGTACAGCCAAAATACAGAATTAAGATGGCATCACAAACCAGATAGATCAAGGCTACAGCCGTAGCCCAGGCTCCAAATTGCCTCACCAATCCACTCACAAAGATCAACAGACCCAAGGGTAATAAGGTAGCACCACTGATAAAGATATCCCCTGCCCAACTGCCACGGGCACGGATAAAACGACGGCACAATTGGCTGATCAAGATCAAGGCCAGAAAAGGCACAATTCCCAACCCAATCCGCTCCCCTAAGGTTAGGGATTTAAAAGTGAGGGGATAGAGATTAGCAGCCAGTAAAAAACACAGGGTGGAGATCGCAGCATACCCCACACCCACTTCAATCGCCCGCCGAGCAGACAGACGGGCAAAAGTTGGTAATAAACCGCCGCTGGGATTTCCCAAAAACTGAGGAATCGTGGTGAACATATCTCTGAGTAAACTACGATCTTTGATAAACGGACGCCAACTAGGGAAAGTAGCTGGAGGTTGACCCTGAGGATGACGGTCTAGACCTTCCAAAATCACTTGTACCCGATGAACCTCATCTGGCTTGCCTTCAGCCTCAAATAGAACCACAGCTTGTTCTAAGTCTGCGCGAGCCAGATCGTTTTCCTGGAGTTGTAAACGGGCACGCCCTCGGTGAAAATAGGCTTGGGCATAGTGCTCGTCTAGGGCAATGGCTTGACTATAGGCTGCGATCGCAGACGGAGCAGAACCCAGATGAAAGCGCGCTCTCCCCTGATAATAGTAAGCCTGAACCACCGTATTATCCAGCTTGAGAATCTCACCACAGTCGGCCAAAACACCAGTATCATCCCCCAGCACAAATCGCACCTGGCACCGCTTAATATAGGCATCTAGAAAATCAGGATCTTGATCAATGGCTGCCGTGTAATCCGCTAAAGCCCCATGGTAGTCTCGATTAGCTGTTTTTTGAGTTGCCTGAGCATATAAAGCTTGAGCCGCCGTCATCCTATGACTATTCAGTGCAAACCCATCCGTCTGGGACGGATTTAACGCCTCTAAGAGAATTTCATAGGCTTCACTCAGGCGTCGAAAGTCAGCTTCAGCTTCAGGATTATCAGGATGCAGATCAGGATGACAAGCCCGTGCTAAACGCCGAAAGGCAACCCTCAATTCTGTGGGGGTAACATCCTCAGAAACTTGGAGAAGCCGGAAATAGGGTTGCAGATCTGCCATCTTTAAGGTTGCAATTCAGATGTTTTTATCAGTATGAGAGAGTTTAATCCAGTATGGATCAGTTCATTTGCTAATGGTTCCCTAGGCTTCACAAGTCGTATAAAGGGTAAAGCGAATCACTCTTAAAGATTAGATTCATTCTGGGATGAGCAGGGCATATGAAATAGAATCCTGTTTTGTCTGTGATAAAAATCAGCCCAGGGATCTATGGCATAGTTTATGCAAGTTCGTACTGAATAACAAATAAAGCAACAGATAATAGTGAACTCGCATTATGATTTAAATTTGTGAAGCGAATAACAAGGATTGAAGTGTCCATCTATAGATACCTCGAAGAGATTATTAACAAAAAATCCAAAAAACAAGGCCATTGCAAGTCTCTCCCTCCAGCACTAGATTTAGCCCAAACTTAATTTAAAACTAGCTGAATCATAACTACTAATAATCCATGCAATGCTTAGGTGAAATTACAAACTCTTGATACAAGAAATATTTTTAAAGCCTCACAATAATCTTTAATTTATTGAGTACAATTTTTCAATTTTTAAAATATAGAATCAATTAAAAAATTTAAAATCTTATGTAAATTTAAACTTTTTTTGTTAATGATCTATTTTTTTAGTCAATTCATAGGGTTTTATTCTATTCGCTTTTAGTAGAAAAATAAAGAAAATAAATTCTGAATTTAATAAATTGATTAATCAATGAATTAATTCAATTTTCAAAAAGCTAAAATAATAATTATTTATTATAAATTCTTTAATAAATGAATTATATTGAGTTCTTTTGAATAAATTTAACTCAAGTGTGCCATCCATAGAGGATTGCTAATGTATAGCTTACTGAAATTCCAACTTCCTACGCCCACCCAGATTGAATTATACGTAATACAAGTCAAAGGCAAAACTTAGCTGTTCAATCCAGAAATATGACCTTCACCTAACTAAAAAAGACTTTATCTCACCGATAAATAGATTGATCTTAATTATTCTTAAAACTATTAGGGCGTTTACATTACAAAAACATTACACACCAACCCTTTATTCAATTAAAAGAATCGTCTCAAAATTAATCAACACTGGAATACCCTTTAATAGCTCTTGCGGCTAACGATCCTATAATAATGAGGAACCCAAACACCAGTTATTGTGAGGTTAAGATTCGCAAAAAGTGAAGGTTCACTGACAAATGAAATCATTCTCTAGTGCATGGCTGGCTTTACCCTAATTGCCTATGGAGATTTACGCTTCATCAGCTTTATCCTCTTACCGATGAACAGTGCCAGTCGTAGATAACATTCGTGGGGAATGACTGCTAGCTTGAAGAAAGAGGTATTGCCTGTGATCTCAGTCAATCACAAGCGTTCAACAGCAAGCTATGATGGGAGTATCTATACCTACCTCAGTTCACGATCTGTTCATTAAGAACAATCTTTTGGTCAAGACTTCAGTCCAATAAATAAATGTAAGTTAGTGCCTTATCTAAAAACTCCTCATAGATATATAGCTAAAAGTGATGAAATCCAACCCTAATTCAAACACGACGAGATTGCAACGGTTGGAAAGCGCTAAAGAAACTGCTTCTCCAACTTTAACGTTACTTCCTCAAACATTCCAACCCAATTTGGAAGAAGAAGGGGGACTCAATCTTGGCCAGTTAGTTGGGGCAGTTCGTCGCCGCTTCCCAGTAGTGATATTTGTCACTGCCATCGTTGCTGTCTCAACACTTTACTGGAGCCGGACTCGGCCAGCAAGCTACCAGGGTCAATTTCGGATCCTAATTGAACCTGTGACGGCAGAAAGTAAAGTCGTTTCAGCGATCAGTGGCGATAAGCCGACGGTTGAAAGCCAAGACTTAGGGAATACTCAAGCATCAGAAACCGTTCTTGACTATCCAACACAAATCCAAATTCTTTTGAGTCCTCAACTGCTAGAACCTATTGTAGAGAAGATGAAGACCCAATATCCTGATCTAAGCTACGAAGGATTAGCCAAGAATATCACCATACAGCGTGTGATTGAATCCAGTGCTGAAACCAAGATTTTAGAAATAAAATACAATGCCCAAGATGCTAAGACTGCTCAGGAAATTTCAACTATTATTTCTAAGGAATACATAGACTATAGTGTTAGCGAAAGACAAACCAACTTAAGGCGAGCAATTCAGTTTGTTAATGAGCAATTACTCAAAGTTGAAGGACAGGTACGCCAATTTGAGCAACTCTTGCAACAGTTTCGAGAACGGTATCAACTGCTCGATCCAGCTACGTTTGGCACCCAAGTTTCAACCCAAGCTGGCACTATTCAAGGACAATTAGCAGAAAATCAAATCCAACTCATGCAGACGCGACAGTTGTACACTTCACTGCAAAAGCAGCTACAACTGTCTCCTGCTAGTGCAGAAGCAGCGTCCGTTTTAACGGAATCTCCCAGCTATCAAAATTTGCGTACCCAACTGCAAGAGATTGAATCCAAGTTAGCGATTAAATCCGCTGAATTGACTCCTAATCATCCGGAGGTTGAAGCCCTTAGGGCACAGCGGAGTAAACTCTTACCACTGATTAACCAAGCTGCACAGAGTAGCTTGGGTCGAAGTTTATCTAGTAATATTACTAATACTTCAGCCTTACCTTATCAAAACTCGCTACGTCAGGCATTGAGCAAGCAATTCGTCGATGCCGCCATCCAAATGCAAGTTCTAGAAGCACAAAGACAAGGCATTTTACGTGCTCAGAGATCTTTGCAAACAAAAATGGGGCAGCTCCCTGGGATTACTCGCCAGTACGAGAACTTGCAACGGAGACTTCAGATTGCGAATGAAACCTATCGTAAATTTCTAGAAAAACGAGAAGAGTTATCCATTAATGTAGCGCGTAGTGAAGCACCTTGGGAGTTGTTGGGTAAACCTTCCATCGTTTCAACCTCAAGTGCTAGCTTATCCCGTGACTTGGCTCTTGGTACAATCTTAGGTCTGCTTTTAGGAATAGGAATTGCCATTTTATTAGATAAAACCAACGATGCCATTCACTCGCTACAAGATCTTCGTTTAGAGCTAAATCGGCCTATTCTAGGGATCATTCCCCTAGAAAAGCAATTAGAAGAATCTCCCTTCCTAGCTTCGGACAATGATTTTCTCAAGAGTGAGCCTGGACTATCCCTATTTGCCAACAAAGAATTACCTGGATTCTTACTCAGTAGTGAACAATTTCCTTTAGCTAATTTGACAGGTTTGACGGGTAAAAAGGGTTCTCATTATTCTTACTCGCCGTTTTTAGAAGCTTTTCGCTCCCTTTATTCTCAACTGCATCTGTTAAATCCTGATTTACCCATTTCTTCCCTGGTGATTTCATCTTGCTCACCGCAAGAAGGGAAAACGACCACTTCCCTCCACCTAGCCCGAGCTGCAGCAGCAATGGGACGAAAAGTGCTTTTGGTGGATGCAGATTTACGTGCCCCCAGTCTTAGCTCTACTTTGAATTTGCCAAACAGCCCTGGATTAAGTGACTTAATGGCCACAGAAGGTAATCTTCAATCTGCGATCCATCCTCTCCAAGGAACCGAGAACCTCTATGTCTTAACCGCTGGGATGTTACCGTCAGATCCAACTCGGATTCTGGCATCTCAAAAAATGCAAAGGCTTATGGGCGTTTTTAATGAGCAATTTGATTTAGTCATCTACGATTGTCCTCCACTGAACCTCGCAGATCCCACTATTATTGCTCCACAAACTGATGGATTAATGATTGTTGCTCAGTTGGGTTCTGTTCCTAGAAGCTTATTAAAAGAGAGTGTTCGCATGCTAGAAGTTGCTCAAATCCCTATCTTAGGTGTAGTTGCCAATAGCGTTAGAAACTAGCTTTGAAAGCTTAGGCTCATAACGCTGCTACCATCAGCTCGATCGGCCTCCGACGGTTATTTCGTCGACCTTGATATGGGGCTGACCCACAGTGACATAAATACTGCCGCTAATGGAGCCACAAAAACCCGCTGCTAACCCTAAATCTTGAGAAGACATAGAAATGCGCTTCATAATTTCCTTGGCTTCGCCGATTAGGGTAGCCCCCTTCAAGGGCTTGGTGATTGTGCCATTTTCGATCAGATAGGCTTCATCCACACCAAAGTTAAATTCGCCTGTGGGTCCCACACTACCGCCGCCCATCTTCTTGCAGTAGATGCCCTTTTCTACCGAAGTGAAAAGATCCTCATTGGTGAAATTGCCAGGGGCAATATAGGTATTCCGCATCCGACTGGCTGCTGCATAGGTATAACTTTGCCGCCGACCACTGCCCGTCCGGGGATGACCCGTGCGAATACAACCCGCTCGGTCAGACAGGAAGTTCTTGAGAATGCCATTTTCAATCAACAGGGTGCGTTGCACAGGCATCCCTTCATCATCCATGTCAACGGAGCCAAAGGCGTTGGGAGAAAGTCCTTCATCCCAAGCGGTGAGGTTTTCGTGGGCAATCTTTTGGCCTTTCATCTCTGCAAAAGGGCTGGTTTTGCGTTCAATTTGCGTGGTCTCTAACAGATGACCGCAGGCTTCGTGAAAGATCACTCCCCCAAATTCATTGGCCATGATGATTGGGTAATTGCCGGATTCTACATAATCGGCGTGGAGCATTTGTCCTGCGGATTCGGCGACTTCAGCGGCGTCCTCTGCATATTGCCAAGCGCGCAGGAAATTAGGATTGCTGGTGGCACCGACTCGTTTGTTAATGGAGGCGCGATCGCTCCCCTCCGCACAAAGGAGACTATAACCCACGGATTGGGTGAGACGGATATCGCGGGCAAAGACGCCATCACTGGCGGCAACTAGAACTTCTTGCCAATCACGGAAATAGGCGGCTCGTCGAGATTGCACATGGCTAGCTATTTGATTGAGGTGGCCATTGGCTCCTAACAAAATATCGCCCATCTCCTGCATGGAGCTACACTGAGGCAACCAAGCCTCTTTGCCCTGAACCACTGCATAATCTCGCAGCAGTTCTAAGTTAAGGTCCGGAATAAACGCTTGCGGATTAGGTAGAGATAAGCCCAGGATCGATAGCGCTTTTTCTAAGGAAACTTTGAGACCTTTGAAACTCAAATCATTGGTGCTAACGTAGCAGTCGCCTTTGCCCCAAAAAACGCGCACCCCTGCCCCGGTCACTAAGCGGGGAGAAATGCTGGTGATGGCATCATCTTCGGCTAGGCAGCTAATGTAGTTGACCCGCTCTAGGAAAAACTCTACAAAGTCAGCACCTGCTGCCCGACCTAACCCTAGTAAGGTGGATAGGGGTGAGCGCCACGTCTCATCGAAGCGCTCGCGCGTTGCGGTATAGTCCAGGGCTGGGAGTTCTTGAGAAAGCAGCGCAGTAGAAGACATAGGTTAAGGTAATTCCCATGGATAGCAGGTGGGCAAACAATGAGCGACAATCCTTGAAAGGGAGAGCCGATGTAGTTTCAGTGTAACAAAATCAGCTCAGCAAGAATACCTTGGCTTGTTTTTACAAGAATAGGTGTGTTATTGATAGTTATAGGCTCATAAATCTAGATTTCATCCTAGATTTTCGTTGAAATCGAAGTATTAGTTCCTTAAAAATATTTTTTATCAGCGAATTTTAAGACTTTATCTCATCTTAAATAATCATGACGAATTACGCGCACCAGCGGGATTTATTAGTTAGAAATAGTTTTTCTGCTTCTAATGAAAAACTAATCCAGACTGGTTATGTGGATCAAGCCCGCCTGCGCGAAGCCATTTATGAGAGTCGGCGGAAGGGGCGCTCTCTGTTGGCCATCCTGCAAAAGATGACGGGAAAACCTCTCCCTCCCCATCTCCTCCGTCAAATTAAACGCCAGCAATTGTTTGAGCTAAAGATTCTCTACGGGCTTGAGAGTCTTGATCCTGAGTTAACAGCGGTTGATACTCAAGCGATCGAACAGTTGATTCGCACATTAATCCCACTGGAATTCTGTCGTCGCTATCAGTTGCTGCCCTTATCACTGAATGAGGCAGAAGACCCCCCTCTCATTCGTATCGGCATGGTCAATCCCGATCACCTCGGTGCCATTGATGAACTGGGGTATTTGCTGCGGGCAAACGGCATGAACTTCCAGCGGGTTGTTATCGATCTAGACACTTATCAGTTACTGATTTCCAAGTTTTTGGATGTCCAAACCCAACGCAAGGCAATCCTGGAAGAAAAATTACCCGTTGAGCTAGAGTTAGAAGCAGACCTCGACCGGCTGGGTGGTATTGAAGATCTCTCCACAGATAATACTGAAATCAATTTGGACGAGGCATTACTGGATGAAAATGCAGCGCCAGTCATTTCCCTAGTCAACAAGATTTTGGCGAAGGCCTTACAAAATAAAGCTTCTGATATTCATATTGAGCCTCAAGAGGACAATCTGCGCATTCGCTATCGTAAAGATGGTTTGTTACACCAAGCCTTTGAGCCTTTGCCACGGCGGATTGGACCCGCTTTAGTCTCCCGTCTCAAGATCATTGCCAATTTAGATATTGCCGAACGGCGCTCACCTCAAGACGGTCGTATTCTCCGGTTATTTCAAGGCCGTAAAGTTGATTTTCGAGTCAGTACCTTACCCAGTCGCTATGGCGAAAAGATTGTCTTGCGGATTTTGGATAGCTCCTCCATGCAGCTTGGCCTTAATTATTTGCTTAGCGACCCCTTCAGCTTAGAGACAGTTCGAGAAATGGTCAGTCGTCCTTTTGGCCTGGTTCTGGTCACAGGACCCACAGGTTCGGGAAAAACCACCACCTTATACTCGGCGTTAGCAGAATGCAATAAGCCTGAAGTCAATATCAGCACCGTTGAAGACCCGATTGAATATACCTTGCCAGGGATTACTCAAGTCCAGGTGATTCGCGAAAAAGGTATGAACTTTGCCTCCATTTTGCGGGCCTTTCTGCGCCAAGATCCAGATGTAATTCTAGTGGGTGAAACCCGTGACAAGGAAACGGCTAAAACCGCGATTGAGGCTGCCCTAACAGGTCACTTGGTATTAACGACTTTGCATACCAATGATGCCGCTAGTGCCGTTGTCCGCTTAGCGGAGATGGATGTGGAACCCTTTATGGTGTCGGCCTCTTTGCTAGGGGTTGTAGCCCAGCGCTTAGTGCGACGGCTTTGTCCAACCTGCCGGATTCCCTATCACCCTTCGCCGGAGAAACTGGCTCAATTTGGGTTGCTAGCATCCACTAGTACAGAAGTGACCTTTTATCGGGCTAACACTTCAATCTCTGATAACATCTTCTCCACAGCAAATACTCAAGATGCTTGTCCTACCTGTGCAGGGATTGGCTATGCGGGCCGTTGTGGGGTCTATGAAGTCATGCGAGTCAGTGAACGCATCAAGTCCTTGATCACCGAAGGGGCTCCTCCTGAGCATATTAAGGAGGTCGCGGTTGAGGAAGGGATGCAAACACTGCTGTCCTATAGCCTAGCCCTGGTAGAAAGGGGAGAGACAACCTTAGAGGAAGTGGAACGGGTCACCTTATCTGATAGTGGTTTGAAAGCAGAGTTGAAAGCGAAGCGCAAAACCACCATCAACTGTCAGGTTTGCAATGGAGGTCTACTGTCTGAATGGCTAGATTGTCCCTATTGTTTAACCCCAAGATTTATAGAGTATCCGACAATCACCGATTAACCCTGCTCTGCCAAACTCTACCGTGTACACATAAATGACCTGAGTTCAGATTGAAGGAAACTTACCTTGTATTGCTCGACTCTGGGCAGACCCACCCCGCCCTCCGGGCACCCCTCCGTGGGAGGGAACCCACCCCGCCCTTTGGGCACCCCTCCTGGGAGGGGATTGGAGGTTTTTGTAGGTTTCAAAGATGATTGCAACCTATTTGCTACATCTATCTTGATTATCCCCTCTTGGGAGGGGTAGGGGTGGGTTCCCTCTTGGGAGGGGTAGTGCCAGGTACTTGTGTGCATACGGTAGCTGCCCAGATGGAGAAGAGCGAACAAGTTGGGGCCATTAAACCTTGACCCCTTCCAACTCTTCGTCGGTCAGTTCATATAAGGCTCGTAATTGCTCTAATTTGTCTGGATCTGGACTCCAGAAACCGCGACCGTGGGCTTCTAGCATTCTACCGACGATATTGCGAAAGGCTTCGGGGTTAGCTTGGCGGAGTTTTTCGGCCATGGCTGGATCGAGGGCATAGGTATCCGCGGCTTGGTCATAGACCCAACCTTCTTGGAAATCGGCGGTACCGCCCCAACCGATCAACGCGGTCATGCGTTGAGAAATTTCGTAGGCACCGCCTGAACCTTGATCGGCCATTGCATCCGCCCATTTAGGATTGAGGAGTTTGGTGCGATACTCCATCCGCAGCAGAGCGTCTAAATCGCGAGGGGTGGTGTCCTTAGAGAAACTTTCGACGAAATTGGCTTTAACTTTGCTGCCCCGTTGCTGTTCAGCCGCCAGTTTGAGTCCACCCGTATTGGCATAGTATTCCTGGATGTCGGTGAGACCATATTCGACCGAATCAATCTCTTGGACAATTTGCTCAGTGCTCTTGAGTAAGGTCTGCAAGACTTCAGGACGGGCTTGCCCCTTGTCGTTGCGGCCGTAGCTAAAGGCATTGCGATCGCTCCAAGTTTGGCCTAGCTCATCTGAAGATTCCCAATTGGAATCCGTAATTCGGTCATTGACTAAGGAACCAAAGTCCCCGGCTGGGTTAGAGAACAGACGGGCAGATATATTCTCTACCCCCTGCGCTTTTAAGGCGAGGGCATGTTTACGAATAAAGTTTTGGTCTGGAGGTTCATCGGCTTCGGCGGCCCGCAGGAAGAGATCATCCAGCAGTTCGACGATATTGACAAAGCTATCGCGGAAGATCCCAGACAGATTGGCCAGAATATCCACCCGCGGGTGATCTAGCTCCTCTAAGGAAATCAGGCCATAGCGGACAATGCGGCCTGTGCCTTCTTTAATGGGTTCTGCGCCCACAAGTTCTAAGAGGATACCGATGGATTCACCCCGGGTTTTAATGGCATCTAAGCCCCACAGCATTACAGCCACGGTTTCGGGATAGGTGCCTTTTTCTGCTAGATTTTGGGCTAGGATTTTGCGGGCAATCTCACGACCGCGTTCGTAGGCAGCCAACGAGGGCATCCGATAGGGATCGAGGGCATGGATATTGCGGCCTGTGGGTAAAACGCCAGGACCATCACGCAGCAAATCACCTCCAGGGGCAGGAGGCACATATTCGCCATTTAAGCCGCGCAGGAGATTGGTTAATTCATCCCCCGTTTGCGCCAATAGACTACGAATCTCCAGGGCTTCTTCGAGTTTAGGGGTACTACCATTGAGGGGAAAGCGTTCTCGGATTTGCTGGGCTGCTTCGCCCGTGGCAATGGCTGTGATCGCAGCTTCTGGCAAGTCTTCTCCAAAGTAAGCCTGCAAGTAACTCGCCAATTTTGCCGGATCAGGCACCTCACCCAACACATGCAATCCTGAAGAAAACAAGCGCGTCTCTAGCACTTGCAGATATTCATACAGTTCCACTAATAGTGATTAAAGGCTGCGGCACTAAACAGACGCACATTTTCGGGGGTAAATTCAATTCCCAGTTGCTTGGCTTCTGGAAACGGGCAATCGGTATCAATGCCCGCATCCACAATTTTCTTGCAAATGGCCTCCCGCAGCATGTCATTCTTTTGTGGATCTTCACGGTATTCCTGAATCAAATCTCGGAGGGCTGCTAACTCTTTGTATAACTCCGCCCGTCCATAGGGGGGGACATTATGGGAAATCAATACCCCATAGCCGCGCCGCTTGGCCAACATCGACTCTGAGGGATTATTGGCCGCATAAATATACAGGTTGGGAATATTCCCCAACAGCACATCCGGCCAGGAATAGCCGGTATTCCCCAGAGGACTACCAGGGAGCCATTCCACGGTGCCATGCATACCAAAATGAATGACCCCATCGGCTTGTAGGCCATTTTGCAGCCATTTATAAAAGGCTGCATATTGCGGGTGCGGGGTCAGATCCCGCTCAAACATCAGCCGCATCGGATCCCCTGACAAGCCCAAAGGGGGTTGGACGCCAATCCAGACATTTCCTAACTGAATTCCGCCCACACTAAAGTCTTCACCGTTGGTTTTAATCCCTGTGCCTGTCAAAGAATCCCACTGCTTTTCAATGCGGTGGGTGAGTAGGTATCCTAGCCATTTCTCTAACTGCCGAACATTAACGCTGGTGGCTCCGTTGGGGCTATGACCATTCGTAGCGGCTGAGTTGACTAACCCGCTATCGGCCTCACGCACCCACTGAACAATCTCTTCGCCATCCGTTGGCAGATCTCCCACCTGGTATCCCTCAGCCTGCAAGGATTGTAAGAGCTTCAACAGGGATTTAGGGACATTTAACAAGGCGGCGGTTCCTGTGGCTCCATATCCTGGGGGAAAACCATAGAGTAAAATGGCGAGTTTGCGTTCTGATACAGGTTTTTGGCGCAGAGCAATCCATTGTTTGAGCCGCCCCGTTAAGCGATCAATCCGTTCTGGCACCATATAAATATCATTGCCCACCAAGCCCCCCAGAGGAATGGTGTCGATGGCTCCATCTAGTTCCGGCAGGGCGTACAGGACTACACTTTGCAGACCACCAATCCCCTGACGAGTCCAGGAATAAATATCTTGGATTAGCAAGGGTGCCGCTACGAGATAGGGCACATTTTTGGCAGTGAGAATCTGCTTGGCCACCGCCACTTGTCGTCCTGCTTCCATCGATCCGGCTGGACCACCGACCAAGGGAAAGCCAATCGTCGAGACAATGGCATCTACCGTCGCTGCCTGCTCCGATAAAGACAGAATTTCCTTGATCCCTTGCTGCCGTTGAGCCTGTTCATGGCCAGTCGTCATCAAGTCCCGAACCGCCACATGCCCTTCTACGCCATTGATAAAAATCGGCAAGGGAATTAAACCTGCTTCCTCAAATTTACGGATCATTTGGGGAATATAGGGCTGCTTGGTGATCACATGCTTGCGATAGAGCAAGATGCCTATGACCGGAGGCTGATCAAAATGGATCGAACGTACCGCTGAATGGCTGGAGCGGGCACCTGCTTGCCACAGAAAAGGCAGACGTTCAACCCGGTACCACTCTAGATACTGCCGAGGAGATTCAAAAAT
>JAAUOM010000079.1 GCA_012034865.1 Acaryochloris sp. CRU_2_0 | reverse complement strand
GGACGTTCCCCGCCCACCATTCGTTCTCAAAGTTGCTTAATGGGGAGGTGGGGAGGTCGGGTTGGATGGTTACTTTCCCTCGACCTTTTCCTCGTGCAAATGCTGTCACTACGGTTTCCTCTTCTGTCTTGCGTTAACTGAATGTAGAAAAAATTTGCAATAGTTGTTGGTGACGACAAAATAATGTTATTTGAATCAGGTTTCTATCTCTAACTATCGTTGAGATAGCTTGAAGTTTGAAAGTTTAAATTAAGTAAGTTTTACCTTGCTAGAACTGACTAGGGAAATAGCTCAGTACCAAACCAGAGGGTTGCGATCGCAGCTACTACCCTAGCCAAGCAGCCATAAGGACATGACCTTAAAGGTTTGCGGTAGGTTCACCTAACTCAATTAAACTTCAGCATCAATTTCAATTGGTTTAGTGGTAAAGAACCGAGTCAGGATACGGAAGTCAAAACCCGCAGAACGCAAAGCGTGGAACAGGTGACCTTGTAGGCAATAAAAAGCCCAGAAATAGTGGAAGTTAGCAATCCAAAATCGGCTAGTATGGCCACTTGCAGCAACATCTAAGGTATCTGCAAAATTGGGCAAGAAACCTAAATTGGGCTGAAGAACTGGGCCAAAAAACTCCACGGGGAAAACAACGTCATTTACAGAGCAAAAATAAGCAGCGTTGAAACCTGCAAAAGCTAGGCCGCCTAAGGCGTAGCCCAACAAAGCTTCTGCGTTTTTAACATAAATGCGATCCGTGTAAGGCCAAGGCTTGACAAGGATGTGGAAAATGCCGCCAAACGTGTAAAGGGAGCCAACAAATAGGTGACCACCAATGACATCTTCAAGATTATCCACAAAGTATGGATTGAATCCAGGGGTTGCCCAGCCATAGTTAAAGAAACGAACCAGGTTGAAGTTGGGTACGATCGCTCGGACTTCACCTGCATTGGGATCATAGATCCCATGGGTCATCGCCCAGCCTGCGAACAAGAAAGTGGCTGCACCTAGAAAGATGAGATGATGTCCCAGAATTCGACCTTGAGTTTCAAAATCATCCCATTCAAAGTGAAAGCGTTGATTCGCTGCTGCATCACTATCCGCTAGACTCTTGGGGCCAGTCAAAATATGAAACAAGGCACCAGAAGCGAAAATAGCAGCGGCAACCAAGTGAATCATGGCAACGGCAAAGTAGGGATAGGTATCGACGATGACGCCGCCGGATCCCACGCCAAAACCTTCACGAGCTAATTGCGGCAAGCAGACAAAGTTTTGCGCGTATACCGGAAGATCAGGGTTGTATCTGGATATTTCAAATAATGTAAAAGAACCAGCAAAAAAGCACATAGAGGCAATTTGGCCAATGTGGGCTGCTAGAAACTGAGCGCTGTAGTCTGTATAGCGCGAGTTGCCTGCCCACCATTTATATTCAACGTTTGCATTTCCATAAGTTTGCATTGTTAAGCTATCTCCTCCTCTGTTATCGGGGCCACCGTAACTTTATTATCAAACTTAATCAAAATACTATCAGACCTCGCCCTCTAAGTAATGTTCTTAGACTACAGAGCAGATATACTTAGTTGACAAAAATCAGAGTATTAGTTTCCTACATCCTAACATTGGTGAGTGTTCTATCAACTAGCTAGCCTCACTTGCCTTCGGTATTCAACTCAAAACAGATGTCCTAGGGGCTAAAGGCAGTAGAATTTCCCTGTTGATGGGTCGATCTATGCAAAACTTCATTAAGTATTATTTCTTTTTGTAACTTCTGGCCTCTGTAACGGAGCGATCGCAACCTGTGCTGACGATTTTTGATGAACTTCTCTGGGCAATTATCGGTTTGTTGTTGACGATCAGTGGTGTCTTTATTGAAGTGGCTATTCCTTTGCCCACAGAATGGCCCATTAACTGGAACCAGATTGACATCCAGTCTGTAGGGGTGACGCTACAAGTGGGTGCTGTCTTGCTTGTGAGCTGTTTAGGGGGCAAAAATGCAGGCGCTTTATCTCAAATTGCTTATCTTGTATTGGGCTTGAGTGGGGTGCAGGTTTTTTCCCAGGGGGGTGGGTTAAGCTACCTAAAAGAACCGACCTTCGGCTATCTGCTGGGTTTCCTTCCAGGGGCTTGGATATGTGGCTATTTAGCATTCCGTAAACAGCGTCGGATTGAGGTTTTGCTGCTCAGCTGTTTGTGTGGCTTGCTTGCCATTCATCTAATGGGTGTGATTTATCTAACGGGGCTATCCCTATTTAAACCATCATCCATGAGTTGGGGAGCCTCTATTTGGCAATATTCTCTGTTACCCTTGCCGGGGCAACTGATTGTTATATGTGCTGTTGCTGTAATCGCATACCTTCTTAGACAAGTCTTATTTTATTAACCGATGCACTGGAAAAAACTGTTGTTTTGGGTAACCGCCTCCCTGAGCTTGGGTGCCGATCAACTAACAAAATATTGGGTTACTCAGAATTTTCAACTTCGCAAACCCCCACAAACTCGACCCATTTTAGATAACGTCTTTCATTTTACCTACGTTACGAATAAGGGCGGAGCCTTTAGTTTATGCCAGGACTGTCCCTGGTTACCGTGGTTATCCTTGGCGGTTTGTCTCGTTTTAGTGGGTTTTGCCCTCTGGGGACCCCCACTCACCCGCTGGGAGCAAGCGGGTTATGGTTTCTTGTTAGGTGGTGCGGCTGGGAATGGGATTGACCGTATAGTCTTAGGAAAAGTGATTGATTTTCTAGACTTTCGCTTGATTCAATTTCCGGTCTTTAACATTGCCGATGTAGCTATCAATATTGGTTTAGCTTGTCTGTTGTTCTCTGCCTGGAAAAGCAGCCATAAAACACCCCGAAAATTTCCCCGACGACTCTAGCCGTTCCTCTGCTCCCCAAAATTCCCTTGGAGATCCCATCCTCTTCCTCCACCTCACCAGCTATTGCACACTTGAGCCATCGCCAGCGCCCACCCTTGTGCGCCCGCTGCGGGTGCAACTTGCCAACCGCGATCGACCAAATCTGGATGGGGACCTTGAAAACCTGGGATAATAATAGGAATATCAACGACCTCTAGCAGAGCCAAATCATTGGGGCTGTTGCCCAACCCCACTGTCATTAGGGGTGTTTGTGGGTGTTTGGCTGCATAGCACTGGCGCAGGAGTTGAACGGCTCTGCCTTTACCCGCCCCTGCCCCAATTAGATGACAAAAGCGATCGCCGACTAAGACCTGAAACCCGAGTTTCGCTACGGCTGATTCTAGTTTTGCAAGCTCTATCCCAGGATTGACAAAGGGTTCGCTAAACTCTCTTGCCTGTGCTTTTTGAGCATCGCTAAGGGAGAGTCCCGTGCGATCGCTGACTTCAGCCAGACTCCAATCCCCAAATCCTTGCAAGGGCATCTCCAGATGCTCAGAGAGTTGGTGCAGTCCTTGTCTAGCTTGCGCATAGGTACACCCCAGGCACAGTCGAATATAACGTTGATTCGGTTGGCAGACCTGCTCAGAAATGTGAGAGGCAATCGTCCAATCAAAGCGAGGATCGGCTAGGGGAATAAAGATACCGCTGCCATTCTCGACGACAAAAGGTTCATGGAGGGACAGGGCACACAACAGCTCCTCAACTTCTAAGCGGGTTTTGCTGGTTACCGCAATCACGGGCACCTGCTGGTCTTGCAGCCATTTCAGCATGGGCAAGGCAGCCTCGTAGCCATAATCATCGTGATTTAAGAGCGTGCCATCTAAGTCAGTAAAAACAAGTTGGGCCATCACTCATCCATGTCAGCGCGATTGAATTTATTGGTTATCCACAGGGATTGATAGGGTTTGAGGGTTAAGGTATCGTAAATACCCTGAATACAGGTTTTATGGATTAGATCACACCAGGTATCGGTGGTCACCAAATTTAAATCCGAGAGCTTTAGTTTTTGTTTGCGATCGCTCAAATTATGAATTGAAAAAATACTCTGATCCCGCGCCATACTCTGCCGCCAAAACGCAAACAAAGCTTTGTTGGGCAAGTGTAATGTGTATTGAGTGGCATTGGGATGAAACGCTGCTTGCTGTCGCCGAATCTTAATCAGCCGAGACAGCTCTTGCAAGACAATCGCATGGGCAGATTTAGGATTTTTGAGCTGCTGCTCTAGGACGCTTAAAGACCATTGATGACGGTTAATCGACCGTTTACGTCCGGTTTTGCGGACATTCTCCCAATCATTGGGGGTGGCCAAAAGACTGTGGATATAAAAGGCTGGAATGCCTTCTAAGGACATCATGATCGTCTGAGAACAGATAAAGCGTTCAATGTGCCATTGATCTTTCCCCTTAGCAGTGCCTTGGAGAGCATCAAAAAAGGAAATATTGATTTCGTAGGGAGTCTCTACCCCTTGGACATTGGTACGCATACTCAGGGTGCCGCCAAAATCTTTCATACACTGGAGCAACGTCTGATACTCCTCCTCTCGCAAGAGTCCTTCCGACGGTCGTAAACCAATGCCATCATGGGAGGCTGTGAAATTAAAGTAGGCACATCCTAACGGGGCAGGGGGCATACTCATCATCCAAGTTTTCAGGTGTTCTGCTCTGCCTTGCAGCAGCGCATTCAAAATCAGCGGGGGCAAACTGAAGTTATAGATTAAATGAGCCTCATTGCGATTCCCAAAATAGCTAAGATTCTCGCGGTTGGGGACATTGGTTTCGGTAATCAGGGCAACGGATGGATCCACCAGTTCTAAAATTGCTCGGAACAATTGAACCATGGCATGGGTTTGGGGTAGATGGATACAGGAGGTCCCCACCTGTTTCCACAGATAGCCAATCGCGTCCAAGCGGATATATTTAGCCCCCATCTGCACATAGAACAGCAGAATTTTCACAAATTCTAAGAAAACATCGGGGTTAGTAAAGTCCAAATCGACTTGATCGGCACTAAAGGTTGCCCATACATGTTTTTGACCCCTTGGGGTCTCAACCGCCACCAGAAGCGGTGAACTCCGTGGCCGCACTACTGCTGAGAGATCAATTTCGGGGGCCACTTCAATAAAATACTCACAACCGGGCTGTTTACCCTGGAGATAATTCTGAAACCATAGGCTCTGACTGGATATATGGTTCAGAACCAGATCTACCATTAAGTTAAAAGACTGAGCAATCTGCTGAATATCTTTCCAGGTGCCTAAGTCAGGATCGACCGCCCGATAGTCGATCACGGCAAAGCCATCGTCAGAGCTATAGGGACAAAAGGGCAAGATGTGGACACCCGTCACCACATCTTGCAAGTGGGTTTCTAGAAATTGGTGCAATGTGACAAGGGGAGACTCACCCTTTTGCGAACTAATGCTATCGCCATAGGTGATCAACAAAATATTGTCCTGGCTCCATTTGTTGAGATTCTCGGCAATGGCGTCAGCGAAATGCGGTTGCAGCAAATCAAACAATTGCTCTAGTAGGGGTGCGATGGTCTCCGACCGACCGAAGGTCATCGCCCTAGAGCCGTAAATCCTTTCTAATAGGGATTTGACTTTGACGTTAAAGGCTTGGTGTTGGGCTTGATCAATCATGCACTTTCCAGCAAAAGGGCCAGGAGTAAGCATTCAGTCTATGGAGTCAGCGTCATCCATGCTGCAAGTCGATTATTCTATCGCATCCATGATGCTGTAATGGGATTCAGGTCTGTGAGCGGGCGATGTAGACGTCAGCTTCTGCATAATCTGCTCACCCCAATTTATCCAGCCGCATCATACCGGGATGTATTTTTGTGTTTTTGTAGCAAATCTGACATTGACATGTACCTCAAAATTTAACAATGTTTTATAAGGGTTCTGGGCATTGCATGGACTATAAACAGACTTAATCACAACCATTCACGATTTTGATTGTGATTTGGAATTTTTAGAGACTCGCTTGTGTGAACTGACACAAGCTACGCCCACGGCTATCTTGATGCCAGCCCTTTATGCAGAGCTGGAACGACCTGCTTTAACTCAAATCTGCGATCACCTGCAAGCTTGTGAATTTGTGCAGACTATCGTGATTTGTTTATACGCTGATACCATCCAGCAGTATGCTCAAGCGGTTCATTTCTTCAGCCGATTACCGCAAAAAATCTATGTGATTTGGGAAAATGGGCCAACCGTCAATCAGGTCTTGGAAAATCTGCGGACACGGGGTTTGGATTTACGCCATTACCAGGGCAAGGGTCGAGCGGTCTGGCTGGGGTTAGGGGTGGCCTCCCTAGAAGCCCATGCGATCGCACTCCATGATGCCGATATCATCTCCTACGATCGCTCCTATCCGCTGAAATTACTGTATCCTCTCCTAGAAAAAGAGTTTGGGATTTCCTTTAACAAAGCTTACTATGCCCGTCTAGGCCATTATCCGCGCAGCTTATATGGCCGAGTCACCCGCTTATTTGTGGCTCCGTTGCTCACCTCCCTCACCGACTTATTCGGAGACCACGACTATCTGCGCTACTTACATGCCTTTCGGTATCCTTTGTCTGGAGAGTTTGCTTTGACCCATGATTTGGCTTTGCAGACTCGCATTCCGGGGAATTGGGGCTTAGAAATTGGTTTGCTCTCGGAGGTCTACCGGAATCTCGCCCATCGCCGCATTGCCCAAATTGATTTAGGCGTGTTTGAACACAAGCATCAAACCCTAGGAGACTCCGACCAATCCGGTTTACAAAAAATGTGTCGGGATATTTTAGGCTCAATTCTGCGCACCCTCACCGAAACAGAACGGGTAGTGTTCACCAAAGATCACATCCATGCCTTGCAGGTTAAATTCCGCCGTTCAGCTCAAGACTTTGCCCATCAATATTTTATCGATGCCAGTTTCAATCACTTGCACTACGATCGCCATCAAGAAGAAGTGACCATTGAATCCTTCGAAAAGATTATCTTAGATGCGGGCGAGGCCTATGTCTGTGACCCCACCAGTTCACAAATCCCAGCCTGGACTAGAGCCTTAGCGGTGATTCCAGATTTGCGTGAACAGTTGCGAGACGCCGCTATCCTGGATGCTGCGGAGGTGAAAGCGTTGCCTCTACCGCCTTTACAAGGTCGCCGCTAATTTTGAGTGTTGAGAGTACACCGCTTAGCCACATTACCAGACTTCACAAAGACGGTAGCGAACCATCTTTATTAGCACTTAAAAATTGCTGGACGATGGGCACAAATGCCTCCGGGTTATCCCAGGGAACACGATGTCCAGCATTGGGAATGGTGTGATGTGAGAGGGTAGGGCAATGTTGGGCTAGGGTTTGGCCGATTTGGCAATAGCGCTGATCCTCTTCTCCAGAGAGGAAGAGAATCGGGATTTGTAGCCATTGTAGCTGGGGTAAGAGATCGGCTTGGTGTCCTTTAGAAAAGTTTTGGAAAACCTGAGCGATTTGGGTACGGGAGAACTCTTGTTCTAAAGCTGGATAGGGAGGGGGGCGATCGCAAAATATCGGCAGCACATTCCATCTGTGCAGCAGATCATCCCAGTTCTCTTGCAGAAATTGGTTGCCCCAGGCAATATCTTTGGCCAAGCACTGCTGACGAGCCTCTTTTGAGGGCAGTCCCGGATCGGCACTAATGATGACGGCTCCATGCCACAATTGCGGTTGCTGAAGGAGGGCATGGAAGACCAATCGCCCCCCCAAGGAATATCCCAACAAAAAACGAGGTTGAATCGCTTGGGTCTGCACCCGTTCACAAAAAAGGGTGGCCCATTCCGGTAATGATGCTGCTGGAGTGGTCCATAGATCTTCTAGAAAAACAGCAAGGGCAAGGTCACTCCGGCAAGCTTGGACGAGTTTAGCTTGTAAGCCTTGCCAAACTTTAGCCGTTTGCAGATTTCCATGAATCATCCATAAGCCAGTGAGCGTAGACACAAGCGTTTTTCCCTCTAGGGTCAAAGCTTTATGATAGGGCAGTTCCAGATGGGGAAGAAGAGGGAGATGGATCTTCAGAGAAGGGGTTTTATAGCAATTCTGCGGCATTAAGCTGCAATTCTCCCCTATCTTTCCTATATCCTCCTACTGAGACGCTAACCTGATGACCCAAAAATGGTATGACCCACAACTGTAGCCAACAGAGACAAGAACCCAACGCCAGTAAGGTTGAGTGCAAATTGAGCTAGAGGAGGGAACACTAAGGAAAGTGGCCTGTAAACATTGATTCAGAACACAAAAGCACCTTTTCTCTAGACTCAGCCCTTGTTTAAGTTACTTCGCTATTTTTCTATTGCCAGTCTGGCTGCTTGTGGAACTGCCACCCTGTTGTTGTGGGAATTTTCCAAAGAGACCACAACTGCTCAGCTCATCAGTGCTAGTGAGCAGAAAAACATTGAAATGGCTCAAATTATTTCTAATTCTATTGGGCATGACAACCGACACTTTTTAAGTTCCACAGCGGCCCTGAAGGCTGAAGACTTAAAAGAACATCCTCAGCTCATAACCGTTAGCGATCACATTCATGAGCATATGAAAGGGACAGCTATTGTTAAAATCAAACTGTTTGATCTCAAGGGACGGGTGATTTTTTCCACGGATCAACGTCAAATTGGTCAACAAGCGACCCACTCTAAGGGATTTACCAGTGCCCGCTCTGGCAAAGTGATTACCAAACTTGCCTCTGGCAAGCAGTATCGCAAGCTGGGTCAAAATCTCAACCGCAGAAGTCTGCTTTCCAGTTACATTCCCATCCGCCAAAATGGCCCCAATTCACCGATTGAGGGGGTGTTTGAACTCTATAGTGATATCACTCCTCTGGTGGAGGAAGTAGAAGCAGCCCAACGGCAAGGGATAATCGGCGTACTCGTTATTCTCAGTGGGTTGTATGGGATTCTGTATGTGATTGTTCGCCGTGCCGATCGCATTTTGGTACGTCAAGATCAAGCGCGTCAATTGGCTGAGGCTCAGCTTGCGGAAAAAGTAGAAGCCCTGGCCCGCTCCAACACTGAGCTAGAGCAGTTTGCCTATGTGGCTTCCCACGATTTGCAAGAGCCGCTGCGCAAAATTGAAGCCTTTGGCGATCGCTTAAAAACCAAATGTGGCGACGAGCTGAGTGAGCGTGGCCACGAATATGTCGATCGCATGCAAAACGCCGCCAGTCGAATGCGGTTGTTGATTCAAAATCTGCTGGCTTTTTCCCGCGTGACCACCAAGGCGCAACCCTTTACCCCAGTCAATTTGCAGGAGGTGATGGCCAGCATTCTCGATGATCTAGAGACTCGGATTCAAGAAACAGGGGCACAGGTAGACATCGCCCCCTTGCCCGTGATCGATGCTGAACCCATGCAAATATACCAGCTCTTTCAAAACCTGATCAGCAACGCCCTCAAGTTTTGCCAGCCCGATCAACCTTTGTCAATTATAGTTGCTAGCCAATCCTTGACCATCGCTGAGCATAATGGACAGGTGAACGATGCCGAGATGTGTCAAATCAGCGTGGCCGATAACGGCATTGGTTTCGAGCAAAAATACACTGATCGCATTTTCAAGTTATTCCAGCGGTTGCACAGTCGCAGCGACTATGAAGGCACCGGGATTGGCTTAGCGGTTTGTGCCAAAATTGCCGAGTATCATGGGGGCTTTATTACCGCCAACAGCACACCGGGAGAGGGTGCCACCTTTATCGTTACCTTACCCGTTCATCAAATAGCTATGGAGACTCAACCCTCATGATTAGTAAAACCAAACCGATTACGATCTTAATGGCAGATGATGACGAAGATGATCGGTTGCTAGCAGCGGAAGCCTTGGAAGAGAGCCGCCTCAACAATCCGCTGTATTTTGTCAATGATGGTGAAGAGCTGATGGATTACCTTTGCCGTCGCGGTTCCTATGCCGATCCGCAAACCTCTCCCCGCCCCGGTTTGATTTTGCTGGATCTGAATATGCCCAAAAAAGATGGTCGGGAAGCCCTGCAAGAAATTAAAGCCAACCCCAAACTGCGCCGCATTCCAGTGGTCATTTTAACGACCTCCAATGCGGATATCGACATTTATCGCAGTTACGACTTAGGAGCCAATACCTACATCACCAAACCCGTTACCTTTGAAGCGCTAGTCGAAGTGATCAAAGCCCTCGGCGAATATTGGCTGACTCTGGTAGCGCTACCCCCGGAGACTTGCTGTGAGGACACTTGATTCTAACCCGATCAAAATTCTCCTAGTGGAAGATGACGAAGATGATTACTTTTTGTTTGAAGATTTGTTGGCTGATCTAAATAAGACTCAGTTTGAACTGGAATGGGTGAGTTCCTTTGAGCGGGCGCTGCAAACCATTGAAAGGCATCACCATGATATCTATGTGTTTGACTACCAGTTAGGCAAGCAAACAGGGATCGACTTATTACGGGAAGTGATGAAGTTCGGCCAGCAAATGCCTGTGATTTTGTTGACGGGTCAAGAAGACCGAGAAACCGATCTCGCAGCAATGGCGGCGGGGGCAGCGGATTACTTGGTGAAGGGCAAAATTACCTCTGCTTTATTGGAGCGCTCAATTCGCTATGCCCTCAACCATACGCGCACCTTATCAGCCCTGCGCGAACGCGAGGAGCAGTATGCCTTGGTGGCTCAAGCGGCCAATGATGGTTTGTGGGACTGGAACTTGCAAACGCAAGAAGTCTATTTCTCACCGCGTTGGAAAGCGATCATTGGCTACGAAGCACAAGAGATCAACAACTCGACTGAAGAATGGTTTGATCGCATCCATCCCGAGGATCGAGAACGATTTCGTTTAGATTTGCGAAGCCATTTACAGGAAGAAACCCCGACCTTTGAATGCCAATACCGAATTCGTCATAAAGATCAAACCTATCGGTGGGTGAGAAGTCGGGGCATTGCCGTCTTTACTGCCAACCATCGCATGATCCGCATAGCGGGTTCCCAAACGGATTTGACCTATCATGTTGCCCTGTATGATCACTTAACGGGTCTACCCAGCCGCGCCTTATTTTTAGATCAACTCAAGCGCACCTTGAGCCGGAAGAAACGGCAGCAGGATTATCTGTTTGCCGTTTTATTTCTAGATTGCGATCGCTTTAAGGTAATCAACGATAGTTTGGGTCATGAAATTGGCGATCAACTCTTAATTGAGGTAGCTCACCGCTTAGAAGCCGTCCTCCGTCCTGGAGATGTGATTGCGCGATTAGGCGGAGACGAGTTTGCCGTTTTATTGGAAAATATTCCCTCTTTAACGGAGGCTGAAAACGTTGCCAATCGCTTAAACCAAGAACTAGAAAGGGCTTTTAATCTGAAAGGGCACACCGTCTATACCTCGGCAAGTATTGGTATTGCCTTGAATTCTCAGGGGTGTCAGCAACCGGAAGATCTACTTCGGGATGCAGATAATGCTATGTATCGAGCTAAGGCGCTCGGCAAGTCGAGATATGCTGTGTTTGAAAGTGGAATGCGCGATCGCGTTCAAACCTTACTGAAGATAGAAACAGATCTGCGTCTTGCCATTGCCAACCATCAGTTTGATCTGTACTATCAGCCCATTATCTCTTTGCCTAATCAACAGATCACGGGTCTAGAAGCACTGGTGCGGTGGCGGCATCCTGAACGGGGTCTGATTGCCCCCAGTGAATTTATTCCTGTGGCTGAAGAAACAGGTCTGATTTTGACCCTTGGTGAATGGGTGTTACGGGAAGCCTGCCAACAACTACGGCAATGGCAGCAGACTTTAGATATCCCTGCCTTCAGTGTGAGTGTGAATTTATCGAGAAAGCAATTGTCTCAGCCCAACTTAAGCCAAAAAATTGCAGGAATTCTGTCAGAATCAGGAATCCATTCTGATCATCTCAAACTAGAGATTACCGAAACCATGATCATGGAAAATGAAGCGATCGCTCTGAGGTTCTCAATCAACTGCAAGAGTTGGGCTTGCAACTGCAAATTGATGACTTTGGTACAGGCTATTCGTCCCTCAGTTTTCTCCATAGTTTTCCTTTGGATACCCTTAAAATTGATCGATCCTTCATCAATGGCCTAGGCACAGACCCAGAAAAGGCGGAAATTGTGCGCACCATGATTACCCTGGCTCATAATTTAGGGATGAGTGCGGTGGCCGAAGGGGTAGAAACCCAAGAGCAACTGAACTGGCTGCAAAGCTTCAACTGCGATTATGCTCAAGGTTATTTAATCGCCAAGCCGCTGCCCGTTGAAGCCATTGAGACGTTGCTCATGCAGAATAATTGCGATCGCCCCCCAATCACCCCAACCCCAATCCTATCGAATTAAAGCATGACGACTTTCTTTGTCCATCGTCTCTCTGCCTTCACCACAACCCCTACCGGGGGTAATCCTGCCGGCGTTTGGATTGCAGAAACCCTCCCTGACTCAGCAACCATGCAGCGCATCGCCGCTGAGATCGGCTTTTCCGAAACGGCCTTTGTCGCCCCATCCACGGGATTTGATCGCACCGTTCGCTACTATAGCCCGGAAGGAGAAGTTCCCTTCTGTGGACATGCCACGATCGCCACAGGAATTGTCCTCGGTGAACAAGAAGGAGATGGCCTATACCGCTTGGCCACGGCGGTGGGGGAGGTTCCCGTTACCGTTTCCACTTGTAATGGCCAGCGGCAGGCATCCTTGACTTCCGTGGAGCCAGCCTATTCTTTAGCACCGGATGCACTGGTCAGCGCTGCCTTGGCTGCCCTAGGGTGGCAACAAGAGGAGTTGGATCAGTCTATTCCCCCGGCTAGAGCCTATGCCGGGGCATGGCATTTAGTTTTGGCAGTGACGCAAGCTGATCGCCTAGCCAACCTAGATTATGATTTTGAACGGCTCAAAGCCCTAATGCTAAACGATGGCCTGTTAACCCTCCAGCTCATTTGGCGAGCCAGTCCCGACGTTTTTCATGCCCGCAATCCTTTCCCCGTAGGGGGTATCGTCGAAGACCCCGCCACGGGAGCAGCAGCGGCAGCCTTGGGGGGCTATTTACGTGATGCTCAGTTAATCACAGCACCCACCACACTTGTCATTCACCAAGGGGAAGCCATGGGTCGCCCCAGTCGGCTGGTGGTGGATATCCCGGCAAAGGGGGGCATTGTGGTCACTGGTACAGCCATCCGCATTTGACCCAACCCACCTGTCACTCAAAGATGTAATCTCAACTCTCCGAAATTGAGCTACACATTCTCCCTTATCTTCCCCACCTTCCTTGCCTCGATCTGTAGCCTGATTATCGAGAAATGGTATAAGGCAAGCTTGATTTGCCCACAGCCTACTATAGAATGTTTGTGCTGTTATTACAGAGTATTTCTGCCCTTATGTGACTCCTCTGGTTGATTTCTTGCAGCCATCATCAGCACTTGCGCAAGGGTAGTAGCTCTATGGGAATATCAGTGCCAGTCAGTAAACACTATATAGCGTCCTTAAGTCTCTTGAAAGCTACACCAAACACTATCGAACGGCCCAACAACCTTGGTAATCCTGCATTAAATCAGCTTCGTGAAGCGGATCGTGCGGTTCATAGCTGGTATCGCTTTGTTCTTTCCTTTCCACCTCATCTTGTCCAAGACTATATTCGTAAGTTCCAGCTTGATAGGGGTGATCACATCCTTGATCCATTCTGTGGAACAGGCACTACCGTTGTTGAAGGCAAAAAGCTGGGACTCTCAAGTGTTGGCATTGAAGCCAATCCGATGGCATGGTTTGCGGGTTCAGTGAAACTAGACTGGACTCCTGATCCGACAGAATTGCTGAATTCAGCGCATCAAGTGAGTGACGCTGCGAAAACCCTGATTGAAAAGAAGACCCAGACATTACGGACGCTGTCTGAAGAAAGTCAGAAAATCATATTGACTCACTCCATTAGCCCACTGCCGCTGCACAAAACGTTGGTGCTGTTGGATCAAATTCAGCGGTATGCTAAACCAGCTCATTCCCAACACCTACGGTTGGCGTTAGCAAAAGCGATCGTCACCTCTATCAGTAATCTTCGCTTCGGCCCAGAAGTCAGTGTAGTGAGTGTAGATAAAGTCAAGGAGGATGCTCCCGTTGTAGACGCTTGGCTAAAGGAAGTGTGCTTGATGGCAGAAGATCTGTCTCAAGTACAAACTCTAACAGAAGTACCTGCCGTCATTCATCACGCTGATGCCCGTCACATTTTAGGAGTGTTGGCACCAAAGTCTGTTGATGGAGTGATTACATCACCGCCTTATCCCAATGAGAAGGATTACACTCGCACAACTCGATTAGAGTCTGTTTTACTTGGGTTTATTCAAAACAAAGCAGAGTTACGGCTGCTCAAGGAAGGATTGATCCGCTCTAATACCCGCAATGTCTTTAAGGCAGATAATGATGATATTTGGGTCTCCAAGCATACAGACATTCAGCAAATTGCCAAGGCGATTGAAGAGCGGCGCATAACCCTCGGTAAAAACAGCGGCTTTGAGCGACTCTATCATCGAGCGGTAAAGCTCTATTTTGGAGGGATGGCAAAACATCTGGCAGATTTAAGATCTGTTCTGCGTCCCGGTGCTCAACTGGCCTATGTTGTGGGGGATCAGAGATCCTATTTGCAAGTTATGATTCGCACGGGTCAACTTTTGGGTGATATTGCTGAAGGGCTAGGGTATGAATTAGTTGATATTGAACTATTTCGCACCCGTTTATCAACCACTACTCAAGAGCAAATGAGAGAGGAAGTTGTATTACTTCGTTGGTCCGGGAAAGTGCCATCAAAGCCTTATCCATTTAGTGATGAGCCTCTTTAATGCCAAGAAACCGCTATGCTATTGCCCTCATCTCAACCTCCCTGGAAACCATTCGAGCTGATGCCATGATTCTGCTTCAGTCTGATGAATCCATCCTTCATCTGGAATTCTAAACACTACCGAAAAAGGAAATCCCTTTTCGGATGTTGGATTACCGCGTTCGAGGGCATCGACGTTATGAAGACAAAACCATGCGCCAAGTCGTAATCTATTACAAGAGGGCGTCACAATTAGCCTTATTACTTCGGCAACAGGGTTGTCAATTGGGGAAGTTCAACAACTTCAACAGCAAATGAATGAGTCTGCTTGATGCTTAGCCAAATCCTTTACGGCTATGGGTAGAAGAGGTGGTCAGGCAGTTTTCGATTTGCGATCGCAACTTTTCATGATCCAAATCTTGGCCAATCAGGACGAGCTGATTTTTGGGTGAGCCTTTCCACTCCTCATCATCTAAGGAAAAGCGTTTGCCGCTCAAGTGAAAGACATGGCGTTTCTCACTTTCGTCAAACCAGAGAATGCCCTTGGCTCGGAACACACTCAAAGGCAGTTGTTCGTCCAAAAAATGTTGAAATTTGCGCACAGAAAAAGGGCGATCGCTTTGAAAAGATAAGGACGTAAACCCATCATTTTCTAAGTGATGGGAGTGGTGGTGATGGTCATGCTCACAATGGCCGTGGTCATGGTCGCAGTGGCTATGATCCTCATGGTCATGATGGTCATGAGAGTGATGATGATCATGACTGTGATCGTGCCCTCCCTGCTTGGGTTCTTTGTCAAAATACTGATCCGACTCAAACAGCCCCACACTCAAAATTAAGGGCAACGATACTTGGGCCTTGGTGGTTCTGAGGATCCGTGCCCCTTCTCGCATTTCGCGGATTCTCACTTCTAGTAAATCTAAATCGGCCTCATCTACGAGATCGGCCTTGTTGAGCAAGAGAATATCCCCGTAGGCAATCTGGCTTTGGGCGGCTTCGCTGTTGAATAGATCCAAGCTAAAATTTTCAGAATCAACCACCGTAACAATGGAATCTAAGCGAGTGAGATCGCGCAGATCGGTTCCTAAAAAGGTAAGAGCAACGGGTAAGGGATCTGCGAGTCCCGTGGTTTCCACCACCAGATAATCAATCTTGTCGGAGCGCTCTAGAACTTTATGGACGGCCTCCACCAAATCGTTGTTGATGGTGCAGCAAATACAGCCGTTGCTCAGCTCTACCATATCTTCACCTGTGGTGATCAGCAGTTCATTATCAATGCCAATTTCACCAAATTCATTTACCAAGACAGCGGTTTTCAGACCTTCCTGATTGGAGAGGATGTGATTGAGTAGGGTGGTCTTGCCACTACCTAAAAAGCCCGTGATGATTGTTACAGGCAAGCCCCGTTTATCAGCGGTCATGGTTTGAGGATCAGTTGAAGAGGTTGTGGATTGAGTCATAGCCTTTTTCAGAGGTTAAGAGAGTCAGCAAAATGTGGAAGCATGGAGCAGGAGTGGGGGAAACTATCCCCCATTTATCCTAAATGATGGGGCTAGACAACGGCACGATTTTTACTTAAAAACAATCTGGTCAATTTACCCGTGCGGGTACCCCCACCAGGGACTGCCAAACGGGGAGTAAATCGGTGGTCAACACTTCTAACCAAGAAGGCCAGTGGTGATCGATATGGGCTAGGGTAGCTTGTCGCAGGTGGGCTAGGCGATCGGGATTGTGATAGAGATCTGCGATCGCCGCCGCCCAAGTTTCTGGCTGATCATCCTCAACAACAATGCCATCTTCTCCAGAGGCTTGAATTGACTGATAGGCTCCGCCCCGCCCAGAAACTAACACCGGCAACCCAGAGGCTTTGGCCTCCACAATTACATTGCCAATGGTTTCCGTGGCTGAGGGAAAAACAAATAAATCTGCACTGGCAAAAATCGGTCCCAGTTGCTGATGCTGGATCGTGCCAGGGAGGGAAACATGCTCTCCTAAAAGATCCTGCACTGCTGGGTGACTACTGCCTTGTCCCACCACCAAGGCATGAACGGGCAAGCCTTGGTCGAGCAAGATCTTCACCGCTTGGGCAAAGGTAAGGATATTTTTGCAAGCATCCAAACGCCCGACAAACAAGAGCAGGAATTGACCAGGGGGAATCCTGTAGGTCTGCTCTAGCCAAGGGCGATCGCGCTGCTGAGGATTAAATAAGGTTCGATCAATTCCCCGCCGTAAGTGGGAGATCCGGGCTGGGGGCAGCACCGTATTCACTTCTGCATAATCAGAGGGCTGGGCCGTAAATACATGGGCACAGGCGTGCCAATAGCGTTTTTGACGAGCGATCATCCATTGCTTATACCGACGCGGAATCTGGAGTTGGTGGGTGAGCAGGTGGTTGAGCCCGCCTTGGCCAAACAATTTTTGTAACGCTTGCTCTGTATAGATTCTCGAATATTCTGGGGTATCGGTATGGATGGAGGCCACTAGGGGTTTACGCTGCTGCCGACAATAGCGGAGCGCGGTTTTGCCAAACGTAAATTGCGGGTGGGTAATATGGACAATATCCGGCTGGGTCAAATGGGGTAGCAGCGCGGGATTATACCGAGCGATATCCGTGTGACCGGGAACATCGGTCAAGAAGGGCAGTCGTTCTGTACTGAATTGGGGAGGATGGAGGAGATAGCAAACATTGTCTGCGCGTTGGATGATTTGGTGTTGATCCCCTAAAAAATGCAGACTCAAGTCTAGGTGATCGGGAATGGCGATCGCAGCGGTAGCAAAAGACTCCCAGCACTTCACATGCCCCCCGGCACCGGGGTGCCATCTCAAATCAATAAAAACCCCAACCGAAACCATGCCTCAACCTGCCGCAGAACTGTCATAATATCTATCCCTACCCCAGAAATCAACTGCTCAAGCCTATGAAGAATCAATATGCCCCTCAAGACAGACCTGTGGTTGATACGCTATGGTTGCTTTCAGAGAATTGGCGTTGGAGGGATTGTTTCTCAGCATCAATGTCTTGAAAACTGGGATATCGCTGGGATTGGAGTTGTGATTGGACTGTATCTTAGCAGTGAGGAGTGAAATTGTGCAGAAAACCCTATTTTTGAGTCCTCCTTCCTTTGATGGCTTTGATGGTGGCGCAGGGGCTCGATATCAGGCCAAGCGGGAGATTACCTCCTTTTGGTATCCCACCTGGCTGGCTCAACCTGCGGCCTTGGTGCCTGGCAGTAAGCTGATCGATGCCCCTCCTCACGGGCAAACCGTTGAGGATGTGCTCAAGGTCGCCCAAGACTACGACCTGGTAATTATGCACACTAGCACGCCTTCTCTGGCCAATGATGTCAAATGCGCTGCAGCGATCAAGACCCAAAAGCCCAGTACCCAAGTGGGGTTTATTGGAGCCCATGTCGCAGTCTTGCCCACAGAAACCCTGCAAGATCACCCGGTCATTGATTTTGTCTGCCGCAACGAATTTGACTACACCTGTCAGGACGTAGCAGCAGGAAAGCCCCTAGCGGAGATTAAAGGATTAAGCTACCGCGATCCCAACCAGCAGATTCACCATAATCCAGAGCGAGACCTCATTCATGATTGGGATGCCATGCCCAGTGTCCTGCCCGTGTATGCCCGTGATCTGGAGATTAAAAAGTACTTTATTGGCTATTTGCTGCATCCCTACATCTCTTTCTATACCGGACGCGGCTGTCCGGCCAAGTGCTCTTTTGTCTGTGGCCACAGACCATCGGTGGCCACAATTACCGGGCCAAAAGCCCAGAAGCTGTCGGTCGGGAGATGGAAATGGCCAAGTCGCTATTTGGCGATACCGTGCGGGAGTATATGTTTGATGATGATACGTTCACCATTGACAAACCCCGTGCGATCGCCATTAGTGACCACCTGAAACGCCTGAAGCTAACCTGGAGTTGCAATGCCCGCGCTAACCTGGACTACGATACGCTCAAGCAGTTGCGAGACAACGGCTTACGTCTGTTGTTGGTGGGGTTTGAATCGGGAAATCAGCAGATTTTAGATGGCATCAACAAGGGCATTAAGCTAGAGGTAGCCCGCAAGTTCATGGCCCATTGCCGCCAGTTGGGAATTACAGTACATGGCACCTTTATTATTGGTCTGCCCGACGAGACTCCAGAAACCATCGAAGAAACCATTCGGTTTGCCTGTGAGGTCAATCCCCATACTATTCAAGTGTCGATTGCCGCCCCCTATCCCGGTACGGCCTTGTATGCCCAGGCCAAGGCCAACAACTGGTTTAGCGATCATTCCTTGGTGGCGGATTCGGGAATTCAAACCTCGACCTTGGCCTATCCCAACCTATCTAGTGCCGCCATCGAAGATGCGGTAGAACGCATGTATCGTCGCTTTTATTTCCGTCCCCAAGCCATTATCCCGATTGTGGGGGAAATGCTAGGAGACCCCCAGATGTTGGTTCGCCGTCTACGGGAAGGTCGCGAGTTTTTTGCCTATTTGCAAGAGCGACGCACGGAAGCTGCGGCTAAAGTCTAAAAAGTCTAATGGAAAATAACCTACTGCGCCTGAGGAGGGATGACATTTATGATTAAGTTAGGAAGCAAAGACCATAAACAGCTCTTCTGTCGCAGCTTTTTAGACAGTTATCTCGACTACGAACCAGAAACCTTACCCTGGCCCGATCTCGATCCAATATCCCTAGAGCGCTTACGGGGCATACCTTTCTGGCGAGAAGCGTTACTCACTGAAAGTGAGGCCGGGGTTATGGTCAGCGCTTTTGCGCAAACCCTTACGGATCCGCTGATTCAAGAAGCGATCGCCTTACAGGGTCGAGAAGAACATCGCCATGCCCGTTTGTTAAACCATCTCATTAAGCGGTACGACATCCAAGTGTCTCCCTTACCTGACATTGCAGTCCCCGACCAGATTGAAACCGCCTTTACGGATTTTGGCTTTGGCGAGTGTCTCGATTCCTACTTTGCCTTTGGCATGTTTGAGTTAGCGCGCCAAGCCCGGTACATGCCAGAAAGCATCTTTAAGATCTTTGAGCCAATTTTGGATGAGGAAGCTCGTCATATTGTCTTCTTTGTCAATTGGGTTACTTATTTGCATATCCAGCAAGGCTGGACCTGGGAGGGGCCGCGCGGTATTCGTGCCCTCTGGCACTATGGCAAGGCACTACGCACCTTAATTCAAGCCTTTGGCGGATCGGGTGACTCGGAGGGCAAACCGTTTACCGCCGCTGAAGCAGGGCATTTCATGGATGATTTGACACCCATGCAGTTCTTGACAACTTGTCTAGAGGCCAACCACCAGCGCATGCAGCGCTTTGATCCGCAACTCTTGCAGCCACTGTTGATGCCCCGCTTGTCGAAGGTGGCCTTAACGGGTCTGCGGTTGTGGCCCCGCCGCGATCCGATGCCATCTGCGCAGAGGGGATAAGGGTATGGTCCCTGTCTACATGGCCTGGATGGTATGGCTGCCATGAGATATATGGTGGTCAATGGCGATGACTTTGGGTTTTCTCAGGGGGTGAATCAAGCCATTATTCAAGCCCATACCCAGGGTATTCTCACCAGTACCAGTTTGATGGTGACCGGAGGTGCGTTTGCGGAGGCAGTTGATCTGGCTGAGCAGCATCCTGATTTGGCCGTTGGTTTGCATTTGGTGTTGGGCTGTGGTAAAGCGGTGCTGCCGCCCACCCAAATCCCTCATTTGGTGGATGAGCAGGGGTATTTCCCTGAAAATCCAGTGCAGGCGGGCTGGCGCTACTATTTCCATCCCCAGGTTCGCCAAGAGCTGCGGCTGGAAATTGTCGCCCAACTGCAAAAGTTTCAGCAGACGGGCTTGCCTTTATCCCATGTGGATGGACATCTACATCACCATGCCAATCCGGCGGTCCTGAAGGTGCTGATGGAGCTGGCCCCGCAGTACTCTATCCCCGTGGTGCGACTGCCCTATGAAGAGTTGCGTTTGACGTTGAATGTGGATCCGCAAGGCTGGTTGGCAAAAGCCCTGGGATGGTCAGTATTTGGGCAATTGCGTCGATGGGGGGGAACCGCTGCTAGCAGCTCAAGGGGTGCGCTATGCTGAGCGGGTCTATGGACTTTTGCAAACGGGGTCTGT
>JAAUOM010000078.1 GCA_012034865.1 Acaryochloris sp. CRU_2_0 | reverse complement strand
TCAATCATTTCATCTTATTGAGAATATGGATTGATTATCTCAAAAATAGCTAAATCGCCAAGAGTATTGCTACCAAAGGGTTCTGATCTTAATTATTTTTTGGCTCCTCGAAACAGCGGAATGTGGGTTATAGAACTACAACCACACGTTCATAGGCGGGTGAACGAAAAACACGATTGGGATTGACTGTTAGAAGCTAATCCCAAGTAAATTTCCAACCTCATCATCTGTTAACCTCAACCTTACAAAAGAGTCAAAATTAAATCCAGACGAAAATTCTGTTGAAGGAACCATATCCGAATTAAGAGCGCAAATATATTTAAACCCAAGACGTTCCGATTCTCTAGCAGCTAATTCGAGAGCTAAAGCCACTTGTCGCTCATCTACTCCGTCAAAGAGCGTACTATCATGAATAAGAATATTTGGTGATGGCTTACGCTGTGACCATAGCTGTGCAAACATCAAGTCATAGCAAAAGATCTTCATCTTTCCAATACCTTCACTACGATCTCGTTCAATCTCTACATTGAACTGAAAACCACTTTGACCTACATTGATGGCAAGAGTGCCTGGAGCATCATAGAGAGCTTGCGAATTAGAATTAAATAGTGCAATTGCACGTTCAGCCTGAGTATGGCGCTCTTCGTAGTCTTGCCGTGTTCTCTGTTTCAATACCTCTTTTTCTATTCGCAGTGAACTTTTTCCCTCCTCCACCTTTTTCAATTCATCAATACGTTGGTTGATGTCATTAAGATTTGACCGACCCTCTAAATATAGTTCTTGAAGTCTTGTGTATTCCTCCAAAGCACCATGAGTTTGCAAAACTCCAAGCTTAGAAGCACGTTGATTAGTATTACTATATCTCAATATTAACGAGAGATATACAGCTTCTTTGTGATTATACCTTGCAAATTAGTAGCTTAATGGCGATTTTGCTCTATAGAATCTTTATAAGGACAGATCTACAGCAAAGTCCTCTGCATTTACCGAAGCTATCCTAAATAGTGACGACTCATTCCTTGACCACAGCCCATTGTGTTACCGGAACCATTGCTTTCCAGCCCAGGAATTGGCCGACAGGTTCTGCCCGCTGAATGGCTATGCGGGTCAGGTTGCCCCCCAGCTTACCTTGCCACTGCAATAGCTTTTGTTCACTCTCAACCGTCACGGCATTGGCTACTAAGTGGCCTCCCGGACGCAGTGCTTGCCAGCAGGTCTCCAGCAATCCGGATGTCGTCAATCCACCACCAATGAAGATGGCATCCGGCTCTGGTAATTCCTGCAGGGCGACAGGGGCTGCTCCTGCAACAATTTTGAGATGGGGAACCCCCAAAGCTGTGGCATTATTGGCGATATATTGCAGGCGGGTTGGCTGTGGTTCAATGGCGATCGCACGACATCGGCGATCGCAGCGCATCCACTCAATAGCGATGGAACCACAGCCCGCTCCCACATCCCAGAGCAGTTGCCCAGGTATCGGGGCAAGGGCGGATAGGGTAAGCGCGCGCACCTCTCGTTTAGTCAACTGACCGTCGTGGTGGTAGGCGGTGTCGGGGAGTCCAGGGGTGTGGGGGGAGAGGGGCAGAGGAGTAGGGAAACAAAGGGAAGGAAGGGTGAGATGGGCGTGAATGGCAATGGTATTTAGATCGGCCAGAGCAGTCGTAGTCCAGGTGGAAGCAACGGCAGTGCTGAGGTGTTCGTGGGGACCACCTAGGTGTTCTAGAACGGTGATTTGACTGTTGCCGTAACCTTGTTGAGTCAGGAGTTGGGCAATGGTTGTTGGGGTTGTTTTGTCTGCGCTGAGGATCAGTAATCTTGCCCCAGGATAAAGTACAGCGTTTAAGAGAGCCGGATTGCGACCACATAAACTCAGGGTTTCGACATCGGTCAGAGACCATCCCAGACGAGCACAGGCAAGACTAAAGGCAGAGGGAGCGGGAACGATCGTCATTTGTGCGATCGCAATCTGACGAGTCAGGGTAATACCAATGCCATAGCACATTGGATCGCCACTGGCGAGAACACAAACTGCCTGCCCGCGACGATGAATAATTTGATTGACTGTATCTTCGATGGGAGAACTCCAGTGGAGTTTTTCCCGTGGATCATCGGCGGGCAGCATGGCAAGATGACGGTCTCCGCCAACGATCAGGGCGGCTTGAGCGAGGAGAGATCGCCCCACTGGACTCATCCCTTCCAGCCCATCTTCTCCAATCCCGACAATAGAGAGCCACTTTTGCATTGCATCACCCCCTTATCTCCAAAGACAGAAAATCAGTAAACGCTGCTTTGCGTTTACTCTCTGCTGGTTTATTATCTTAATAATCTGGAGACACAGGTTAATGGGTGACTAGCGCAACGGTAGCGCATCGGACTCTTAATCCGCTGGTTCTGGGTTCGAATCCCAGGTCACCCATCATTAAGATAATCCCATTGCATCCTAAATCTTCGAGGGAAACCACTACCCCAGCCTCAAATTTTACAGGCTGTGTGAAGATGAAAAAATGACAATTGATAGGGTCTGAGTGTTTATATATTAAGGATTATCTATGTCTGCTGAACAGCTATTAAGGATTATCTATGTCTGCTGAACAGCCTTCTGCTTCATCCCCTGCGGCCTCTACGTTAGAAGAGGTGCGCGCCACTCGTTTGCAAAAGGTTGAACAGCTTAAACAAGCGGGTTTAAATCCCTATGCCTATCGTTGGCAGTCTACCCATACTGCTCAAGCCCTGCAAGAGAAGTTTGCGGATCTTGCCAATGGCGAAGAGGTGGATGTTGAGGTGGCGATCGCAGGTCGGATCCTCGCCCGTCGCGTTTTCGGCAAGCTAGCCTTCTTTAACCTCCAAGATGAAACGGGAACCATTCAGCTCTATCTAGAAAAATCCCGCATTCAAGCACAGATGGGCAAGCAAAATGAACAAGCCTTTACCCACCTCAAGCAACTCACAGATGTCGGCGATATTATTGGCGTCCAGGGAACCCTCAAGCGCACGGAAAAAGGAGAACTCTCTGTCTATGTGCGGGAGTATACGGTTCTCACTAAATCTCTGCTACCGTTGCCGGACAAATGGCATGGTCTCACGGATATTGCCAAGCGCTATCGCCAGCGCTATGTAGATTTGATTGTTAATCCTACTGTCCGAGAGACCTTTCGGCGGCGAGCTCAAATCACTGCTAGTATGCGCCGCTATTTAGATGAGCAAGGCTTTATTGAAATTGAAACCCCCGTCTTAAATACCGAAGCAGGAGGGGCAGAAGCGCGGCCCTTTGTCACGTATCACAACACCCTAGAAATGGATCTGTATCTGCGAATTGCCACAGAACTCCATCTAAAGCGCTTAATTGTCGGTGGCTTTGAGAAGGTGTTTGAACTAGGGCGGATCTTTCGCAATGAGGGCATTTCGACACGGCATAATCCTGAATTCACCACGATTGAAATTTACCAAGCCTACGCCGACTACAACGACATGATGGACTTAACTGAAGCACTGATCGGTGCAGCGGCTCAGAGTGCTGTGGGCAGTCTGCAAGTTCCCTACCAAGGCGAAACCATCGATTTAACCCCGCCGTGGCGGCGGATGACGATGCAGGAGGCCGTTGTTGAGAAAACAGGTCTGGATTTTTCCACCTTTAAAACGGTGGCAGCAGCGCAGAAAGCCGCAACTCAAGCTGGGATTACCGGGGTTGAAGACTGCGAGAGTATTGGCCATATCCTCAATGAAGCTTTTGAGCAAACCGTCGAATCCACCTTGATTCAACCCACCTTTATCCTCGATTACCCTGTGGAAATTTCACCCTTAGCCAAACCCCATCGATCGCAACCGGGTTTGGTAGAACGCTTTGAGTTATTTATCGTCGGTCGAGAAACCGCCAATAGTTTTTCCGAACTCACAGACCCCATTGACCAACGCCAGCGGCTGGAAGCACAAGCAGCTCGCAAGGACGCTGGAGATTTAGAAGCCCACGGTGTGGATGAAGATTTCATCACGGCCTTAGAATATGGGATGCCGCCCACTGGCGGGCTGGGCATTGGCATTGATCGTTTAGCGATGCTCCTCAGTGATGCAGCCAGTATTCGGGATGTAATTGCCTTTCCGCTGTTGAAACCTGAAAAATCTGAGGAGGAGAGTTAACCCTCTGCTTGAATCAAATATCCACAGCGATGCTCACCATTCACAATCCAGTGGGTGCGTTTAACTTGGCAATCTTCAAGAGCCAGCGCAAACATCTCTAGTTCGTGATCGCAGACGCTGGGAAAGGTTTCCGCTATATGGGAAATGGCACAGTTATATTCTGTGAAAATAAACTGCCTTGCCTTCCTTGGGTCTACGTCTTTAGGAATGGGATAATATTCTGCCATGTACCCCTCTGAAGCTCTGATCTTAACTAGCTTGGCAATTCTTTCACTAAGGGAACCCTGACCCAGTTGCTGTTGATATTCAAGGGCTTTGCGTTCCCATTGTTTGCGGAGAATAGACCGCATTTGGTCTTTGCCGACAGTTTCAGATAGAGTATCCAGCAAATCGATCGCAAACACATCGTGGCGATTAGGGAAGAGATCGCGCCCCGCTCGACTCAATTGATAGACATGTTGCGGTCGGCCCATGCCAGAATGAACCGTCTCAAACAGAATCAATCCTTCTGATTCAAGATCCTTGAGATGTCGTCGAATTGCTTGGGGGGTCACCTCTAGCTGTTCTGCCAACTCATGGGTATTGGCTTGCCCCCGCTTGAGCAATTGCTGGAGGATATCCTGTTTTGTCGAAGGTGCAATAGTCACAACTGAAAAGGTACTCAGACAGGCATTAACAGCAGCGTTGGCAGGTCAGTCTTTAGAAAGAGATCACACTCCTACCTATATATTCACTAACTCAATTACATCATTTGGATTTGACTTTGACAACATGATCGTTGCTAAAGTACTCTAAGATTGAAGTTGAACAACAAAACAGTTGTTTTATTGATTATACACGCCTGCCTCCAATCCCAAAGAGAACACATCCCATGACCACAACTGTACAAACTCTGGTTAATCAACCCTATAAATACGGCTTTGTGACTGAGATTGAAACTGAGACCATTCCCCGTGGTCTCAGTGAAGATGTGATTCGGCTAATCTCAGCAAAAAAAAATGAGCCCGAATTTATGCTCAATTTTCGGCTCAAAGCCTATCGTCAATGGCTGAAAATGACTGAACCGAGCTGGCCCCATGTCCACTACCCGCCCATTGATTATCAGGACATTACCTATTACTCAGCACCCAAGGAAAAAGACAAGAAGAAAAGCCTAGATGAGGTCGATCCAGTCTTACTCGAAACCTTTGAAAAACTGGGAATTCCGTTGTCTGAGCAAAAACGGCTGAGTAATGTGGCGGTGGATGCAGTTTTTGATAGTGTCTCTGTGGCCACTACCTTCCGAGAGCAATTGGCCGAGGAAGGGGTAATTTTCTGCTCCATTTCTGAAGCCCTACACGACTACTCCGACTTGGTAGAGCGCTATCTGGGAAGCATTGTCCCCATCAACGATAACTATTTCGCGGCTCTCAACTCAGCCGTATTCAGTGATGGTTCCTTTGTGTTTATTCCCAAAGGCGTGCGCTGCCCCATGGAACTGTCTACCTATTTTCGGATTAATACCGAAGGCTCTGGTCAGTTTGAGCGCACGTTGATTATCGCCGAAGAAGATAGCTACGTCAGCTATCTGGAAGGCTGCACAGCCCCCATGTTCGACACCAACCAACTCCATGCAGCCGTGGTGGAGCTAGTCACCTTAGACAATGCCGAAATTAAATACTCCACTGTCCAAAATTGGTACGCAGGCGACGAAAACGGTAAAGGTGGCATCTATAACTTTGTGACCAAGCGCGGACTTTGTGCTGGGAAAAACTCCAAGATTTCTTGGACTCAGGTCGAAACCGGTTCTGCGATTACCTGGAAATATCCCAGTTGTGTCTTAGTCGGTGATAACTCTGTGGGTGAGTTTTACTCCGTAGCCCTTACCAATAACAAGCAACAGGCCGATACCGGCACCAAAATGGTACACATTGGCAAAAATACCCGCAGCACGATTATTTCTAAGGGCATCTCCGCTGGGCGCTCCCAAAACAGCTATCGCGGTCTGGTGAAAATGGGATCCAAAGCCGACGGGTCACGCAATTACTCCCAATGTGACTCCATGTTGATCGGCAGTGATGCCGAAGCCAATACATTCCCCTACATCCAGGTGCAAAACAACACCACCAAAGTGGAGCATGAAGCCTCCACCTCCAAAATTGGCGAAGATCAGCTCTTCTACTTTTCCCAGCGCGGTATTTCAGTTGAGGATGCTGTTTCCATGATGATTAGTGGCTTCTGCAAGGATGTCTTCAATCAGTTACCGATGGAGTTTGCCGTCGAAGCCGATCGCCTGCTCAGCCTGAAATTAGAAGGTTCGGTAGGGTAAGGAACTCAACGGCATTTTACGCTGCATAACCTGATCGATAGATTTGGACTGCAATTCATTCAGGATGACCAATTTTTTCGAGAGTGGTAGGAGGCTCTGCCAGAGAACGATGAACCTCGGTATGCAACATCGAGGATCTTGGAACTTCGTAATCCTGGCAATGACTTATATAGCGTATTTAGCATTCTCAAACGAATTAGCGAATTTTGAACTTTTATAAAACTCAGCAGTTAATCAGCAGTTAAGAGGTTGGCGCGTGATTATTGAAAATAGTGAATTGATTTTATCTGTGCGGAACTTAGCCGCCGAAGTAGACGGGACTCCCATTCTCAAGGGCTTAAACCTGGATATTAAGGCGGGGGAAATCCATGCGATTATGGGCCCGAATGGATCGGGGAAAAGCACTTTTTCTAAGGTGCTTGCAGGCCATCCAGTCTATACCGTGACGGGGGGTGAGGTTTTATACAAAGGTCAAAATTTGCTGGAGCTGGAACCTGAAGATCGGGCGCGTTCTGGGGTATTTCTGGCGTTTCAATATCCCTTGGAAATTCCAGGGGTGAGTAATCTGGACTTTTTGCGGGTGGCTTATAACTCGAAGCGCCAACATGAAGGTTTAGAAGAACTAGATGCTTTTGATTTTGACGATCTGGTGCGGGAGCGGCTGGATGTGGTGAAAATGGACCCGGCGTTTTTGGATCGCAGTGTGAATGAGGGGTTTTCGGGGGGGGAGAAAAAGCGGAATGAGATTTTGCAAATGGCGCTGTTGGCACCGACGTTAGCCATTTTGGATGAGACGGATTCTGGATTGGATATTGATGCCCTCAAAATTGTGGCCAATGGGGTCAATCAACTGGCTAAGCCTGATAATGCCACTCTATTGATTACTCACTATCAGCGGTTGCTCGATTATATTGTCCCGGACTTTGTGCATGTGATGGCCGAAGGAAGGATTTTGACAACGGGTGGCAAAGAATTGGCCCAAGAGTTAGAAGCCCGTGGCTATGATTGGGTGCGCGAAGAAGATATGGCTGAGGTGGCGGCTCGATGACTTTACAAATTTCTAGTCCAGATACTGTAGACAAGCCCCTGCGTTCTGGAACGCCTGATCGGCAGGCTTATTTGGCAGCACTTTTGCAGCAGCGACCACTGGTGGAAAAAGTTAGTCCTGTTGGATTGGAGGAGGTGCGCGATCGCGCCCTCAGTCTCATCCAAGAACAAGCCCTCCCCAGTAACCACGATGAAGACTGGCGATTCACAGATTTGTCGGCCTTGTATCAAACGGCGTTTCAAAGGGCTTCTGGCTCCACCACTCTGCCAACCCCAGATCTCGAAGCCCTGACATGGACAGAAGCTTCAGTCCGGTTGGTATTTGTGAATGGTGTCTATGCACCCACTTTATCTTCAATCAGTGCGTGTCCGGCGGGTCTCAAGGTGAGTACTCTGGCAGATGCAGATCCAGGTGCGATCGCACAATTGGGTCAACAGCAAGGGATGACGGAAGTGTTTACCGCTTTGAATACCGTCTGTTTTGAAGATGTGGCGGTCGTTGAAGTTGCCCAAAATCAAATCATTGACACACCCATTCACCTGCTGTTTTTGACCACCGCTAAGGATACCCCCAGCGTCAACTATCCCCGCAGCCTAGTCATTGCCCACAACAATAGCTCAGCCACCCTGATTGAAGAATATGTCGCCTTAGCCGAAAGTACCTATTTCACCAATGCAGTCACTGAAGTTTGGTTGGGACAAAATGCCCAACTCAACCACAGCCGCATTCAGCGAGAAGCTAAACAAGCGATTCATATTGGCAAAACGGCGGTGTCTCAAGATCGGGATAGTCGCTATACCCTCACCAGCCTCAGTCTAGGGGGACAGATGTCTCGACATAACCCAGTGATTGTCCCCACAGCCGAGCAAACCGATACAACGTTGAATGGATTAACCTTGGCAGTCGATCAGCAAATTGCCGATACCCATTCTGAGCTATCCTTTACAGGTTCTCATTGCACGGCTCAGCAATTACATAAGTGCATTGTTGATGATCGCGCTAGGGCCGTCTTTAACGGTAAGATTTTTGTCCCTAAGGCGGCTCAGCAAACCAATGCCAGTCAACTCAGTCGCAATCTGTTATTGTCGGCCAAAGCTAGGGTGGATACCAAACCCCAACTGGAAATTGTGGCCGATGATGTCAAGTGTGCCCACGGAGCGACGGTTAGCCAATTAGACGACGATGAAATTTTTTATCTACAAAGTCGCGGGTTAGACCGAAAGAGTGCTGGCGATTTACTGGTCGAAGGTTTTGCGGCTGAAATCATTGATCAAATCCCGATGATTGAGCTGCGCCAGACTTTGCTCAATGCTGTTTTGTCTCAGATCCGCTAGATTCTCTATCCTCAGAGGTTATATCGATACCCATGATTGTCACCCAAGAAAAAACCCTTGCCCTGCAAGTTCGGCCTGACTTTCCCATTCTGGATCAGCGGATTCATGATCAACCCCTGGTTTATCTGGATAGTGCGGCTACATCTCAAAAGCCAACCCAGGTGCTGCAAGCCCTGCAAGAGTATTATGAGCAAGCCAATGCCAATGTGCATCGGGGAGTCCACACCCTTAGTAATCGAGCCACAGATGCCTACGAAGGGGCGCGCGATAAAATTGCGGCTTTTGTGAATGCCGCCTCCCGCCAAGAGATTATCTATACCCGTAATGCTAGTGAAGGCATTAACTTGGTGGCCTACAGTTGGGGATTAAACAATCTTAAGGCTGGGGATGAAATTATTCTGACGGTGATGGAGCATCACAGTAACCTGATTCCTTGGCAATGGGTGGCTCAGCGCACCGGAGCTACACTCAAGTTTGTAGAGTTGGATGTAAACCAAGCCTTTGACTTAGATCAGTTTCGCACCTTGATCTCTGATAAAACCAAACTCGTCAGTGTGGTGCATGTTTCCAATACCTTAGGTTGCATTAACCCTGTGGAGGAAATTACTGCGATCGCCCATCATTACGGTGCCAAAGTCCTGATCGATGCCTGTCAGAGCGTTCCCCACATGCCCGTCGATGTTCAGACCATTGACTGTGATTGGCTCGTGGCTTCAGGCCATAAAATGTGTGCTCCCACCGGGATTGGCTTCCTTTACGGCAAACTCGATCTGTTGCGAAGTATGCCCCCATTTTTAGGTGGGGGTGAAATGATTGCCGATGTTTACCTCGATCACGCCACCTACGCTGATTTGCCCCACAAATTTGAAGCGGGGACTCCAGCCATTGGCGAAGCGATCGCCCTCGGTGCTGCCGTGGACTACCTGAGCGGCATTGGCATGAACAAGATTCATACCTATGAAGCTGAACTGACTGCCTACCTATTTCAGCGCTTGCAAGAAATCCCCGAAATCCAGATTTATGGGCCTCAACCCGATGCCAAGGGTGAAGGTCGAGCAGCTTTAGCTTCATTCACGGCGGGGGACGTTCATCCCCATGATCTCTCCACCATTCTGGATCAAGCGGGGGTAGCGATTCGGGCTGGACATCACTGCACTCAGCCGCTGCATCGGTATCTGAAGGTGCAGTCTACGGCACGGGCAAGTTTGTATTTCTATAACACCCAAGTCGAAATTGATACCTTTATTGCATCCCTGAAAGAGGCAGTAGAATTCTTTGGTGGGTTGTTTAAGTGATTATGTCAAACTTAACTGGCTAACCCGCGCCAATCCTTATCTGGATAGTCAAACCCCTATCCAAGCCCTAAAGGCAGGACAAAAAGAGCGCGTTCTTGCAGAAGCTGCCGCTGTCGGAGCAGGTCAGTGGTCGTAATAGCATTAGCTTCTGCAATGCCCATAATGATGAAGAAGCGATCGCCCTATACAAACGAGCACAATCTGCTCTCATTTTCATCCTCTTATTATGCAACGTCAGAGATTTAAGGACAGATAATTTGGCCAGTTTAGATTCTCCTCCTTTCAACTCCACTCCTTTCAACTCCACTCCTTTCAACTCCACTCCTTTCAACTCCACTCCTTTCAACTCCACCCTTTTTGAACTGATTAGCGATCGCATCGCCAGGGCTCCGCAGCAACGCATTACCTTTGCGGAGTTTATGCAGTGGGTTTTGTATGAGCCAGAGCAGGGATACTACGCCACCAACCAAGCTCAGATTGGCGTAGCGGGGGATTTTTTTACATCGCCCCATTTAGGACCCGACTTTGGGGAACTGTTAGCCGAGCAATTTTTACAGATGTGGGAGGTCATGGGAGAACCTCACCCTTTTACCTTAGTAGAAATGGGCGCAGGCCAAGGCTTAGTCGCGGTTGATATTCTCAAGTATCTGATGACACAGCAACAGCGATCGGGGAGTCAAGCACAACGCTATGCAAAATTTTGGGCAGCGCTGGCGTACATTATTGTCGAGAAGGCCGCAGGCTTAATCACCGAGCAACGCCGTTTATTACAGCTATTGCAGCTACCACCAAACCAGTTGCAGTGGTTCAGTCTGGAGCAGCTTCGGGATCACAGTATTGTGGGCTGTTTTTTTGCCAACGAATTGGTGGATGCATTCCCGGTTCACCAGTTTGTGATCCAAGATGGCGAATTACAGGAAGTCTTCGTCACGCTCAATCCACCTCCCCAATCCTTTACAGAAGTACTAGCGACTCCTTCAACCGCCCGTCTAGCTGAGTATTTAGCCGGGATGGACATTGATATGCACTCAGACTATGCCAATGGCTACCGCAGTGAGATTAACTTAGCCGCTCTAGACTGGCTGACCACCATTGCCCATAAGCTGCAACGCGGCTATGTCCTCACCATCGATTATGGCTATTTGGCTCCCCAGTATTACAGTCCTCACCGACACCAAGGTACTTTGCAATGCTTTTATCGGCACAGAACCCATTCAGATCCCTATGCCTATCTGGGACATCAGGATATTACGGCTCATGTGAATTTCACAGCCCTGCAAAACCAGGGGCTGGCTCAAGGACTGACACCAATAGGCTATACCCAACAAGGGCTATTTTTAATGGCTTTGGGTCTGGGCGATCGCTTACTCGCCAACAACAATACCAGTGATGTAGCCCAACTTAATACCGTGATTCGCCGTCGGGAAGCCCTGCAATCGCTGATCAATCCCTTGGGTTTAGGGGGATTTCAAGTCTTAATTCAAGGGAAAGGGCTGAGTGAAAGGGAGCTAAGCTATTTGCTCAAAGGCTTTCCAGTAGAAAAATAAGCATCTGCCTTTACTCTTCCTGTATCCTCATTAATCCATTGTTTCCGTAGCAGTGCCCGATCCAACTCAATCATTTTTTTGACCCCATCATTCAACAGCAATCTGATTAGAAGGGTTCACCGCACTCAAACTAATCTTGCTTGGGTTGCTTAACCCTGATCGTCCCGTCGGGTGTGAACGCAACTTGACCCCCCAACCTTTTAATATTGTTGGTTAAATACGTGATAATGAAAAAAGTTAGTTTGATCTGGCATACCTTAATGCTTCATGCAAACAGTACGTCTCGTACTAACTGGGCAGCTTTAGAGTCAAGGTCAGAAGAGAATATTGATTATTCAGATATTCCACCGCTGACAGATGATTTTTTTGAACGAGCAACTTTACGTATTCCAGCAGATCAAGCCCATAACCTAGTTCAGCTTGATCCTGATGTGAAGCAGTGGTTTCAGGCTCAAGGAGAACAGTATAAAACTCTCATTAACAATGTTTTACGCCAATATATAGAGCGCAACAAAACTCAGCGCCAAGCCTAACACATGCCCTTGTATGTTGAGGCGCATCAGCGCAAATCGATTTGACCTGTTGTTGTAACTCACTCGTCCTTGTAGATGCGGGCTTTACCCAGGCGACTGTTCGAGTTCTCTGAGGGAGATAAGGAGGATGGGGGATGTGCTTCATAAGGTTGAAATCCCCTCTTGGGAGGGGCAGGGGTGGGTTTGACTCTAGGCACCACATCCTTGACCCACCCCGCCCTGCGGGCACCCTCCAAGGAGGAGATCTGCTACTTTGCTGAAAACTGCTCTAGAACTAATCTAAGCCAAGGGTTACTCCAATAAATTCTGTCCTACCAAGCCATTCCCAATTTGCACCCAGCAAAGCTAATCGAAGGGATTATTTACAGGGCTTCTTTGTGGAGGAAGAATAGAGGTAAGCGTGAGGCTGAGGTTGGGGAAAGTCGGCAGAGATATTAAGTTAGGTTCTGTAAGAATGAGATGGCTGGTGTAGCCTTTAGGGGTAGGGTTCTGGAAAATGTGTAGTTGGCGGTTGGGCAGATCAACGACCCAATAATCAGTGATCTCAGCTTGGGCATAAAGTTTAGCTTTAATTTCGCAATCTTGTTTCAGCGTAGAGTCTGCCACCTCTAGGACAAGACAGATCTCCCTAGATCGAGGATGATGGTCAACGTAATCTAAAGCTGTTCCCCTGACAATTGCTAGATCAGGTTCAGGTTCTGAAAAATCGTCTAATTGGATCGGATCTTGAGTACTGATAAAAACAGGCTGATCCGCAAGTAAATCCTCTAAAACACTGGCTAGCAATCGCAGAGTGAGGACATGGGCAGTTCCTTTGGCCACCATCAGTACAATTTGTCCATCGATCAACTCAGTTCTTTCATTGGCCTTGAGAATCCCGAATTCGCTCATGCGGTGGTAATCTTGCACTGTCCAACGCTTGAAATAGCTTGGCTTGAGTGTAGTGGTTAAGTCAGGAAATGGATTGAAGACGGTCATTCTAGTAACCAACTGAACAAGTCTGCTACCGTGAGGCTAAAGTCTCTGGCGAATTCTGGTACTGGCAACAGTGCATGGGGTTCGTCACATAGCATAGTTGGCTGCTCTGGCAAGTAGGCAAATACAGATTGTTCCTGTGGATCAATCAACCATCCCATCTGAGTTCCATGCTCTAGACAGTGAAACAGGTTTTTGGTCACTTTTGTTTGGCTTTGATCTGGGGAGAGGATTTCGATGGTCCAATCGGGGGCAAGGGCAAAGACATTGGCAACGCCGCCATTCTCTTGGCGTGGAATTCTACCCCACAAGAAAACAGCAATATCGGGCACAATTGAACGTCCACCAAAGGTGCAACGTAGCTCGGAGAAAGCCCGTGCGATTTGTTTGGATTTAACTACTGAGTTAATTGCAGGTGCTAATTCAGTCTGAATGGCGCTATGTTCTCCTTGTGGCATTGGCTTTTGGATGATATGCCCATCAATATACTCGCTAGCGGGTTCCGTCTCTGGCAGTTTTAGAAATTCTTCTAGGGTAAGAGTTAGAGCAGAAGTTTGTACCATGGAAGGCTCCCTCCAACGGGTCTAGCTGCTTGTTTGACTATTTTATCAATGGCACTGAAAATAAGCTAGAAACCTTGATATACCTTGAACGATTTATATACAGGCTGGGATCAATGATGATATCGCTCTGATAATCGAGGAAGATGGAAGTTGGGAGTTTGTTCTATGATGCCAAATCTGTTTGAAATGACCAATACTGAGTTGAAGCGGTATATTTCTGAGCACCGGAATGATAACGATGCATTTCAGGCGGCAATGGAAGTTTTAATGAGCCGTCGAAATCCTGCTAATCGACATCCCTACCCTTTTGAGCTAGCCAATCCTGAAGTTGAAGTTGAGGCTCTTTTGAGAGAAAAGCTTAATCAGGCTGGGTAGTGTTTGCGCTTCATCTTCTCAAACCACTACCAGTTTCTGAAATGCCAGCAACAGAACTTCGAGCATTTTTCAAGAAGGTAAGAAGGGCTTCTGAATCGCCTACTGGGAGGGGCAGGGGTGGGTTTGACTCTAGGCAGCACATCCTTGGACCCACCCCGCCCTGCGGGCACCCCTCCTTGGAGGGGATTTATGCCACTCTGCTGAAAACTGCTCTAGAGCTAACCTAAGCCAAGGGTTACCCCAACCCAATTGCTTTTTTGACCCCATCATTCAACAGCAATCTACTTGGAGTTGCTAAGCGCACTCAGGCTAATCTTGCTTGGGGTACACTTGAGTACCCTCACCCCACCATCATTTGCTGGAGGTAATCTGACCGCATCAAAGGGATGGATGCAACTGCAACCAAGCCCTCACCTCTTCTAGAGTAGAGAACTCTAACAGAGCCTCACCTAGGGTTTCCAGCTCAGGCAAAGACAGCGCTTCAACCTGTGCTATCACCTCAGCAGGCATTGTTCCCACTCGACGGGCCAAAAGGCGCAAAACGAGTGCGCGCTCTCCCTGCTGAAGCCCTAATTGAATCCCTTCTTGTCGTCCCTGTTGCAGCGTTTCTTCTCGCCATTGCTCATAAACTGGGGTCAAGTTCATAGCTAACTTCCTCTCGTCCTCATCTAAATTCTGCCCTACTCTCAGGTGAATCTGCAACACTGCTAAATGCTCAAGGGTGCGTTGCCGCAGGGGGTGATCGCGGGAAAGGGCTAACAACTTTGCTGTTTTTCTGCTCATTAAAGCTAAAATATTAGGTGTCTACCAACTGAGCTACAGCAGTCCAACACATCTTGCATTGCCCCAAAACCACAAGACTGGAGGGTCAAATACAAGAAAGGTAGTCATATGAACTGGCATTCTGTATCAATATTTCGCAGTCATTCCAAGGGAAAATGCAACTATGACGGTAACCAATGTTCATATCAGCTTAGAAGCACAGCAAATTCTGATTAAAGCTGCCGCCTTGAAAAATGTGTCCGTTGAGGAATTAGCCTCTGAAGTCTTAGATGATGGCATCCAAACACGCCTTACAGAGAAGGTAGTGAGTGATGAATTACAACAGGAAAGTGAGATGAACCCTCTAGCCGATCTTCAGCCCTACGCTTTTTATGCAACGCCAGAAGAATCAGTATTACTGTCGGACGACTGGGATATGGAGCATAGAAAGGGTTGATAGTTAGTGTTAATTCTGGATACTCATATTTGGGTTTGGTGGAATCAAAACGATCCAAAATTAAATACTCAGCAAAGAAATGCAATTGAGGTTGCTAGGACACAAGGGATTGGAATTTGTACTATCAGTCTTGTTGAAATTGCTCGATTGACTCAGCGAGGCAGAGTGATACTCCCGAAGCCGATTGATGAATGGTTCAATATTGCTTTGGTGCAACAGGGAACGATTTTAATATCAATCACGCCTGAGATCGCAATTGATGCAGCCAGCTTACCAGGAAATTTTCACAAAGATCCGGCTGACAGACTAATTGTTGCAACAGCGAGATCATATAACTGCCCTCTAATCACAGCAGATCAGGAAATTCTTGCTTATCCCCATGTGAAGCTCTTATAAGTCTTTAACAGCTAGCCAAATCTCTGTATTTCCCCTGTTGATCCTACGGCTACTCTATCAGCTCACCTGCTCAAGAAACTGCCTTGCTCATCCATTGCAAATGACTTAACCTGCCTCTCAAAGACATGATCTCTAAACCACTACTACCCTCTGAAATATCAACGACAGAACTTCGAGCATTTTTCAAGGGGGTGAGAAGGGGCTTCTGAATCCCCTCCCAGGAGGGGCAGGGGTGGTTTGACTCTAGGCACCCCACCTGACCCACCCCGCCCTGCGGGCACCCCTCCGAGGAGGGGATTTATGCTACTTCGTTGAAAACTGCTCTAGAACTAACCTAAGCCAAGGGTTACCCCAACCCAATTGCTTTTTGATCTCATCGTTCAACAGCGATCTGATTGGAGCTGCTAAGCGCACTCAGACTAATCTTGCTTGGGTTGCTGAACCCTGATCGTCCCGTCAGGTGTGAATGCAACTTGGCCCCCCAACCTTTTAATATTATTGATGGCATTCTGACGGGTCTTGTCATCCACTGCGTTACTCAAGACCATTAACCAGGCATTTACTTGGGCTTGCTTACTGTCTGGGTTACGAGCCAAAAATTGCACCGTTCGAGCTGTAATTGCGGCAATGCGCTGACTCTCTGGATTATCGTTGGCCTTAGCCCATTGAAAAGCCTGTTCATGAGACCGCTTGGCTGCTTGGGTATTGCCCAGAAACAACAATTCATCGGTTGCCTTGTAAATCCACACAAAATAAGCATCAGGATTAATCTGAGGGGAGAGAAATTGTAGTCCCCGGTTCATCAAAGCGACTGTTCTTTCGGCTTTACCTGCATAAAGAGAGGTCGATGTGGAAAGGAACAAATAAGGTTTCAGAAACAGGGGATCGCGATCTACAATAATTTCAAAGTACTCAGGGCTGAGCAGATATCCCGTTTGCTGACGGGCTTTGCCATCACCAAAGTATTGTAAAAATCTTAAGAAGGTCCAATCTGCCACCAAATTATCAAAACCGAAGTTTGGCAGTTGCTCCATAAACGCTAAACTGGTTTTTTCTTGTGCTGCTGCCTGAAGGTACTCAGCTTTGCTCTGAGTTTGGTTAGCTTGCCTAGTAACTTGGGCCAGTTTAGAGAATTGTAGCAAGGCAATAGCGCCTGCACACAGCAAGGTAATAGAGGGGGCAACCAGCTTCTTAGTGAGTGGGTGAACCATATCGCACTTCTCGTCAAAGATCGGAAATGACTGCGGCTCAATTATCTTAACAGCTCGGAGGTGTAGCAGGGGTAACCCCACTGGCGGGCTGCTCTTGAATTGATGAAGCTGTCGTTGCATCATTACCACTCACAATCGTGGTCATTGTACACCCTGTGTAGGCAGCCAGTGAGTTATTTTGTGGGGTTGCTTTAAACTCTGCCAAAGTTGCATTAGCCGTCCCAAAAGAGTAGGTATAGTCATTGGTTGACAAAGGAATCTGAATTCCCAAATCAGTCATTGTATTGGCAAACACTTTAGATTCAAGTCGATAGACTTGTTGAGAACGGTTCACAGCGCCAATATGACTTTTTGTGGCAGACTGTCTGGCTTTGAGGGACTGCTGCAACATGGATGGCAAGGCTAGAGCCGACAACAGAGCAATAATCACAATGGTAACGAGCAGTTCAATCAGGGTAAAACCTGCTTGGGAATTGCGGTGTAGTAGGTACGCTAAGTACCTAGATTTGAAGTTGGACATTGCTTGTATGGCGCTGAGCGGCTGGCTGAGTTGATATCTTTAAGGTGCCCGGTTTTGATTGACTTGCTGTCAGTGAAAATACGGAGGTGGATGGAAGAATGGTGGGTCAAGATATGCTCGATATTCTGCGTTCCAGAGTTATTGAGCAAGAAGTAGTAGATTTACTAGAGGAACCCTAATCAGCTTTTGATTCCAGATAGATTTGCCACATTTGTTGATAGGCTTTTTCCATTTCTCGTGTAAACTGCTGGGCATTCCATAGTGGAGAAGTCTGTCGTGACGCTTTCAGCTTCCAAGACACTTGTTGACGGAGTGTCTCGTCTTTGCCTAGGCGGACACCCCAGTCAATATACTCTTCGTCAGTCCAAGCAATGCCCTCGGTCACACCTACATTGGTTAAGAAGGCGTAACTATTACGCGCTGCGAATTGTTGACCTACCCGTGTCACGAGAGGTACTCCTACCCATAAGGCTTCCAAGGTTGTGGTTGCACCATTATAGGGGTAGGTATCTAAAATGACATCAGCAATGCCTAAATTAGCACGATGAGCTGACTCATCAGCAACGCCTTCCAAAAATCGTAAACGCCCTGGGTTAATCCCTTCTTCTTCAGCAAGCTGGATAAAGGATTGTTGAATAATGGTTTGATCCCCGACTAAGCTTTTGACCAGAAAGTAGCTGTTAGGGACTTCTTTAAGGATCTTGAGTTGTAGCCGAACCATATCAGGATGACGTTTCAGTCCGGTTTGGCCACTGAAGTAAATGACCGCATCAGCAGGGATATTCAGGTGGTCACGTCGCAGGGTAGGTACGCCCACTTCAAACCCATTTACAGCAATATAGGTTTGGGGGAGTCGCCAAATTTTTTCTTGGTAATAGTCTTGGGCATCCTCTGGCAAAACATAGGGATCAGCGATAAAATAATCAATTGCTGGCAAACCCGAGGCATCCGCCCCTAGCCAGGTAACTTGCACAGGCGCAGGCTTAAGTGCCATCACTTCAGCAGTTGCATCCAGCGTGTAGCTATCTAAGTCAACCAGAATGTCAATTTGATCCGTGAGAATGCGCTCTGTAATTGCATCTCTGCCACGGCTATGCCAGCATGCATCAGCAACATTCACAAACCAACGATTAGTGAACTCATCAATTCCTTGGGAGACTAAGTAAAGAGAGACATGACAAACGTCGTGGTCATGGTGTTGAAACAACCAACGGCTCAGCCAGCCTACTGAGTGCTTTCTTAAGGTGTGAGCAATATAGCCAATCCTCAGCGGCTTTGATGACTTGGAGTGGCTGGTGTTGTTTTTGGAGACGGAGACACTTTGAACTAAATCTCCTGATTGGCCAGCACAGTTGCGTAGGTTCTGTTGAGCGATCTGAGCGACTTGATTTTGCCAGGTGCGATGAACTTGCGGCTGATCTTGGAGATAGGCATAAAAAGAGGTGACAAACGGTAGAGAAATGGCATGGCCACGGGCTAGATCGGTCGGATTTTTTGCAACTAAAGCAGCCAACCAGGTTTCTTGATATTTTTTAGCTGCCCATACCTGTGAACCATGATGGCCTGCCGTTAATAGTGCCCGCAGTAATAAGTGCCCACCCAGCAGTTTAACCTCAGGGGTTGTGCAGAGATCGCAAAACTCTTGAGCAACCTCAATACCTTGAGCATAGCGCAGAGCATCTGTACAAAAGCCCGACAAATGTCTGAGTGCCGTTAGATTATCAGGGTCTAAAGTTGTGCAAAACTCAGCCAGATCGGCTGCTAGTGTATACTGTTGGGCTTCAAAACGAAGTTTAATTGCGGTCTCAAGCAGTTCGTGGGTTAGAGTCTCTGACTTTTGGATGTGAGGGAGTGCAGCTCGCAAAATTTCTAAAACTAGCGGCTCAATAACAGAGACAGTTGAGAGTTTAAGCAGCACCCGCTGCAATAAGTCTGAATCAAGTGTCCCTGGGATATGATCTTGCAATAGTTCTACAAGATGATGATCAGCTAACGTATGGGTTATATCAGCATTGATTTCTACCCCTAGTTCAACGAAACGTAAGAGATTTTCAACTTTTTCAGGTGTAACTTCCTGCAAATATTGTCGGATTAACCAACTTGCTTGCAGATTCTCAAGTGTTTCTAGTCGTTGTGCCTCTGTTTCTAGAACTTCTGCCAATTCTGCTTTCTGGCCGCCTACTGCTTGGTCATCGCCCCCATCCATCGCTGATAGCCAGGTCAATTGTGCGGCATCTTCATGACCTTGCAGCAGATAAGTGAGTCCTAAATACCAGTAATTGGTGAGGTTAGTTGTGTCTTTAGCAAGGCTTGCCTCATAAATAGAAGCGGCTTGCTCATATTCACTGATCAAGAAATATCGATAAGCATCTGAAGCATCAGATTCTGAAATAGGCATAGTCGAGTCAGAAGTGAAACAACAAACACTGAAACCAGACAAAGGATATCCTTTGTCTGGTTAATAGATTAATCTACGCCAGATATCGATTGCTCAACAACGATCAGCTTGGCTTGAATTTCTGGCGTAGTGGAATCAAATAAATTAGCAAGTTGGAGCTGCGGTACCCTTTTTGATCTCAGAAGTGGTAGTACCAGTGGCTTGAGTTACACAACCCGCATAGTACTGGAGATTAGAACCTGTATCTTTGGGGGTTGCTGAAGCTTGACCTTTGGTCGCAGTGCCAGCACCAACAGCGATCGTGTAGTCATTTGTATCTTGGGAGACTGCAAGACCTAGATCAGTCGAGGTGCTAGAAAAGACTGTATTTTCTAAACGATAGGACTGCTGAGCGCGGTTGATAGCACCGAGCTGGCTTTGAGCACCAGCTTGCTTGGCTTTATTGGCTTGGCTGAGCATGGAGGGCAGGGCAACAGCGGCTAAGATACCGATGATGATCACAACAACCAAAAGTTCAATCAAGGTAAAACCTTTGTTGCCGTTCTTTTTGATGTAGTGTTGCAGAAGTTTGGCTTTCAGATCAGTCTTCATAGTTGTTATAGTCTCTCTTTGGGTATTGGATTCAAGTCTTTTTTTCGCTCCCAAATATACATTACCCATGCTGAAAAGATTTGATATCACCCTAAACACCTTTTAGAGAAAGTTCAGTGGATACACGCAGAAAGCTTGTCTGTAGGCACTTGGAGAGATGGCTGTGTTGGGGTAAATACTGAAAAAGCTGGCAGTGAGTAATACCCATACCAGGAATTCAGGCTAGACATAAGAGTTCGCTCCTTGCAGCTACTTCTGTTGCCCAGGCTACCCATACACAAAGGCTGAGATCTTTAGAGTGACACAGAATTTGTCATTCATCCCCTCCCAGGAGGGGTGCCCGCAGGGCGGGGTGGGTCAGTTGATAATGCCACAGACAA
>JAAUOM010000195.1 GCA_012034865.1 Acaryochloris sp. CRU_2_0 | reverse complement strand
CGCCTGAAAGTGATGCAGCGGTAGAGCCGAACCTGGAAATTGAGGTCACCTTAGATGATCCAGTCGAAACCCTATCCCCGCAAGGGTACTTTGACCCTCAAGATTGGCTTTATCAGCAGCTCAGTTTACAGTTGCCCTATCGTCAGCTCTGTGATCAAACCTGTGAAGGCTTGATGCAAGAAGTCGCTCAGCAGGTTGAGCAACCCCTGGATCAGCGCTGGGCAGCTTTAGAGTCTTTGAAAGCGCAATTGCAGCACGAGATCTGAGTCTCAGTTATCCTGCATTATTATCAAAATTATCAAAGTGAAGGGCAGCATTTTAAGACCGAAAAAATCGCAGAACAGATTTAATGCCGCACATTCAGCAGGTTTCCAATGAGCAAATCTGATTGATTCTATGATAAACGACAAGCACTTTTCGCAATCTGTTCCCCAACCCTCAGAACCACAGTTACAGCCCAGCCAGATGGATGCTGAAGCCTTGCTGAGCTTGGGACATCAAAGGCTTGAAGGAGGCTTCTATCCAGCGGCACTGACATCCTTTGAACAAGCGATTGCCCTAGAGCCGGAGCAGGTAGATGCTTGGCAGGGAAAAGCAGAGGCGCTGAGGAAGATGAATCAGCTTGAGAAAGCAAATGTGGCGTATGAAAAGGCAATTCAATTGCAGACGGCTTTACTAGCTCCGCAAAAATGGATGTTGAGTCTTGGCTTACTCAGGGGCACCAGCAATTCGCAAAGAGTGATTTTATAGGAGCTATTATCAGTTACGATCAAGCCTTGGAATTCAATCGAGATAACTATGAAGCCTGGACTTACCGAGGTTTGGCATTGACTATTTTAGGTTATCTTGAAGAGGCGATCGCCAGTTCCGACACAGCTCTTCAAATTAAACCAGATTACTATCAAGCCTGGAATAATCGGGGTATTTTGCTAGACAATCTAGGTCACTATGAAGAAGCGATTGCTAGTTTCGATCAAGCCCTAAAAGTCAATTCGGATGATCATACAGCCTGGAATAACCGAGGTCGTGTACTGGCTTCCTTGGGGCAACATGAGGAAGCGCTTAATAGTTTCAACCAAGCTCTAGAAATTAAGCCTGATAATTATGCAGCCTGGTATAACAAGGGTAGGGTTCTAACTGTTTTAGGTTGTTATGAGGAAGCGCTCAATAGTTTCAACCAAGCTCTAGAAATTAAGCCCGATTATTATGAAGCTTGGGTCAATCGAGGAAATGCACTATCCAGCCTAGGTTACCATGAAGAGGCAATCACTAATTATGACCAAGCTCTGAAATATAAGCCCAATTATCATGAAGCTTGGCATAATCGGGGACTTGCACTAGATGACTTGAGCCGCTATGAAGAAGCGATCGCCAACTACGACGAAGGCTTACAACAGGTTCACAAAAACACTCGACCCGAAGGCTGGGGAGTTTTGCATCACGGATTAGGTCGAATTCACTATCGACGAGGACGTTTTGACACTCAGGGTAAGGTGTATATCGAAAAGGCACTCGCCAGCTATCACACCGCCTGCGAAACCCTCAAAGACTTCCCCGAATCCTACCTTGCCTTAATTCAAGACTTGATTAAAGCTTACTTGTGGTTGGGTGATCTAGGACAAGCTAACGAATGGCGAGACAAGGGCTTGGCAGTTTTCCGTGACCTGATCAATGCTCAATCTACTAACCGCCAACGCCGCCATCTGGAAGCCCAATTCTCTGGCATCAGCCGCATTCAGGTAGACGTACTAGTCCAAAATGGTCAACTTGCCACTGCTCTGGAAACTGCTGAGCGCTACAAAAACCGCTGTCTCACTCACATCTTTGAGCAGTGGCAAGAAAATATCCTCAGCCCCACCTACGAGCAAATCCGCACACTCTTATCCCCCACTACTGCCCTGATTTACTGGCACTTGAGCGATGATGCCCTCACCACCTTCCTGCTAACACCAAACGCCCAAACCCCTGACTTGCTAGATGCAAATCGCCTCAGCCAGTGTAGCCGTGCCCAAAGCCTAAAAACTTGGCTCACAGCCTGGAACACCGACTATAGTGACTATCGTGCAGGTTTTAAGGAAAGGAAAACCCCCGACCTTAAACATCCCTGGCGCACTAAACTCGCTGTCCGCCTCGCCGAACTCCAGGGAATTTTGGGACTTAATGACCTCACCTCATCCTTGCTTGAATCTGGCATCACTCATCTAATCTTGATTCCCCACCGCGATCTGCATTGTCTGCCCCTAGCCGCCTGTCTGCCTCAGTTCATCTGCACTACTTTGCCTAGTGCCCAAGCGGGTATCACCTTGCAGCAACGTTCCACCCGAAATATTACGGAAACTGATCGCCTCCTCAGTATTGCCGATCCCAAAGTCAACTCCGAAATCGACCTAGAGCCATTGTGGTATGCTCAGCTCGACTCCGCACTACTCTGTGCCCTCTTTTCCCAGCACACCCACCTTAATCCCGTCACCGCCACCCACACTAAGGTCACTAATGCTTTGGGCGATGGCACCCATACCCTGTTTCACTTTAGCGGACACGGTGGCTATGACCCACAATCCCCCAAAGATTCTGCTCTCCAGCTTGTTGATTGCCCACTGACTGCTCAAGATCTTTGTGAGCTACCCCTTGTGTCCTACAAACTGCTCAGCCTCTCCGCCTGTGAAACGGCTCTCACTGGCAGACAAACCCTCAATGAAGAGTATGTGGGACTTGCTAGCGCTGTCCTACAGGCCGGAGCCACCACTATCCTCAGCACCCTATGGAACGTCACTGACGTTTCCACGGCTTACTTGGTGGTGAAATTCTATCAACTTTGTCTAGAGGGCAAGCCTCCTGCTCAAGCACTCAACCTAGCTCAAAGCTGGCTTCGCAGTGTAACTTATGCGGGCTTACACTCATGGTTGCAAGACCTACAGGGACTCTTATCACCCAGCTCTGGGGCAGCAGAATATGTAGACAGGCACTGTATTGCAGATCTTGAGCGTAAGATAGAAGTAACGGAACCACCCTATCAGAACGAATACTATTGGGCAGCGTTCACCCTCACGGGGCATTCTGGATTATGACTACCACTCAATCCTTTGACCATTTAACGCTGCAAGCGTTTTCCCTAGCCCTGTTGCAGCTAGAAGAGCCACCAACAGGTACGCTCCAAGAAGCAGTGCAGCAGATCAGGAATGATATAACTCATCAGGATATGGGAGCTGCTGCTGCTAGAATTCGCACGCTTGATCGTCAATATCATCAATCTCGCCTCTACCAACTCTACGATCAGGAATACAAAATCTTGTCCCAGCAATATAACACCCAAGAAAAGGCAAAAAGCTTACTGCACATGAACGGAGCTGCCACCGCTATTCTAAGTTTGGACGCAATTGCACCAGGACTGATCGCTGCTGAAGACATCAAAGCTTCTGCTAAAAACATGCTCAAACGGATTCAACCCAAACAGCAGCAAGCCTCTACTGAAACTCAAGCCTATGTGCGCTCTCTCCAACGTGCTGTTGAGATAGCTGACCAGCCTGCAATTACCATCCTAAAAGCAATTGAAAATCGGCCACTGACCCTCAAGGATCTTCCCTACTTCGTTAATCTTTCTTTTGAGCAGGCTCAAGTCACTGTTCAAGATCTGTGGCAAAAAGGATATATTGATCGCACCACCAGCAATCTTTTACATAACATTTTCCCCACGCTAGGCCGCCAACGGCGAAAGAAAGAGCCAATTGACCCTTCACAAACCTACTTAACCTTGACGTCCAAAGGATATTTCTTCCTCCATCCCTTCATTACCTTGAAGACTCAAGGGAGACGGATAGTGTGAGTGATCCGATGGGCTGGCTGCTGATTGGCATCGCAGCCCTGTTAACAGGTGTCTTTAATCTGCCCATTGCCTTACAAGAACTAAAAACAACTTGTCGGGGGTTGCTGTTTTTTGAGCCGCTGAAAAGCCCTGGATTTTGGTTATGGTTAGTTGTTCAGCTTCTTTTCCCCAGCACCATTTTTCTGATTTGGGTGACCAACTTTTTCACCATTACGCCTGCAATTAACTTTGAGCTTTTTTTCAAGGCGATTGTTGCTGGCGTCGGATTTACAGCTTTCCTCAACGCTCGGATAGAGAGTGACTTTTTGAAGCTGGATATTAAAGGGTTATACACCTACCTGATACGAATCGGCTATAGGCTGATTGCTGCTCAAGAAACTAAACGCACAAGCAAGTTCTTGCAACAATTTCGACAAGAGCTATCAAGTGGCTCTACAGATCTAATGAACGGCCTACAATGGCTCAGAATTTACGTTGAGGTTGATATTTTGCTAGATTCACAAGCAAAAGAGAGCCTCTTAACGGCGATTAATCAAACTTTAGGTGAGCCGCGTGAAAAGCAGATTGATGCTGTTGTCAGCTTAATTAAGGAAGTCAGACAGCAGGATCTACCAGATTTGTTGGTGCAGTTTGGCTGTAGCGAAATCCTCTTTCAGCAATATTTTCCCAGACAGATGAAAAAGCTGAAGCCACCCAAATGACAACACATTCCATTGAAGTCTGAAAGTCTCAATTCTCAGTTTCAACGCGGTTGAGTGGGATCTGAGTTTTCTTGTTCGCAGGCACCAATATTGACCCAACTGCTTGATCCATCGGCCCAATGTTCTTTTTTCCAGATGGGAGCGTTGTGTTTGAGGGTATCTATCGCATATTGACAAGCCTGAAACGCTTCCGATCGATGGGGGTACCCGACAGCTACTAAGACACTGATTTCGCCAATTTTTAAATGGCCAGTACGGTGGTGGATGACGATGCGATTCACCTGCGGCCAGCGTTGACGAATCTCAGTGGCAATGGACTGGAAAACCTTGAGCGCCATTGGTTCGTAGGCTTGATACTCCAGAGACAGGACTGCTTTGCCAGCGGTGTGGTTCCGAACGGTGCCACTCATGATCGCGATCGCACCATTTCCAGGATCCTCTGCCAACGAATAAATTTGCGCCAGATTGAGGGGGGCAAAGGTGATCTGGAAATGGTCATTAGCGTGAGTAGGAGTAGACAGAAGTGAGGTCATGGAAGTCAAGAGAACGTTCTCTTATCCTAAAGGGAGTAAGCTAGATCTCGGATGTGAATGGTTCAGGAACATCTGTGATCAGGTTAAGATGAAACACTTGAGCGAATTGATCGGGCGAAGGGTCTGACGAAACCTCAAGCATAGAAATATGGGGATTGAATTGGGCTAAGCTGCCGACGGTAGCAGTTGTGAATCCCGCAGGGGACGATC
>JAAUOM010000077.1 GCA_012034865.1 Acaryochloris sp. CRU_2_0 | reverse complement strand
GATCGCTTCAATTTCTGATGACGTTTATACCAGGCTTGGGCATTTTGGACGGCATTTTTTCTGGGTTCAAACGCAAGGTGCAGGGTGCTCCTGATTCAAAATCCATCAGGGTCAGGGTTGTCATTCCCGGTTGCCAGGTGTGCAAATGAGCCATCAGCAAATCGGCTTGTTCTCGATAGGTTTCGGCGGTCTCAGCAGCGCTGAGTTGGGCTTGAAAGGTTTGGGCTTTGGTTTGTAGCTTTTGGAGGTGAGCTTTCACCTTTTGTTGCAGTTGCTGCTGAAGCTGCTGAAAGGTCTGTTCTCCTAACTGGCGCGCGTAGTAGTCATCCAGCAAGGTTTGGGTATCCAGAAAGGGATGCGTGATTTCCCAACCGAGGACGGAGTAGCCAAGAGTCTTGCCTCGGCTAGTATTTGTCTCCCAAAGTCCTGGAGTAAAGGTTTGTTTTTCTAGAGCTAACAGCCAATCTTGCCAAACTTGAAACAGCCGTTGCCAATCTTGCTCTCGCAACTGCTCCGTCATCTGCTCGAAGCTCAAGGCGGCGGCTGAGAGCATGGACAGAACTAAGGTTGAACTTAAACCCCGATAGGTTTTGAGTAAATTCTGTTTGAGAGAGCCAGGGATCAATGCCACTCGTTGCTGCCAATGCTCAAAGGATTCTGACAATGTAGGGATAGGATCCCTTAAGGCAGGAGGCGATTGGTAGATATCCCCGGTTTGAATGGGACGCACCCTCGACTGTTGTGAACTGACCTGATGGGCTGCTGTGACAATCCGATCTTCAGCATTAGTCAAGATGACATTACTGTACTTGCCTATAACTTCTATATACAAATGCCAGTCAACCCCAGCTTGAGGCCGTTGACCGATTTGTAGATCGATCACCCGTTCCCAATCGGCAATGGGTTCGATACCAATAAGGGCCAGACCATTCAACTGATGGCGTAATTGTTGGCTAAAGGTGAAGGTATCGGTGCCTTTAGGAGGGGAGCTGCCCATACACAGGCGGGCGGCTTGGGGATGCCAACTCAAGGTCAGCCAACCCCGATCCTGAAGCGTCCGCAGCGCCATACAGATAGTGAAGCGATCGCGTTGCACCACCTGTTCGATGCGCGCGGGTAACCAGTGCGATCGCAACTCACAGCAGGCCGCCATTAAGGTCGTAAAGTCAACTTGTTGCACGGGTATTCACGAGATAATCCATCCGATTGACTTGGAATCCATAACAACTGCACCGATTCATCTCAAATTCCTACATATTTTAAGAATTAGTTTCTATTTACTACAGAGGAACCCCTGAACCGCTTATTTTTCGTATTTTTCTATATCCAAAAAATAGATTCATTGCCCATAGATCTTGAAAATCCTGAAAAAGCTTTCTAGAACTGGAAATAAATAGTTAAAACAAGGTTGTAGGTCTCGATCTTTTGTGGATAAGATGGAAACAAGTAGATAACAGAGCTTTTTCGGGTGATACGCTCTGATACTACAAAAAGTTGGAATCTGCGTGAGGATTTGTATTACATGGATATCAAGCTCATCAATATTGGGTTTGGGAACATTGTCTCAGGCAATCGAGTAATTGCCATTGTCAGCCCAGAATCAGCACCCATTAAGCGTATCATCAGTGATGCTCGGGAACGGGCGCAGTTGATCGATGCCACCTATGGTCGGCGCACTCGTGCGGTGATTGTGACTGATTCAGGTCATGTTGTCCTGTCTGCAATTCAGCCGGAAACGGTTGCCCATCGGTTTATGTCCGGGAAGGATATTAAGAATTCAGATAAGTAACAGATGTTTGACGCTTTTGAGGACTGCTGTAGGGTTCTATGTTTCCTGATCAGATTCATGCTCTGCCAGTCCTTGAAGGCCATAACTCTACCGAAAGATTTCCAACTCAAGGAGGTTAACTCCTATCCATACTGTTGAATCTGGGATAACAACGCGATGACAAGCCCTGGAACCCTAATTGTCCTCACCGGCCCCAGTGGTGTGGGCAAAGGAACCCTGCTCAAACAATTACATCAACTTTGCCCAGATCTCTACTTGGCCATCTCTGCCACTACCCGCTCCCCGCGTGCCGGAGAAGTAGAAGGCCAGCATTACTATTTTTTAACACGGGAGCAATTTCAAGCTTGCATTGCCCAAAACCAACTTTTGGAATGGGCCGAATATGCAGGCAATTTTTATGGCACCCTACGTGAACCTGTGATGGATCAAATTCAGCAAGGTCACACCGTAATTTTGGAAATAGAGTTAGCCGGGGCACGTCAAATTCGTCAGAAAATTCCCGAAGCGTTTCAAATTTTTGTACGACCTCCCTCTGTGGCCGCTTTAGAAAGTCGCCTTAGAGGGCGCGGCCAAGATGCCGAAGCTGCCATTGCCCGTCGTCTAGACCAAGCAAAAATTGAACTGGCAGCAGCAGATGAGTTTGACTTTCAACTGGTTAATGACGATTTCGACACGGCTCTTGAGCAACTTAAAGCCAAGGTACTCTCGCTGTGAATCACCTACTGCATTGGTTCTGTGATGTTGGGGCTGTTAGGTTTGTTGTTCAGATTGTAGTTTTCTCCGACGACCATACATTAAGATCTGTTTCTCGGTCGGAAAACCGGACATTAACCTAAGTTGCTTATGGCATGATCTTTATCTGTAAGCACACACCCACTTTTAATAACAGGAGTTTCACCATGTCTTTGCGACTAGGGGACACCGTACCTAACTTTACTCAAGACTCCACCGCTGGCACGATTGACTTTTTTGAATGGGCTGGCGATAGCTGGGTCGTTCTCTTCTCGCATCCTGCGGACTATACCCCCGTTTGTACAACAGAACTCGGCACTGTTGCTAAACTCAAGCCTGAGTTCGACCAGCGCAATGTCAAAGTAATTGCCCTGAGTGTCGATGATACCGACTCCCACAATGGTTGGATTGGAGATATCAACGAAACCCAATGTACTACCGTTAACTATCCCATCCTGGCAGATGCAGATAAGAAAGTATCCGATTTGTATGACATGATCCATCCCAATGCTAATGCCAAAGTCACCGTACGCACGGTATTTATCATTGATAACAACAAAAAACTCCGGACGATGATCACCTATCCGCCCAGCACAGGCCGGAATTTTGATGAGATTCTGCGCGTCATTGATTCTTTGCAACTCACGGATAACTATCAAGTGGCAACACCCGTAAACTGGAAGGATGGAGAAGATGTAGTGGTTGTCCCCACAATCCCTACAGAAGAAGCCAAACAGAAGTTCCCGAAAGGTGTCACCGAAATCAAGCCTTATTTGCGAATGACCCCTCAACCTAACAAATAATTCACTGGATATTTATGCTGTAATTGCTAACCCCCTGATGGGGGTTTTTTTACTACTGAGGATGGCCATTATGGCTAGAAAATCGAAGAGGATAATAGAGACCCGTTGTGTAGCAGAAAACTGACCCGATACAGGCCAAGTGCTCATCCGTAGGGTGTTTCTGCCCCCGCATCCGCCAGCAGCAGTGATGCATCAACTAAGGGCAACAAAGGGCCAACTTGCTCTTGACCACTCACTGATAAATCACTGTGGCACAGAAACACTTGTTCTGTGACGCGGCTCAGCAAATCCAGGAGTAGCCGCCGCAGTTGAGCCTGGTCATTATTCATTTCATCCTCCACCGTAAGGGGTTCCCCAGCCCAATGCCGCAGACACAAGGGAGCGCCCCACAAAATCACCGCGCCACCCCCATGCCAGAGAGCTGAGCCTGCATCCAACCAAAAATGCCAGCGATGGACTGGACGAGCCATGCGGTATTGAAACGTGGTTGCCAACATCACCGCTCGCCGAGGTTGGCCATTGGGATTCCCTGGAAAGGGATTTGCCGTGATTGTGCCTTGGCGCAGGAGCTGAATAAACTGTCCCACGGTTTCTGACAGCAAGGGATAACGAATTTGCGTTTGCCGTAGGCGTTCATCCACTTGCCAATAGTGCTGAGCCGTTTCCATTAATTCCCGCAGATCGGCTAGCTGATCATAGGTGAGGGTATGGGGGGCTAGAAACTCTTGAATGGCGCGATCAAGGACAAAAACAGGGTTTAAGGTGAGGTAGGGCTGGGCACTGGTACCTTGGGAAGCCTCTCGTTGCTGAGTCAGCCATGCCGAGAGGTGGTTGTAGGCGGTAGTCGCCTGATATCCTAACCGATCCCAGCGGGGAAAGGCGGTCACTGGCAGCAGTTGCGGATGGTCTAGATGGGGTTGGAAGCAATAGTCAGCCAATAAACCCGCTCGGACTGGATCGATTTGACCCACTTTCAAGACAATTGAGGCAGAGCGTTGATGGGTTAATACCACCAGCATTTCGGCAATTAGCTCGGCATCGACAAGGTGGCCTAGACCAGGGTAGACCAAGGCTAAGAGGGTGAGCAAGGCGCGAATCATTGCCGAGCTATTCAAAGGACGCTGATCTTTGAGGGATTCCACAGGAATGCCTTGAGCCGTCAAAATCTCGATCAGCGTGTAGCGAGCAATGGTATCTAAACCAGGGCCAATCACAGCAATGTCTTGGGGTTGAGCCTGACCGGATTGAATCGCTTGGATAATCTGGTCTGCCGTTTTGCGGAGTAACTGGGCACGGGAGTTGGTTTGTAGCGAGATTAGGGGCGTGGATAACTCAAACGTGGTGCCACTGACAAACTCTATAATGTTAGACCCAATGGTGGCTCCTAAGGATGCGGCTGGATCTGGGTCTAAGGTTTGCCGTTGACAACTATCACTAAGACCCAGCAAATAGTCTGGATCGGCTCCTAAGCCCAGACGGATGGCTCCATCTGGATTGAAGCTAAAAATGCCGATCGCCTCATGGTGGAGCCAGACTTCAAATAAGTCGCGCGCGATCGCGGGGTAACTATCGACATCATCAGCAAATACCGCTTGATAGCGCTGCAAGAGGTGGTCTTGATAGGTGGCGTCGGATAACAGATAGCGCCAGTACAATGCTGTCAGAATACCGTAGGTGAGCAAGCCTTGCTGCAAACACCAGTCTTGCCAGTTCATGAGCATTTGGACAATAGTTTCGGCTAAGGTATGAGTGCACTTGAATTGTCCCAACCCATCTTCGAGACAACGGGGCAAGGTCTCCAGGGAAATGCCCCCAAACGCAGCGAGTTGCAGCAGATCCAAAATCCGACGAACCCACCGTTCTGGTGGCATATTCTCTACATCTAGCAGATGTTCCCAGGGGGTAGACTGCCAAAACTGGGTCGCCAGCTCTTGCTCCGTTTCTGGTCGCAATCGCAGTGGGAAGTGAGCCTGCAATCCCAAGGCTTTGAGTACCAATGGCCAAAATAGCAAGACTTCATCCTCAAAAAAACCCAAGGGTGTAGTCGATTGCACGACAATTTTGCCTGTGGTAGCTTGGGCGATCGCAGGCATCAAGGCTTGGCGATTGTCCGCATTCACCGCAAAGACTAATGCTGTCTTCAATGGTTTTTGAGAACCATCCCGGTGTAGGTCGTTTTGACTCGACCAAGCCGCCAGATGATGAATCAGTGTCGTGGTTTTACCACTACGAACAGAGCCGCAGATCCAAGTTGAGGAAGAGGTCACGCAATCAGTAAAGAAGTAAATTTGCTACGATACGACATACTTAATTATGATGTCATCTTTCCTCTGAGATGGATGATGCCCTGCTATCGTCTGCCAATAGAATACTCAAATGAACCCTAACGCTCAATTGCAAAAGCGGTACGTGCAACCATGAGTTCTTCGCCTATCAACCCTTTCAGGCGCTCTTTTAAATTTGTTGAACAATGGTATCGGGATACGCCCAAACGAGCCTTAGACAGCGCCCATCAAGCAGCACGAGCCATTGAGACGATCGAAAAACAGCACTTTAACGATCAGCCTGTTCCCCTCAGGCTAAAAACAGAAAGCGTGATCACCAACTACTTTCAGTCGGAGGTGCAGAAGAATCTCAATTTTATCCAAACTCGCTTGCGAGAATTTAAGACCAGTTCCTTCGTTGTGGAAGTTGCAACGACGCTCAAGCCACCGACTTTGCCCTTGACCATGGATAGAGAAGACTCTGAGGGCAATAACTTTACGAATGAATATGAAGTTTTAGCCCAGGAATACACTACAGAATTAGTCTCTTCACCTGCCAAGACCCAAGAGATCTTAGATAAGCTAGCATTGATTGATACGGTGCTTAAACGATATCGCTCACCCTCTATTCAGCAAGCAGCCGTTGCCGCAGCGACTCAATCGAGTGAATCCAAAGCAATTCGCCGGATCCGTGCAGATGCTAAAGCCCAACCCCTATCCTTGCAATCGGTAGAAAACTCCCTCTATGAATCTGAATTTACCTCCGACGATCTCTCCGAGGATCCCTCCAAATTAGACAGCAGTAGTTTCATCCCCCGCTCGATCCTACGGACAGCAAAGCGCTTTCGCAAGGAGTTAGATCCTGATCCAGGCACAGAAGATGAAATTCTCAACGATTTTCGCAACTCTAGATTTCGCACCCGTGCCGCCGTCAGTTTTGTTCTAGGACTGATGATTGTGCCGTTACTCACGCAACAACTCTCTAGGAATCTACTGGTTGGTCCATTTGTGGATCGCTTAAAAGGATCTGAACAAATTGAAATTCGGATTAATCCTGAAATTGAGACTCAAGTGCTGAGTGAGTTAGCTCAATTTGAGAATCGACTAAAGTTCGAAAATTTAACTAGCCCAATTTCCCTCTCCCCTGCTGAAATTCAAGCCCAGCTCAAAATCAAGGCAGCAGAACTCAAAGAGGAATACCAGTGGGACTTGAGACAACCCCTCAAAAATGCCCTATCGGATTTCATCTCCCTGATTGCTTTAATCCTTTACTTTGTCTTAAATAAGCAAAAAATTGCGGTTCTTAAATCCTTCTGTGGTGAAATCGTTTATGGACTCAGTGACAGTGCCAAGGCCTTTATTATCATCCTTTTTACCGATGTCTTCGTGGGATTCCATTCTCCCCACGGTTGGGAAGTCATTATCGAAAGCGTCCTCAGGCATTTTGGTCTACCTCAAGATCACAATTTCATCAATATGTTTATTGCCACGTTCCCAGTGATGCTCGATACTGTCTTTAAATACTGGATTTTCCGATATCTCAATCAAATATCACCCTCTGCGGTAGCAACGTATCGCAATATGAATGAATAGCTTAACATCGGCCTTTTTTACCTCGTTTGCCATTGGGGTAAACCGTTAGCCAGTTGGTTTGAGCCAAGGATAATTGGCTTTCTGTAACGGTTGCACCGGATAAATCGGCTCCGCAGAGGTTGGCTCCTCGCAAGTTGGCATGGCTGAGATAGGCATCACTGAGGTTGGCACCCCGTAAATCAGCACTGGCGAGATCGGCATGGCTCATATAGGCTTGCATTAAATTGGCATTTCGCAAATTAGCCCCAGCAAAATTAGCCCGACCAAAATTCGCATTGATCAAAATTGCATCTCTCAGGTCTGTATTTTGCAGTTTGCCCTCATGGAAATTGGCGCTGGGGAGCTGGAACTTGCGTAGATCCAAACTACGTAAGTCTTGGCCACTAAAATCGCGTTCTCCCCGACTATAGGCATGTTGGATGGCATTGGGGGTTAAACGAGCTTGTCTCCGTCCTTTAGAATTGAGAACAGCAGAGGGATCTAAGCCTACGGAGGCGGGGGATGAGAATGACGGTGTGGAAAGCTGACTGGAAACCTTAGATAAAGATTCCGTCAAGGGGGATTGGACTCCTGAACGTGTGTTGTATTGCTGAATATGAGAAGTCGATCGCGCAGAAGAAGAAGTGGAACGTGGGCGAGTCGGAGAATAGGACTGGGTTTGTGCCCCCGCTGGTGAACGATTGGGTGGTTGAGAGGTAGGGAAACCAACACCACCTGGGGCATAGCTGTCTTTAGCAAGGGCTTGGATCACTTCTTTAGCAGACCGATAGCGATCGCGCAGGGATATCTCTAGCATTTTCCCTAAAACGCCTTGCAGATGAGGGCTAACCCTAACATGCTCCCGCCAGCTTAAATCACCTGACATGGGATTATAGTTCAATTCTTTGGGAGATTTACCGGTAAGAAGGTAGATACAAGTGACACCCAAGCTATAAAGATCACTGGCATAGACGGGTCGCATTGCCATTTGCTCAGGTGGGGCAAATCCCGGTGTACCGACGGCAAAGGCGGTAAGGGTACTATTTTCGTCGGGGTTAGCGATTGCCGTTTGACTCACTTGGTCTTTGACGGCTCCAAAGTCAATTAAGACAAACTTGTCGTCAATTTCGCGGCGAATAACATTGGCAGGTTTAATATCGCGGTGAATCACCTCTTGGCTGTGCAAATGATCCAACAGCGGTAAAACTTCTCCTAACACGTTATAAACCATAGATTCCTCAAAGGGGCCAGAGCGACGAACCTCTTGTTGGAGGGTAGCTCCTTTGACATACTCTTGAACCAAGAAAAACTCTTTTTCTAGTTCAAAATAATCTAAGAGTCTGGGAAGCTGGGGATGATTGCCAATCTTGCCCAAGGTTTCTGCTTCGCGTTGAAACAGTTCCCGTGACATCTCTAAAATGTGAGGAGCAGTGACGACAGGCCGCAACTGTTTAATCACGCAAGTGGGTTTTCCGGGTAAGCCTTCATCTTCAGCTAGAAACGTTGTAGCAAATCCTCCCCGACCCAAGATTCGGAGCGATCGATAGCGATCTTTCAAGATCAAGCTACTCCCACAAGCCTGACATACCTTCTGCTGTGGTGCATTACTGGGATTCGTACAAGCTGGATTTAAGCAGTAGCTCATTCAGCATCTCTCAGATAATTATGAATTAAATGTAAGCAGAGGGCGCAAACTCTCCTATAGTCATTCTGCCCGCTTTTGTTCTTATCGGACACATGCCCACTTGAATTCTCTAGACAGGGTCATGAACCGCAAGCCATTGGTCAACACTAGAAATAGATACTTCGCAACACCTCAGTTTATCCACCATTCATGAAAGTTATTCAGCATACCTCTGCCCTCTTGATCCTACAAGAACGGTTACTGGGCATCCGATTGTTGGGGGGAGCCACAGCCTTGTTCGGATTTTTTATCTTTATTATCTTTGCATTTCCCTTTGATCTGTTTGGTTGCTTTTGTATTGCGATCGCGCCGTGATGGCTACCTTGAGTCCCATTGAAACCTGCACCTTCAATAAAGTAAATGACCTCATCATCTTAGAAAAACGACATTGGTTCCGTCGCCGAGTCCAAAGGCATCGCATAACAACTATCCAAGGGATTCAAGTTGAGGAAAACCACTGGCTGGGGACACCGTTCTATCAAGTCAAGCTCAAGTTTGCATCGGGATATCGGCCAGCCCTCACCCAATTTGCCACAACGGACAGGATAGCTCAGCATAGCATTGCCGAAAGAATCCGAGATTTCCTGGACATAGGACACTTCCCTTCCATCTCCTAAGCCTTGGCCGAGATGGAAGTGTAACTTTCAATACCACTCACTAAAAATCAAACTCCCCAGGTAGGACTCGAACCTACGACCAATCGGTTAACAGCCGACCGCTCTACCACTGAGCTACTGAGGATAGCGGATCTCATCCTAGCGATAAACGGATAACTTTGGCAAGATCAATGGGCAGATCCATGAACAGATTAGGTGCCAGATGGTTTAGATGACTGCTGCTTCAGCCAATCTTGACCCACGCGAATGGTTAAATCGGAACGAATATCTCCGGTCGAACTGACCACCAACTGACTATCCGTGAGCAGACTTTGCAAATATTTGGCAGATTCTAGATCCCCCCACTGGGGAATCACTTCTGTTTGAGTCAAGGTTTGCGGCCAATCTTGATCAGCGTAATGGAGATTGTTGAATCCCTGGGTTTGCAAATATTTAACCATTACAGCCCCGGCATTGGTATCCTTCGTCGCGTTCTGGATAACGATTCTGACCTCTTTTAATTGCGATGGATCTCTAGCTGCAACTTCATACCCCACGGGCGGCGCAACATCAAAATGGGTCTGCATCACCCGATCCATACCCGCTAAGTCGATCAACCAATAACTAAGATGATCAAATTCTTCTAGGCTACTGAAACGACCGGGCAGCAAGACCATTTGCAACTGATCAGGCTTCACCTGTAAGCCAAACTGCATGAGCGCCAGCATTTCACCCACACTCAAATTGGAATCAACATGCTTCTGCAAGACCGACAAAATTTGGGGCAGACGGGTCAACATCTCTGGATTCGCCATTTTCTTTTGCAACGCCTTCAGCAATAGCTGTTGACGTTGAGCCCGTCCAATATCCCCCAGCTCATCGTTGCGAAATCGAACAAACCCTTCCGCTTGCCCACCATTTAACTGTTGTAATCCGGGTTGCAAATCAATCTTCAGCTTTTGGGTTTGATCCTCATATTTCATGGGGAAAGGCACATAGACTTCAACTCCGCCGACCACATCCACCAACTCACGAAAAGCACCTGTACTGAAGCGGACATAGCGATCAATTGGGACATTATTCAAGGTTTTGCTGACCACTTCAGTCACTAGGTTGGGTCCACCCCACCAGTTAGCCGAATTAATCTTGGTTTCGCCGACATCAGGAATGCTCACCCGTGTATCCCGAGGAATGGAGAGAATACTGACGCGATCCGTCCCAGGGTTCAGGCGAACCAACAACATGGTATCGCTACGGCTCTTGAAGGGATCTCGCTTCTGCCCCGGTTCTGGTTCATCTAAATTGAGATCGACCCCCATGACAATGATATTGACCGGACGAGAGATCCCATAGCGTAATCCCCCTTGAAACAACTCAGGCAAAGAAAGAGGACCATCTTTTTCCCCTAGCAGCCGAAACGGCGTTACCAAAGCCAAGGTTGCCCCTAATCCAGTAAAGAGGGTGATCACAAACGAAAAGGTGACAACCCAAGTGAACCATCGCCAAGCGGTGCCTACACGACTCAATTGAGCGGATCCTGAAGGGGTGATGTGGGAGGAGCGAGGAGACTGTTGCCCCCTAGCAGAGGTATGTTTGAATGGGCGTATCGTGGGTCATCCTCCTTTTTTGAATAGACACAGGTACTATAGATCGAGATCCTGGTATCAAGAGGGTTAACAAAAAGGGACGGTCTTGAACCTTCGACGGTTCCGCACCCTTTAACGCTATGATTCTACACAATTCAGCTTGAATCGCAAGGGGATTGGTTATATTGGCGGACAGTTTATCCAGAATTTTGGAATTTTAAGGGTGTCAAAGTATGCAAGCTGTGATTATTGCTGGTGGTAAGGGAACCCGACTCTCACCCCTAACCTTACGCAGTCCTAAACCCATGCTGCCCCTCTTTGAGCGTCCTTTTCTGTGTTGGATGGTTGAACGATGTCAGCAGGTGGGGTTGACGGATATCTTGATGAATATCCGCTATCAAGCCACCCAAATCCAGGATTATTTTGGGGATGGTCACGATTTTGGCGTGCAGATTCGGTATGTGATTGAAACTGAGGCACTGGATACGGCAGGAGCCATGAAGTTAGCGGAGCCTTTTTACACGGGTGAGCCTCTGGTGGTTTTTAATGCGGATATTCTCACGGATTTGGACTTAAAGACGTTGATGCAAGTCCATGAGCAGACTCAAGCTCAGGCCACTATTGCCTTGGCGAGAGTGGCCGATCCCACAGCCTTTGGCTTAGTAGAATTGGCGGATTTAACCTCAAGCAATGGTCATACCGTCGGCACCATCCGTTCCTTTCGGGAAAAACCCACGGCGGCAAAAGCAGCAATTTTAGGCATTGATACGGTGAATGCTGGCACCTACGTCTTGAATCCTGACATCTTTGGGCAATATGTGGTTGATCAGCCTCTGAGTTTTGAGCGTACTGTTTTTCCCCATTTATTGGCGAACCAACAGAAAATCACTGGCTTGGTTTGGGAGGGATATTGGTTAGATTTAGGCACCCCTGCCAAATTCTATAGTGCCCATTTAGACATCTTGCAAAAGACAATGCCTTTTCCCTTGCCGCCAGGGGTGCAGGAAATTCAGCCCCAGGTCTGGGTGGCGCGGACGGCCACGATTCATCCCCAAGCCCGTCTATCGCCTCCTTGTTTTGTGGGGGAGCATACCCTTTTGGGTTCTCAGGCTGAGTTATCTAGTGGTGCCATTGTTGGGGCTTGTTGTTTAGTGGATCGGCCTTTGCCACCGGGGATATATCCTGCGGGTACTTTGGCTGTTTAAGGGATAGCTTTCTGCTGGGGGGTAATCACGGCTTTAATGATTTTGCGATCGCGCATATCCACAAACACTTGGTCTAGATTACTCAACGGTTGGGTATCCGTGAGTAGGCTACCCAAGGGCAACACCTGATTGGCTAGTAAGGCCAAGGACTCCCTGACAAATTGGGGGGTGTTGTGAAAAACTCCCTTTAACGTCAATTCGTGGTAGTGCAAGCGATCCGTATTCACTGTAATTGTGGTATCGCGGGGACATCCCCCGAATAAATTGACCGTAGCACCCGGTCGAGCACAGGCGATCGCAGTTTCCCAGACGCTCGGAACCCCGGTGGCTTCGATGACAATATCTGCCCCCATGCCTGCGGTAAGCTGACGGGTGATCTCTGGCAGATTAGGGGTGTGATGGTGATTGTAGATCTCACTCGCCCCTAGTTGTTGGCCTAAGTGCAAGCGTTGATCGGAGCCGCCAAATAAGATCACATCAGCCCCTCGTTGAGCCAATACTGCCACAAACATTAAGCCAATCGCCCCATCCCCCAGTACCACGATCCGTGAGCCTTGATCGGGGTTAAAACCTGAACGGGCGATGCCATGCAACACACAGGCCAAGGGTTCGGTGAGGGCAGCTTCTTGAGCCGATAGCCCCTCTGGTATGGGCAATAAGTTATGGGCAACGATAGCCGCAGGAATCCGTTGATACTCAGCAAAGGTACCGTTATTAAATGTCAAATCCGTACACAGGGAATACTCGTGCCGTTGGCAAAAGAAACAGGACATACAAGGGGCAGAATTATTGGCAACGACCCGATCCCCAATGCCCCAACCTTGTACCCCTGCTCCTAAAGCCACAATCTGGCCAGCGGCTTCATGGCCAAAGAGAGTGGGGGGTTTCAGCATTTTGGCATGTCCTCCCCGTCGCCACACCTTTAAGTCTGTGCCACAGGTGGTGGCAACATCGACTTGGATCACCACTTCTCCAGGGCCAGGGGTAGGATCGGGAACGATCTCTAAGCGCAGATCGGTTTGTCCATGTAAGACGGCTGCTAGCACGTTAACTTGTCTCTCCATTCGGCTCCATCATCTTAGCTGGAATCATGGCTGGGTTTGCAGCTCCTTCCTTGATTTGCTTATGATCCAGATACTGGAGTTTGGGGGACGCGATCGCCCCAGAAAAATGGTTTTATTGTGAAGACCCTCAGCCTTAATCTAGGGATTCGCTAAGGTTTAAGGGGGAGTTTGCTGGCTCATCAGCCTTATGACTAGCGATCTACAATCTAGAGATCCTTCCCTTGATAGATCCACACTTTAAACCACTCCTCTATAATTCAGTGCAGGAATGACCTCCGGGTTCTATGGATTTTGATCATATTCAGTTTTACGTTGACGATGCCCAGCGATGCCGCGATTGGTTTACCCAAGTTCTGGGTTTTCAACCTCTTGGCAGTACCACCACTGAATCCGATCAAATTGAACTGGTTCACTCTGGCCAGATTGTTTGTGTCCTTTGCAGTCCCCTAGCCACCCAGGGTTCCAAAAGTGCAGTGACGTGCTATCTCCAGCACCATCCACCGGGGGTTTGTGATCTAGCCTTTCGCGTCAAAGATGTGAAAAAGGCTTTGCAGCAAGCAGAACAGCGGGGTGCGACGATTCTGCAACCCCTAATCATAGAACAACAAGATAAAGGAGAATTGCGTTGGGGAAAAGTCAAGGGGTGGGGAACCTTGACCCACACATTAGTCGAGCGCTGCGGTCAGACTACCTTTTTGCCCATCAGTCTGATTTCTGCCACTCCCCCATTGCTCTATCAAACCCATGCCCCGGAGGGGACATCTGTTACCCCCTTGGGTTTCACTCAGATTGATCATGCTGTCCTCAATGTCAGCGAAAACCAACTCCAAACAGCGGTGAACTGGTATCAAACAGTTTTTGGTTTTCAAACCCAGCGATATTTTGATATTCAAACTCATCGCTCTGGCTTACGCAGTAAAGTGTTAGTCCATCCTCAAGGACGGGTTAAGTTTCCCATCAATGAACCCACATCAGTTAATTCACAAATCCAGGAGTTTTTAGATCACAATCACGGTTCAGGGATTCAACATATTGCCCTAGAAACAGTCAATATCGTGGATACCATCACCCAACTGCGCGCCAGAGGACTCTCTTTATTAGATATTCCCCCCAGTTACTACTCCCCTTTACGGGAAAAGTTTGAGTCGCGCTTTCCCCATCTAGACTGGCTAGCGATTGAACAACAGAATATTCTGGTAGATATTGAAGGGGGAGCTGAATCCGGCATTTTATTGCAGACCTTTACCCAACCTATTTTTAAGCAACCGACATTCTTTTGGGAAATCATTGAACGCCGCCAGCAAGCCCAAGGGTTTGGTCAGCGCAATTTTTTGGCCTTATTTGAAGCCATAGAACGGGAACAACAAAAACGAGGGGTGTTTTTATGAGGTCGGTGGAGTCAATTGCCTTTGCCGAACCAAGCGGGCAGCAAGTTCAATAGCTGCGATCATACTGGTGGGATCTGCAATCCCCTGACCAGCAATATCAAAGGCGGTTCCGTGATCAGGTGAGGTACGGACAAAGGGCAAGCCGAGGGTGGTATTCACTGCCCGGTCAAAAGCCATCAGTTTAACGGGAATCAGACCCTGATCATGGTAGAGAGCCAGATAAGCATCGTAGGTAGGAACATTCCCAGCCTTGGCATCGTTCCCTCTGTGACCATACCAAGCTTGAGCAGGGGTCACCCATAATGTATCAGGCGGAATGGGGCCTACTAAGGTTAGATCAGGGAACTGGGATCGCATCTTCTCCAGCCAAGGGATTAACCCATCCACCTCTTCACGACCCAACTGTCCCTGTTCGCCGCTGTGAGGATTCAGACCTGCGATCGCAATCCTAGGATGCTCAATCCCAAAATCCTTCTGTAACGTAGTTCTCAAAAGCCTCAGCTTAGTCGTTAGTAATGTGGGAGATAATTGTTCGGGCACCTGCGATAAGGGGATATGGGTCGTTGCCAATAACATCCGCAACTGCCAACCCGTATAGGGAGAAGAAGCTACAAACAACATGCCACATTCAGAAACCCCTGCACCTGCAGCCAACCGCTCAGTTTGCCCCGGATAGCAGTGTCCCGCTGCCCACCAAGCTGATTTAGCGATCGGGCCTGTGACAATCCCATCAAATTTGCCTTGCAGCGTGGCTGCGATCGCCGTCGATAAGTAGGCAAAACTCGCTGCACCCGTAACCGCTGTCCCTTGACCCAAATTAACCTCAATCTCAGGAGTAGCAGGTTCCTCCAGAATATCCAAAGATCTTGGATCAACAAAAGTCAATCGACAATGGCTAGCATCCTGTCGCCGGAAATGCTCATATACTCCATTGATCACCCCTCGATGCCCCACCAAGGTGATATCTGCCCAATTAGCAATATCAGGATGAGCAAGAGCCTTTAAGATCACCTCTGATCCCACACCCGCAGGATCGCCCAAGGGAATCACCAAACGAGGGATAGAAGCAGAAAATGGTCTGACCACTGGTTCAACCATGATTCAGCTAGCCCTGCCGTAGTAGACAAGGCCAGGAAAACTAGGTAGGGATTAAAAACTTAAAAACTAGGCAGGAGAAGTGACCTCTTCTGGGGCTTCAGTTTCAGATTCAGTTACAGGTTCAGTTACAGATTCAACAGCAGCATCTGCTTGGGCTTCCCCTGATCCACCTTCTTGTTGAGCAAGCATCTGTTGACGATATCGCTCAGCCATTTCCTCAGCTTTTTCGTAAACGAGTTGAGGATTCTTGACCATATCACCGGGTTCAGGTTCAAGTTGCTTCGTGGAAAGAGAAATACGACCCCGCTCAGCATCTAAATCAATGATCATGACTTTAAGGTCATCATTGACATTGAAAACGCTGTGGGGCGTATCAATGTGATCATGGGAGATTTCAGAAATATGCAACAGGCCACTGACCCCACCAATATCGATAAAGGCCCCATAGGGTTTGATGCCCCGCACAGTACCAATGACCACTTCGCCCACTTCTAAACGGTTCATCTTCCGCTCAACCAAAGCTCGGCGATGGCTGAGGACAAGGCGATTGCGCTCTTCATCCACTTCTAAAAACTTCAAGGGTAGCTCTTCGCCAATCAAATCTTCTTTGGCCGATCGCGTACTGATGTGCGAACCAGGGATAAACCCACGCAGCCCTTCAATTCTGACTAAAGCCCCGCCCCGATTGGTCGCAAACACAGCAGAACGAACGGTAGCATCTTCAGTTTGTAACTGCCGCACCCTTTCCCAAGCCCGCATGTACTCAATACGGCGGATGGATAACGTGAGCTGGCCATCTTCATTCTCATCTGCCAGGATAAAAAACTCACGGGTTTCATTGGATTGCAGCACTTCATCAGGGTTCTCAATCCGATTGATCGACATCTCCTGAATGGGAATATAAGCCGCAGTCTTGGCACCAATGTCAATCAGGGCTCCCCTCGGTTCCAGGCTAAAGACTGTACCCGCTACCACATCACCGGGGTTAAAGTGATAATCATACTTATCCAGTAAAGCGGCGAAATCTTCGTGAGTAAAGCCGATGTCTGGCAGTGTGGTTTCCCGATTGACCATTCTTAAATTTTCCTAGGTATATTCTCAGCAAGTAATAATAACGCCTCCTTATATCGGTTGAAACCTGAATCTTAGGAGCGTAGGGTTGATCCCAAGAGGGACTTGGGTATCATTCTAGCTAAATTGGACACTAGATCTATCATCCTAGCGCAATAATTGATGTGTGAGCTATCTATTTCTGCGGTTGAGTACCCAAAAAACGGGGAATTGCCATTGACATATGGAATAGTTCCATTTCTGCATTGCATTATTGGTATTAGTTTGGAGTATGGCTAGAATATTTTGGCAAGGTGTTCTCAAAGGTCATGTCCACCACACCATACAAGCCAAGAATGCCCTGAATGTGGAACACTGGTCAAGAACGGGGCAACATCCGATCGCTTTGCATTCTTCTCGATAACCCTATGAGTATTCTTCCTCTCAGTTGGTCAGAGTTGGCAACCCTCACCAACTTTCACTTGGATTTAGTCAATGGTCCTACCAATGCCCAAGCTCGGTTGCGGCTGTTTGGCCAAACCGAGGCTGATGTGCGCGTGACCCTCTACCGAGACAACCATGCCTGGTGCCCCTATTGCCAAAAGGTGTGGCTATGGTTGGAGGAGAAGCAAGTGCCCTACCGCATCGAGAAAGTCACCATGTTTTGCTATGGGGAAAAAGAACGCTGGTACAAACGGCTGGTACCTTCGGGGATGCTGCCTGCGATCGCCCTAGACGATCGGGTGATCACCGAGAGTGACGATATCTTAATTGCCCTAGAACAGAGATATGGATCCCTCGGTTTGGGGATGCAAATGCCTACGGTTCTACCCCTACGCCAGCTAGAACGACTTCTATTTAGAGCGTGGTGTATGTGGCTGTGCTACCCCATGAGATCGCAACTCGAAGAACAACGCCATAGAGAGAAATTCATCGGTGTGGTGGCTCAGGTAGAAGAGACCCTCAGTCAGACCCCTAGCCCTTACTTCTTAGCGGAATTTGGCACAGCGGATGTGATTTTCACCCCCTATGTGGAACGCATGAATGCCAGTCTCTACTACTACAAAGGCTACTCTCTGCGGGAAGAAAATCCTCACCTTGCCGATTGGTTTGCGGCGATGGAAAATCGATCCACCTACCGAGGCACTCAAAGTGACTTCCACACCCATGCCCATGACTTACCGCCTCAGATGGGGGGCTGCCACGAGAACGGTGAAGCTCAGACCCAACTGAATCAAAACCGCGTGGATAACGGCCCTTGGCAAGGCTTGCCGGATGTCACTTATCCTGAACCCCAGAACGCTTGTGCAGAAGCGTTACACCGGGTGATTAAGCACCATGTCAACATCATTAAAGTCAATCCGGCTGAGGATCAATTATGTGATCAAGCCCTGCGTTGTGCCCTAACCCATTTGATGACAAACGAAGTTTGTCTTCCACCCCCTGGTTCAGATGTAGCCCTGCGGTATTTGCGCGATCGCATTAGCGTCCCCCGAGATATGTCCATCTATGCAGCAAAACGATTGAAGGCCTCCTTAGAAGCAACAGCAGCTTTAGTCGGCGATGGTCAAGGCCTTCCTATTCCAGTTCAGCATCGCCGCGACCAAGATCCCGCCAACTTTACCAAGAATTAGAGGCTGCACTTCGCAGAAACCATAGGAGCCAGTTTGCCATCTTTGCTGAGTTTATACTGATAGCCTCGCCATTCCACGGTCGTGCCTACTAAGCCGTAACACCAAATGCCAAAATTGACTAAATCGCGGATGGGCACCAACCACCAGAGGGTCTTAGCAACTTGATCTTGGAGATAGTGAATGGCAATAATCGCCGTCATCAACCAGCGGGTGATCAGGGTAACAGCTAACACTGACCATCCCAACCAAGATCCCTGAGTCGCCCATAAAAACAGCAACCCACTGATCGTGCCATAGGTAAAGAGCAGACCCACATAGCCCCAAAAGCGCTCTACCCGGATACATCTGGCCCAGCGGGCTTGGCGATGAAAAAATTCTGAGAGGCTAGTGGTGGTCAACTGGTGTTCCACCACATGGGCAGACAACACCACTTGATAGCCCAGTTGGGTGGGTAAGTGACCCAAATGAAAATCATCGGCCAGATAATCCGCTAGGGTGGCAAATCCACCGATTTGGTCGAGAACCAACCTACGGATGACAATGGTGGAGCCAAAGGCAAAATGCATCCCTTCGAGTCTATGGGCAGCCAAGACATTGGCATGGTTGTAGGTGGCAATGCCCAAGGCTTCAAATTTGGCTAACCATCCTTTTGCCCAAGAATTGTACAGACAGGTGACCACGCCCACCTGAGGATGGGATAACGGTTGAACAATTTGTTGCAAATAATGGGGTCGGACTAGAATATCGCAATCCGCCAGTACGAGAATCCCATGTTTGGCCTTTTCGATGGCATTCGCCAAATTACTGACTTTGAGATTAGTGCCAATGGTGCGATCGCAAATCACCAAACTGATATCGACCTCAGGAAAGGCTTGCATCAGCTCCCGCACTATCGGCACACTTGGATCAGTGGCGGTGCGGATACTGAAAATGACTTGATACTGGGGATAGTCCTGGCAGCAAAAAGAGGCCAAGTTGTTATAGGTATTGATCTCAATACCGCACAGGGGCTTCAAGATCGTAACGGGAGGGTGAAATCCTGGATCAATCCACTGCTCTTGCTGGAAAAATAGACCGCTGCATAGATGGCATAGCCATAGTACAAAACGGCAGTGCAGCAGAAGGGCAAGATCAGCCAAGGGAGATACGCCATCATATACTCAACCTCTTATCACTCAGGCTTAACCCGCTAAGGAAATAATGCCTACACCCCCACCAATAGCAACAATGCCCGCTAATCGTCCTGAAGAAATCTGTTCCTTGAGAATAAAATGCGCCCCCAAAAGATTGATGATATAGCCCAAACCAGTAGCTGGACGCACCAAGCTAATATCCGCCCAACTGAGCAGGGAAATAAACATCAAAAACGAGATCGTATAGCTGACCACCCCCATCAATACAAACGGACTTACAAACACATGCCCCAACCAACGGCGGATAGACCTCAGGGATCGCCCTGAGAATGAGCCAATTTGCTTCATCCCCCGTGCTACTAAAATATCACCACTACTATCTGCGATCGCCAATACCCAGACCCCCAACCACAGCTTGGGTAAATAGAAACTCAAGGGCAACAGCAACAGCCAAGAAGACTTAATAGGAGGATCAGCACCTGCCACCAACAGAGCTTTGCGATCGTCTATGCGCTTGCTCCACCCCACAATCAGTACGCCCACAGAGATCAACAGAGCCGCTAGCCATCGTGATGCCGAGACAGATTCTTTCAGAATCAGTGCCGCCATCAGGGCATTGAGCACATAGCTAAAGGCATGCATCGGTAGGACAAAGCTCATATCCAGTCGCGTCAAGGACACTAGGTAAATAAGCATAGATCCCACTAAAGTCAGCACCCCTAGCCCAATCCAAGGACTGGTAAACAGATAGCCTATTAAGTGCCAGAGAGCCTCTGGATGATAGGAGGTTACTTCGCCAAACCCCTTCATACCCCGGCTCAGCCAAATATCACCGAGGACTTGGGTAGAAACGAGTAAAACCATCAGAATCAAGTTAATCAAAATGCTGTTGATGCCATCAGTTGAGGATAATGGGTTAACTCAAATCCGCTAGAGAGTAGGCACTCTCTCACCTTGGGACTCAAAAGGGCCGCTAACTCCCGCTCCCCTGCCCCCGTCGGACCGTTATTCTGTTCGTGGGGAGATGCGATCGCCGGGTGAGCGTACAGCTCCACCACATTGGCTCGAATTTGAGGAATCAGTCCCAATAAATAATCCTCCGTCACAGACCCCGTTTGCAAAAGTCCATAGACCCGCTCAGCATAGCGCACCCCTTGAGCTGCTAGCAGCGGTTCCCCCCATCGACGCAATTGCCCAAATACTGACCATCCCAGGGCTTTTGCCAACCAGCCTTGCGGATCCACATTCAACGTCAAACGCAACTCTTCATAGGGCAGTCGCACCACGGGATAGAGTACTGCGGGGCCAGCTCCATCAGCACCTTCAGGACCGCCGGATTGGCATGGTGATGT
>JAAUOM010000076.1 GCA_012034865.1 Acaryochloris sp. CRU_2_0 | reverse complement strand
GGGCGGCGTTATAATCAGGCCAGTTGCGGATGCGGTATTGCTGTTTCATGAGTGTTGGGTGGTGTTTGACGATTCAAACCTAACATGGGACTAACCCATCCGTAACTCCTCTTTATGCAACAACGCCTCGTGCTACCTGAGTTAGAGATTTCAATGGTAGAAGAAGCACTGAATTTGAGCCAAACCACGGATGATGGAGAAATTAATCGGTGGCTGTAATACAAATTCTTAGAGAGAATGCACTAAATTAAATACCTAGAATACCTATAATGCAAGGATATTTGCAATGCGCACTCATCAAGAATTGGTATAACACTTTAGCTCAACTGGAGACAGCCTGTCACAGATGTAACGCACGCAATAACACCATCATTGCAGGTGAGAAATCAGGACGAGTGCATTTCCTGGCATTGCGGAGTATTTAAGCAGTCCATCGGCTGTTTCCATCCCATTATCGACAAGGCATTCCACCCAGTTCTTACTAAGGGATGGTCATTTAATCCTAACAAAGCCAGCTTGTTCTAATACTTGTTGCCCCTGTTCACTGAGCATCATGTCCCGATAGGCGTCTCCGATCAACTGTTCACGATCTTGATTTTCTTTGACAATTACATAGAGGGGACGGGTCATGGGGTAACTACCATCGCGGAAGGCAGCTAAGTTAGGCCGATTCCGAGTTGAAGGACAATCTGAGGATGAAACCCTTGCACCCAGTTGAGGGGGAATTAATCTCTTGGGGTTGAGTCCTAAAGGAATGGGTTTGGCAAGGCATTGATAGAGAACTTCTGCGGCTGATGCGTAATAAATTGCCCCGCGATCGCGATTGAATTGGCGCAGGGCATCCGTAGTGGAATAGACCAGAGTGACTGTGGAGCCAAAAGATTGGTTTTGGAGAACATACTCTTGAAAATAATCTGCGGTGCCAGAGTTTCCAGGTTGACGAGACAAAGGAGTAATCGCTTGGTCTGGACCACCTAATTCCTGCCAATTACGGACATTGCCCAAATAAATTTGCCGGAGTTGGGGAATGGTAATCCCTGGTAGGTTCAAAGAGGGATGAACTACGATCGCAACCCCATCAATACCGACAGCATATTGGGTTAATTTGAACCCTCTGTTTTGAGCGGTTTTGTACTCGGCATCCTTAAGCGGGCGGGTAGATTGGGCAAAGTCAATTTTGCCTTCTAGGAGCATCTTAATGCCTTGGCCAGAACCGGGGGTGCCATTGGCGGCTTCGATATAGCGCAGTTGTAAGTTAGGGTATGCAGCAGCGATCGCAGCGTCTATTTTAGGCCGAACCAAAGCCCAAGCAGTACTGCCCCCGTAATTGTATACCCCCTCTGGCACGTTGGGAACTGCGGCAAAATCCGCTGGCAGAGTCAGCTCAGCCCCACCTTGGTTAGGACTAAGCTGAAGTGGACGGGACAATTGCAACCAGCCCCACACCCCCGCGAACAAACACAGCAAGGCCACCAGAGACCCTTGCAGATAACGCTTCCTCAAACGAATTTTAGGTAAAGGAGCCTCAAAGGATCGAGCGGGGGAGAACAATGGCTCTGGAGTAACAATCCGCTGTACTGAGTAAGCCTGGTTCGGCAAGATAATCGTAGGATGGGGAGGAACATCATCTACAGTCAAGCTCTGCCGAAGGTTAGAGATGTAGAGCATCTGAGAAGGAGTGGGTAACTGATGGGCAGGAACAGCTCCATAGTGATAAAAGGCCATCAATTCAGCAATGAGACTTTGTTCATTGAGGGGATGCTGCAAGATCCCGAGAACGCGTCTGACTCTGGCAATGGCCGCAGGGAGAAGATTGTCCTGCTGAAATCCAGGGAAAAAATCCTCCGCCCCTTGTTCTAAGACCAAGCGACGTTCCCTTACTAGAACCTTCTTGCGGAGTCCCGCTGTCAAAACCAGCTTCAGCTTTGGGTAATACTGGTGATACCACTGGCAGACCTCAAAAGCATTCAGACCCTGCACCCCCAGATCCACCATGAGTAAACTAATATTGGCTTTTTGTATCGCATCCCGTTGAATGGCGATCTGAGAAAACTTAATTTCAGCAGGTTTTTCAATCACTTTAATCTGCTGAGATTGCAAAGCTGTCTTCCAAATTTGGGCTTGAAACTTAAGGGGTTGCAGGAGTAGAACCGATTTAGTAGGGTTGAGCATTAGGGTGAGCAATAGGGGTTGCTAGGGAGAGGAATGCAGAAAACTCAAATTTAAAGCACAAAAGAGACTAAATCTGTTGAGAAGCTGAATATTTTAATGGGTGTGAAGTGAATCTTTGATCTTGGACAGTAAAATCAGGAAAGAGAGAGCCGTACTACATTGGATCGATAACTGCTATAAGCAACTCTGCTCTATTCAACTTAAATGAGGTTTCAGAAGTGGACGGACTAAGTTTTTAATTTTCTTGCTAACCAAAAATTTCAATGAGCCAGTATCCCAAACAGTAATCTGTCTAGTGTCATATATACTGATTGCTGCATCGAAGAAGTCTTTAATTGTGAATGTGAATAACTTTATGCCTGATTGAGTTAGAGTTTGATGACTCTTGATATTCAATAAATTAAAGTAGTATAAGGGATCATAGCCTCCTCTTGGAAATGTCGAAGGATTGCGGGTATAAGTAATTATTGATTTTTCGATTTCATCAGGACAAATAACTCTAAACTCTTGTGGAAAGTCGTAATAAATTTTATGCTTGAATTTATCTTTGAAGTAATCTTCAATCATATGACATGGGGTAAATGCTTCAAAACCAACACCAATACCAAGATATTTCCCCCCATCTGTCATTAGTTTATAATAAGGTGACATAGAACCAAATGGGTAGGGTGACTGGTGGTGATCATTAGAGAACTCTTGAGCTTTTTTCCCATAAGAAATAACACTAAAAATTGGGTTAAGACTTCGAATAGATCCTCTTTTTCTTCTAAGAATTTCCGCAAATATCCCACATTCAGTGGGAGTTTTTTTGGCATTAAATATTTTATTTTTCTTTAAAATATTCTCTCGATCAAGAGGAAAGCATAGTGTCATTAATGTTCCATCTTGACCCAGGTAATGAATTAGATCTTTGAGCAATAATTGTGTCGGAAGTATTTTTCCAGTTTTTAAATAAATTTTGTCTTGAGAACACATTAAAAACACAGAATCTCCAGAGCAAATACCTACTTTCTCCAGACTGGCAATAAAATCTTCAGAACAATAATCAGTATATCGTTTCATCAAAAGCGGACGGAGCAATTTAATTCGTAATTTTGGAATGGATTGATTGGATAGCCATTGGATAGATACTCTAATCTTATTCATCACAATCTCACTCCCTCTATTCAATTAGGGTGCCTCTTTGACTCTACTATTAGGGCAACTAAAAGAATAACTCATTACACCACTCACTAAATACAGGACACAAAACGATAGAGAAAATAACAAGACCGATGTATTATCACTTCTGTACAACACATACCCTATCCAAATTGAGCCAATAGAAAGGATCATTCTAGCCACTTGCCATACCAAATCTAATTCCTGTTTTTCGGCAATAATGAACATTGAGCATAAAGGAATAGTAATAAACTGGCAAAATAACATGGGTGATAATAAACGTGCATAGGTGCCTGCTTTAGACCACTCTGCACCGAAGAATAAAGTGAATAAATTAGGACTAACGAGGAAGAAGATAGCAAAAGGTACTATAGCCATCAATAGTAGAGATTTAAAAGTTTTCAGAAATAGTTTTTGGCACTGACCTTCAGCGATGTACTGTCTAGATGCGACCTCACGGAAAACATCACTAATTGCATTTCCAATTAATGACATTGGCAAAGTAATAACACGAAATGTCAACGAATAAAAACCAGAGAATGAAGAACCGTAAAATCCTTGAAATAGGATAATCGGCATATTGCCTGATATTGCATTCATCATATGTCCTATCAATAAAAATCTTGGAAATTTAATATAGCGTTCCGCTTGCTTCTTGATAGAAATAAAGCTAATTTTTATTGGGATTGTTTTGCTTCGAAGATCAGTAAAAATTTGGAAAATTGAATATCCAACTCCAATAATTTGACCCAATACATAACCAACCACTAAACCAGCGTCAGGAAATTTGTAAAGGGCTAATTGAAAGATAACAACTGCGGTTGCTAAGAATACTCTGTTTAAAGTGATTGCTCTATACAGTTTAGAGCGGTTAAACCAATAATAAAGAGACTGATAAATGGCTAGTAATAATACAGTAATGGGCAGGAGCTTTAAAAAAATGTCGAAATTCCAATGCTTAGCTAATAAGAAAATTTGCTGCCAAAACACAAATAAACCGAGTAAAATGCTAAAGCTAAATATTGTAGCAATACCAATACATAGTGCAACAATATTGAGTGAATCATTATCATCATCGGGTAAAATGATAGCTTGTTCGTAACGACCAGTTGCCAAGATCGCTAGAATCGTTGAGACCGACATATATAATGCTAAGCTACCAAATGCCTGTGGAGAATATACTCGTGTTAAAACTGGAGATAATAAAATTGGAATAAATTGTGATAATGCAGTCCCTGTTATCAATGTAAAAACATTGCGCAGAAAGGATGTTTGTATAATTTTCTGACTACACTTTAGCAAAATATTCATCTGTGGGGACAATACTGGTCTGTCAATGAGGTTTTATCTTAAATCAATATCTGGAATTACCTGGATAAATACTGATAGTGTATTAGATGTAAGCTCTGATCAAATTAGCAAAACTAATACTTTCTGTACAAGCAAATGCTGACATAGGTATTGTAATAGCCTGGATAAACAGGTAACTGATCCCGATGGGCTGAGTAATGGATCATTAAAGAACTATTTTTTTGCTGTTCAATATTCTTTGAGTTGATCACACTTGTCCACTACTAGAAGAATTGTATGTTGGTGGTACAGGTTTGTCATTCCAGTTTTCTTATTTCAAAGTCAGATATTTGTTGATATTGGGAACCGATTGAGTCTACAGCATAGCCATTTTCACCAAATTCCAAAATATCACCGTAGGCACTCATCCAACCCACAAGCTGTGCTGGCACTCCTGCTACCATGCCATAGGCAGGTACATCTTTGGTTACCACAGCACCTGCTGCTACGAAGGCACATTCATGTAATGTTACACCGCAGACAATTGTGGCATTAGCTCCAATACTAGTCCCTCGTTTTACCAGTGTCCTCTGATAGTCGGCACTGGTATTTCTTGGAAACTCGCAGCGGGGAGTCTTCACATTGGTAAATACCATGCTTGGCCCACAGAAGACATAGTCCTCTAGGATCACGCCTTCATAGAGAGAAACATTATTCTGAATCTTGCAATGTTTACCAATGATCACATGATTGGCAACCGTGACATTCTGCCCTAAAACGCAGTTTTGTCCAATTTTTACCTGATTATACACATGGCAAAAATGCCAAATTTTGGTGCCAGTTCCTATCTGTGCGCCTTCATCCACATAGGATGACTCATGGATGAAATAGTCTTTTACGCTTGGGGCAGCTTCAGCCACGCATTACCTCCTGGGCTTTTTCTAGAATTTCAACGATCGCTACGCCATTCCAACCATTAGATCTGGGCTGTTGGCGTGTTTCTAGACAATCTAAAAAATGCTGACACTCTAGTTTGAGGGGCTGAGTTGTGGCTACATCGGCCATCCAAAAACCTTGATCAATAATGTGTAGATTGGCATCAATCGTCTTATCGTAAACAGTTACCTTTTGGGTTACTTCGTCATAGAACAACATTTGCTTTTGGGCAATGATGGTTGTACACCGCTGTAATAATGGGTGATACCAAGAAACATGGATATGTGCAGTCTGATCCGTGGCAAAAGTCATATCGACATGGACATTGTCTTCGACGCCAGACTGAATCATGGCATGGCCACTGGCTTGAATGCTTTTAAGGGTGGGATTACCCAATAAATCGAGTACGACCGATACATCGTGGGGTGCAAAAGACCACCAAACATTTTCCTCGCTGCGGACTCGTCCTAGTTTGGCTCGTTGAGTCAAGACATGAAGAACCTGGCCTGCCTTGCCGGTTAATAAATAGTCTCGCATCCATGCGATCGCGGGTTGATACAGTAGTAAATGTCCCACCATCAAAATACGATCCTGTTGCTCTGCTAGTTCAGCAAGTTCTTTTGCTTCTTGAGCCTTCAGGGTCATCGGTTTCTCAACGAACACATCCTTACCAGCTTCTAGTGCCGCTTTCACCAATTGATGATGGGTTGGGGCTGGTGTTGCAAGGACAATCGCCGGAATATCCGTTTCTAGAACATCACGGTAATCTTTATATAACTGAATGCCGGGATAGGCAGATGCAGCCTTCTCCCGCAAGTCCAAACTCAGATCAGCTACCCCTGCTAAAGCTTTCAGATCATAAAAATTTTGAGCTAGGTTTCGACCCCAGTTTCCTATACCAACTACAACAACTTGTTTCATAGAGGCTTAGTGTCTGTTAACCAAACTAGAGCAGTGTGACTTTTGATTGAAAGGTGGTATCTTGTGCATCTGGCAGTTGACGGGTAACCCCACGAGTATCTAACACTGCTTTGGATTGTTCCACCAACTGAGTATAGTCAATGGTCGAGTGATCCGTTGCAATAATGACTAAATCATATTGATGAATTGCCACAGTCTCTAAATTAATCGAATGCATCTCCTGCCCTTGTACTTTAATAACTGGTACGAAGGGATCATGATAATCCAAGCTCACTAAATCTCGTCGTAGATTTTGGATAATATGAATTGATGGAGACTCGCGCCAATCTCCTAAATCTTTTTTATAGGCAACACCCATAATCAGTACCTTTGCCTTGGATGGGGCAACACCTAATTGGTTCAAAGCTCGTAAAGCTTTATCCCGAACAAATTCTGGCATCCGACGGTTGATTTCACCCGCTAAGGCAATGAAGTGAGTTTCAAAATTAAATTCCTTGGCTTTCCATTCAAGATAATGAGGATCAATCGGAATACAATGGCCACCTACACCCGGTCCAGGATAAAAAGGCATAATTCCAAAAGGCTTGGTATTGGCTGCATCTAGTACTTCCCATACATTTAAGTTCATGCGATCGCACAACATTGCCAACTCATTGACCAAGGCAATGTTCACCGCCCGAAATGTATTTTCAAAGACCTTAACCAATTCAGCAGCCTTAGCACTACTCACAGGGACAACATGATCAATGGTTTGCTGATAAAACAGGGTTGCGATCTCCAAAGAAGCTGGATCAGAGGCTCCAACCACTTTATTCGTATTCTTAGTGGTGTAGCGCTGGTTCCCCGGATCAACCCGTTCGGGTGAGTGTGCCAAGAAGAAATCTTGACCCTGCCTCAAACCACTCGCTTCCAAGGCAGGACGAATAACCTCATCTGTGGTTCCTGGGTAGGTTGTTGATTCCAGGGTAATCAACTGGCCAGAACGCAATCCTCTAGCAATTTCTCGGGTGACACTTTCTACAAAGGATAGATCCGGTGTCATATTCTTCGATAAGGGTGTGGGGACACAAATGACCAGCACGTCGATACTCGATACATTCTCAAATCCAGTCACTGCCTTCAGCAAACCAGCTTTAACGACCGTCGCCAGTTCATTGTCATCAACATCATGGATATAGTTATCTGTCAAGTTGACTCGCTCTGCCCGCCATGGATTTTGCTCAATGCCAATCACTTGAAAGCCAACTTTGGCTTTTTCTACAGCAAAAGGCAATCCCACGTAGCCCAGACCCACGACACCAACAACGGCTGTCCGATCCAGAATTTTTGCTTTTAATTGATTCAATAAATGAGTAGCTCTAGACACAGTTGATACAAGGTGATATTGGAACTGCAACCTATAATACCCGCAACATGCTGGGGATGGAGTCGATGGCTGCTAAGGAGCGAATTTCCGATAGAGCGTGATGGAAATTCCCCTCTTGAACATGGTGCGTTACGACTACAATTTCAGCCAAGCCTGCCTTCACACCCGTTTGCACAACGGATTCTAGGCTGACCCCATGATCGCCAAAGACGGTTCCCAGTTTGCCAATGACACCGGGATGATCTTTAGTCAAAAAGCGGGCATAGAAGCGAGTGACGAGGTTGGCCATCGGCGCGATAGTGCAGTACTGCTCGTGAGAGCAGGCCAGCAGGGGATGAATGCGGGGGGTTTCGGGATCGTTGGCGACTAACCCCGTTTTTAGCAATGCCGCAATATTAATTAAATCAGCAACCACAGCGCTGGCTGTGGGACCAGCTCCTGCACCCGGCCCCAAAAACATCACTTGACCCAAGGGATCAGCTTCGATTAAGAGGGCATTGAAAACATCATTGACACTGGCTAGGGGATGTTCTAAAGGGACTAGAGTTGGGTGGACTCGCACTTCTAATTGGGAGGGGAATGAGGTGTCGGCAGTTGTAGAGGTGCCTGGAGAGAGTTTGGCGATCGCCAATAACTTAATCACAAATCCCAAATTTCTGGCATAGTTAATATCCGCTACACTGACTTGGCGAATTCCTTCTCGATGTACCTGCTCTAAATCAATCCGTCCACCAAAGGCAAGGGCAGCCAGAATAGCAATTTTATCACCTGCGTCTAGACCATCCACATCGGCAGTGGGATCGGCCTCAGCGTAACCCAGTTGCTGAGCTTCGGCTAAAACATCAGTAAAGGCAGCCCCCGACTGCTGCATTTGGGTGAGAATGTAATTGGTGGTGCCATTGAGGATGCCCATTAAGGTATGAATGCGATTGGCTCCTAAGGATTCTTTCAGGGGTTGAATTACAGGAATTCCCCCAGCCACGGCAGCTTCAATCATGACGTAGACCCCAGCTTGGGTGGCCGCTGCAAAAATTTCTGCGCCATGACGGGCAATGACGGCTTTATTGGCAGTGACAACATGTTTGCCTTGGGCGATCGCTGCTAGGATCAGCGATCGCGCGGGTTCTAGTCCACCCATCACTTCTACAACAATATCGATGGCAGGATCGTGGACAATGGCTTCTAGATCGGTGATCAGGAGTGCTGGTGGCAGGCTCAGGCTACGAATTTTCTCCAGTGAGCGAACACCCACCTTGACAATCTTCATCTCCTGTAAGAGCGGATGGCGACCTAAAGGGTTGGCAAAAACTTCGCTAACCCCTGTCCCCACTGTTCCTAAACCCAGTAAGCCAATTTTGAACCCCACGGTGTTTATGCCCCATCTTGATCACAAACTTTATTGTGACATTCAGATTCCCGCATTCAACATCAAGAGCTAGGAATTTCAGGGTTGCCAATTGCGGGTCTGGACATTGGTAATTGAAAGCCCTAGCAATGCTTTAGGTTCAAGGGAACCTCTGCGATCGCATCGATATCCTGTAGCGCTGCCTGCAAGGCTAGGGTTTCTTCAGCTTGTAAGTCTCGTTGACACCGCTCCGCAAACTCACAGCAATGACGAGGCGATACACATTGTCCATCAGTAAAGGAGACCTGTGGCATTGCCTGACCCGCTTCGTAACCCGACAACCCTTCATTTAATTGGGATAAAAGCTGGGTTAAATCTCGCCGTGTTTGCTCATGCCAGTTTTGGTTGTAGGTAAACGTCACAAAATTGGTCGTAGTCTCTGGCTGGGTCGATGCTGCTGCGAACCAATAGGTCATGGAAAGTTGCTGAGGATCATACTCACTCGTTTCAGCCAACAGGTACAGATACAGCCGCGTCTGCCAATTGTTACGAAGGTGATCGACTCGGCGAGGCAGGGCATAGGTTTTCCAATCTAAAATCTGGGCTTGATCAGCATTTTGAATCAATAGATCATAAATAGCCACCAGCACATAGCCGTGCAGCCAACACAAGCGCTGATGTTCACTCTGATGGACACCAGCAATCATTGGCGGCGGCAGTTGCACAAAAGCCTGGAACCACTCTTGCAGCCGTTTATCAGTGGCCACCAAAGGTGCAATATCTAGCCCTAAAGCCCGTTGTTGCATCAGTTGGTGAAATTGCGCGCCGAGCTGTTGATAAGGATTGTTTTCTAAACCCGTGCCAGACTCTAAGCGATCGAGATATCGATGCTGAAACTTACGGGGACAAGCTTCCAGTAAATTCAAATGGCTCTGGGACAATTGCCAAAGGGGTTGGTGTAAAGTTTGCATGGGTTAAGGAACGAATCTTTTTGGTCTGGGTCACGACTGAAGAGTGTCACTGAATACACACCAGGGATAAGCTAGGTTGTATGAGCAAGCTGACAAAAGTAACTGAGTGCAAAGTTCCATGATTGAGGTTGAGCACCTAAGTAAAGTTTACGGCTCAACAACAGCCCTGCAAGATGTCACCTTCGAGGCGAAGCCCGGTGAGATCCTGGGGCTTTTAGGCCCCAATGGTGCTGGCAAAACAACCACCATGCGAATTTTGGCAGGCTATTTGCCCGCAACCAAGGGCACGGCTCGGATTGCAGGGTATGAAGTCCATGAACAACCCATGGCTGTCCGCCAGCGAATTGGCTACCTACCAGAGGTTCCCCCTCTTTATCCTAATATGACTGTTGAAGGCTTCCTGCACTTCGTGGGTCGGCTCAAAGGGTTATCCGCTGGGGATCGACCTCAACAGGTACAATGGGCGATCGCCCAGTGCAATCTGATAGAGAAGCAAAAAACTTTAATTCATAAATTATCTAAAGGATTTCGGCAACGGGTGGGGATTGCCCAAGCCATCGTCCACAACCCACCGACTATCATTCTCGATGAGCCGACGACTGGCCTTGACCCTCGCCAGATTATTGATGTTCGTAATTTGATCAAAACCTTGGCTGAAGACAAAACCGTGATCTTATCGACCCACATTTTGCCAGAAGTGAATATGACCTGTCACCGGGTTGCCATCATCAACTATGGCAAAGTTGTTGCTACTAGCCCCTTGGCCGATCTCAAAGCCCAACAACCGGATCAACTGAATTATGAATTAGATCTCCAAGGCTCCAGAGAGGTTATTGAAAAAGAATTGAAAAACATATCTGGCGTCCTTACCTGGAAATGGTTATCCCCACAGGAACAGACTCAGCCTCGCCAAAAAGTACGGGTTACCTGTCACCCCGACGCTGCCCTCGGCCAGCAATTAGCTCATGACTTGGTATATGCAGGTATCGAACTGCATGAAATGCGACGACTGGGAACCAGCTTAGAAGAAATCTACTTAGAATTGACCACCCAAGAACTCCCTCCTCAGAGTGAAGTCGAGGTAGATCCAACCCAAAGCTCCGACCTAGTCACCTCCTCCACTCCAACCGCCGAGCCGCAAGACCCAGAGTGGGTGAACTCAACGCCAGCAGATCGAGGGGATGATGAGGTGGATCCATGATTTTGATCTTGAACAATATTGTCGCAATTTTTCGTAAAGAGCTACAGGGTTACTTCAAATCTTCCTTGGCTTACATCATTGCTGGTGTGTTTTGGTTATTAGCTTGCAGTTTATTTGTGAGTGAAATTCAGCTTTGGACGGCTCAAAAGGCTTCTGGTCAAATGATTGATGTTCCCCAAGAGAGTCTGAAATCCTTTCTCGCAGGGATGTGGTGGTTGGTGATGTTGATCATGCCTAGCTTATCCATGGGGTTATATGCAGAGGAGCGCCGTCATCGCACTTTGGAACTGCTGGCCACCTCCCCGATTACCAACTGGGCGGTGGCCTTAGGCAAACTCCTAGCGGTTTGGACGTTGTTTTTTACCTTAATGGTGCCCGTAGCTGTTTTTGAGGTTTTGTTCCTTAGCCGTGCGCAGCCGCCGATTACAGTAGGTATTTTTTGGGTTGGCCATCTAGGGATCTTTCTATTGGCTGCTGCTATTTTGTCCTTGGGCTTGTTTGTTTCTTCTTTGGCGGATAACTCCATCTTGGCGATCATTCTCACCTATGCCTTGATTTTGGTTCTGTCTTTGCTATTCTTACTGGGAGAACGGTGGGGAGAACCTTGGGCTGCCATTTTTGAGCAGTTGTCGTTGGTGAAACACTACGTCACTCTCACCCAGGGCGTTTTAGATGCCAGTAGTGTCATTTTGTTTGTCAGTTATATTGTCTTGGGTTTATTTCTGACAGCCCAATCCATTGATTTATTCCGGTTTCAGCGACACTAATGGCCAGCAGGCATCGTAGCCAACCCCAAGGGTTTGCAGTTTTAATGGTGGCGTAGATATGACACGGCTTATCCCCAAATTGCTCAGTCTACTCGGCTGGTTCGGTGTGGCTCTGATTGTAGCTGGCATCTCTGCTGGCGTTGTTTCAGGTCAATGGCGATCTCTGCCTTTAGGGATCATCCTCAGTGGGGGGGTGCTGTTGGGCTTATCAGTCTTTTGGCGCTGGCAATTGATAACAGGAGGGACATCTGGCCATTGGTGGCGACGGAGATCGACGCAAACCAGCACCAATGCGATCATTGCCACGTTGTCTGTGGTTGTGATTTTGGGCTTGATCAATTTTATGGTGGTTCGTTATCCCCTACGGGCAGATTTGACAGAACAAAAAATCTATTCTCTGGCACCACAAACCTTAAACGTGTTGTCTGCTCTCAACAAACCGCTGGACGTTTTGGTGTTTATTGGCAATGATCAAGCCGATTCTGAAGGCCAAAGCCAAGTGGTCTTGCAATATCAACTCTTATTGAAGGAGTACCAAAGACAGCAGCCACAGTGGTTTAAGTTTCGGTTTGTGGATCCTCAAGCTGAACCCGGCCTTGCTCGTAAATATGGGATTCGCAATCTGGGGGATACTTCCTTGGTGTATGACAACCGGACGAAGCTGTTATCTACGGGATTATCCGAGATGAACTTGACCCCTGCGATCGCAACCCTAACCCACCATCGTCAGGCGACGGCTTATTTCCTCCAGGGCCACAATGAGGTGCCGCTCTCAGGATTAACAGAGAGCTTGGCAGGGGCCATCAATCAGCTCAAGATGGAAGGTATTGCCGTAGAACCCCTCAATTTATCCTTGCAGCAACAGATCCCTGAGAATGCCGATGTCGTTGTTATTGCTGGCCCTAAACTCCCCCTCTTAGAGACGGAGGTATCTGTGCTCAATACTTTTCTCCAGAAAGGGGGCAACCTGTTCCTCCTATTAGATCCAGAACTGGATGTGGGCTTAAAACCTATTCTCAAATCTTTAGGGGTGACCTTAGATGGTCGGCTGATTGTCGATCCCAAGCATGTCCGCTTAGCATGGCCAGCCGCCATCCATTACGCAGACCATCCCATTACCCGAAGTTTCAGCGAAAAAATATCATTTTTCCCCTTTGCCCAGGCCATAGATATTGAAGAGCAACCCGATCAACAAGTGATCAATTTATTACAAACCGGTGAAGACACCTGGGCAGAAACCGATCTCACCGGCCAGCAAATCCAATTCAATCCCGGTCGCGATCGCAAAGGTCCCCTAACCATCGGCATCGCCATCACCCGCTCCCTAAACCCTGCCTCTCCATCCTCCTCATCCTCTTCATCTCCCTCATCTTCTCCACCCTCTGTCTCCCCTAAAGAACCTATCCCCTCTCCAGAAACTCCCAAAACTACCAAAACCGCTCGAATCGTCATCATCGGCGATTCCGACTTTGCTAAGGATGATCCCTACTTTCAACAAACCGTGAACGGTGATATTTTCGTCAATGCCGTGTCTTGGCTCAGTAATGATCAAGACGATCCCACCCTATCGATTCGGCCTAAACAGACGATTCAAAGAACCCTAGAGCTGTCTGAACAAACCAATATGTTCTTAAGTTTGGTGGGAATTGTATTATTGCCCCTAGGAGCCTTTGCCACTGCTGCGGCGCTGTGGTGGCAAAGACGGTAGTCGCCCTCAACGGTGGGTGCAGCCCGACAATACCCAAGGATAGGGGTCATGAAACTCAAGACCAATACGATTGTTTTGCTATTGATTGCGGCTTTAGGCTGTGCAGGTGTGCTGGTGTGGATCAGAACCCAACACCCACAAGACGCCGCTAAGCAGCAAGAACAGGCTCAAAAGGTTTTCAATTTTAGTGAAGATCAAGTAGTGGCCTTGCAAGTGCAGACTCCCAAGCAAATGTTATCTTTTGTGCGATCGCAACAGCGTTTTCCCCACACTTGGCAGATGAAAAAACCCCAAGCTAAGCCCGCAGATGAAGCTGCGATCGCCTTTTTACTCAACCTTTTAGCCACGAGCAAAAGTCCACGCACCCTCAGGGTCGAACCTCAGCGCCAGTCAGAGTTTGGCTTTGATCAATCGCCTGGGACTGTTGAAGTCACCCTGCAAAATCAGCAGCGCCATCGTCTGGTTCTAGGGGGGCAAGATCCCACCGAAAGCTTTGTCTATGCCCAAGTGGATCCGCCCGCGCAGCCCCAGGCTGCCCTAGCCGTTGTCCTCGTGCCGACCGCCTTTCTCAGTGCCATTAATCGACCCTTACCAGAATGGCAAGCCCAGATCAAACCTCCTCCAGGATCGCCCAAAGCACCAACACCCTTGCCCTCTATCGATCCAGGACCTTCAATTCCCTTAACACCGCCACGGGTACCGCAGTAAGTATGGGATGCACTCAAGGATCACATCCCACCACAGGCCGTTCGGTAGCGTGCGCTTATCTGCTCAGTACCCTCCGCAGCAATGACCCGTTTTTGAACCAATAGGCCATAGGTTTGCACCGCAAAACCCTGACAGTGACTCCCCCCGCGATCAGACAGGTATAGGATTATTCGCTATGCTTGAGGAGCGATCGCTGCGGGGATTTTTCATGGTTTTACACATGCCCTCTACCACTCAACCCCAAATCACCTGGGAAGCCCTCCCTACCAATTTTGTTCTGCCCGACGACCCTGTGGAAAACATTCAACAACCGCCTTTGGCGGCAGCTCTCACCGATGCCTTGGGAGCCGCCAAATTCATTCAACCTGACATACTGATTGGCTCTAATTTTGCGTTGGTAGCAACAGTCAACCAAAAAATAGTCGTCAAAGCACCCGATTGGTTCTACGTGCCCCAAGTTCATGGAATCGCCCCAGGCAAGATTCGCCGCAGTTACACACCCTACCTTCAAGGCAGCGCAGTTGCAGTAGTGATGGAATTTCTCTCCGACGAAGATGGTGGCGAACTATCCGTCCGTTCTACCCCACCCTACGGCAAGCTGTTTTTCTATGAGCAAATTTTGCAGGTACCTACCTACGTTACGTATGATCCCTATGCGCCTAGTTTAGAAGTCCGCTATTTGCAAGATGGGCAATATGTCTTGCAAATAGCGGATATCAATGGACGCTGGTGGATACCTGAGCTATCGCTATACTTAGGAATCTGGTCAGGAGGGCGATTGGGGACAACAACCAACTGGCTGCGCTGGTGGGATATCTCGGGAAACCTGTTGCTGTGGAGTGCAGAACAAGCAGAACAGGAACGGCAACGCGCAGAACAGGAACGGCAACGCGCAGAACAGGAACGGCAACGCGCAGAACAGGAACGGCAAGCTCGATTAGATGCTGTTGCTCGATTGCGATCGCTCGGTCTCACTCAAGAGCAAATCACTGAAGCTTTAAGCCTATCAGAAGCAGAGGTCAGCTCAGCATGGGAGTAAGATTAAGAGTTACTGGCCATCAGCTCTTGTCCTTGAGGTGGGGGATGTTGCTGATTCCACCACAGGCGATAGAGTTGGAGTGGTTCAGGGATGCCCTTGACATGGGTGGGTGGAAGCTGTTGTAGAGGGACATCACACTGCTTAAGCTCATTCAAGGTACTTTGGGAAATTAAAATCTCACCCGCATGGGCAACATCACAAATGCGGCTGCTAATGTTGGTCGTTGTGCCAATGGTGCCATATTGGAAGAGTTGTTCTGAGCCAATATTCCCGGCAGCGACTACACCTGTGTTAACCCCAATATGAATTTGAATGTTAAAGTTCCAGCGTTGTGCCCAGCGTTGATTTAACTGGGTGACAGCTTTCTGCATTTCAATGGCGGCTTTAACGGCTCGTTCAGCATCGTTGGGGTGCTGGTAGGGGGCTCCCCAAACAGCTAATAAGGCATCGCCAATATATTGTTCTAGTGTGCCTTCAAATTGGAAGACGATCCCCTCCACCATGACACTAAAATATTCATTGAGCATGGCGATCACTTGCCGAGGTTCTAGGTGAGAAGATAACTCGGTAAAGCGGCTAATATCGGCAAACACAACGGTGACTTTGGTGTCAATGACCTCTAATTGGCTTTCCTCGCTGAGTTTCTTCCACACATTTTGCGGAAAGAAGCGTTCGAGTTTGGTGCGCAGAATGGCTTCAGCTTGAATTTTGTTGTACAACCGGGCATTATCAATGGCGATCGCAGCCTGATTTGCCAAGCCCGCCAAAAACTCCAAGTCTTCGTGAGAATAGATCGCCCGAATGGATAAGTTGTCCGTATACAACACCCCAATCACTTCATCCCTGGGTTTGAGGGGCACGCACATCGCCGCATGAATCGCTTGTTGGACAATTGACCGGGAGTCATGAAAACGCTGATCGCGGATAGCATCATCTGTGAGAATGCCTTCTCCAGAGGCATAGACAAAGTTGGTAATGGTTGTACTGTAAAACCGCAAGCCCGTGGGAATCCCACTACGGAACTTAATGGCTTTTTGCTCTAGTTCCTGGGTTTGCGGATTGACCAACAAAATTAGACCCCGATCAACCGTCATAATTTCGAACAGCAGATCTAGGATTTTATCCAGCAGCTCTCCCAATTCTTTGGGAGAAGAGAGCTGCTGACTGACTTCCAAGAGAATTTTGAGCTTATCAACAGACCGGGTTTGATCATCTTGTTGCTTCAGTTTTAAACCAATGCCTGATTTACCCGGGATATCAGGTTCCAAAAGATCCTGAAGTTCGATTCGACTATTTTCAGGGGCAAAGCGACTCAAGATATTGGGAACTGTGGCCGTTAAATTCCAGGTGATTTTCATGTCGATAGTGCCAAACCGCACCAGATCACCCTCTTTGAGTTGGCATTGCTGGATCTGTTGATCGTTGACATAGGTATGATTCAAGCTATCGAGATCTTTGAGTAGAACCTGACCATTGTCTTGAATCGTCAATTGGGCGTGATGACGGGACAAACTTGGATGCATCAGCACGATATGGTTATCCAACCCTCGGCCAATTAAGTTTGATCCTGAAACCAGAGGATAGGATTTGGGATTAGGTGCATTGGGGGGAGCCACTAAGTACGGCACATGCACTCCTGCTTCAGATAATGAATCGCATGGATGTGATTAAACCCTCAGTGCCAGTTTACTGGGTAGAAACGTAAATTGAAGAGGCATTAAACACTAAAGACTATATTAAAGCCTAACTTCAGGAACTCCCAGCAAGGCTGGGGATATTGCCAGATTGTCACAAGCAGCAGGATCCTGACAGGAGCCTAGTAGTTCGTCAGGATAGATTTGAAGGGTAACCCAAATCTATAAAACCTATCTTGAGGATGTTTTGAGGGTTTTTAACCCATCAAAACAGTCTTGACAGACGGCTAGGCGTTAGAGTTTAGAGGTCGTTCCACTAACATTATTTACACTTTAAGGTCGCTCTAGGAAAATAGGGGTTGAGTTACGTTTTTTGCAACCATTCCTCAACTCTCCTGTGCTTGAGGGAGTAAACCAATGATTTTCTTGAGCGATTGTCGCAGCCTGATCAGATAGCATTGACACTGTGACCATCACTAACAGTTGTCACAGAGCTAGGGGTTTGATTTTGAGCAAACTATTAAATAACCGTTATCAAGTGGTTGATAGGCTAGGAGGGGGTGGATTTAGTACTACTTTTCTAGTGGAAGATACCCATATGCCTTCCCGACGGCGTTGTGTCTTGAAACAACTCAAACCCGTCAGTGTTGATCCATCCATCCAAACCTTAGTACAAGAACGGTTCCAGCGCGAAGCAGCAATCCTAGAAACCTTGGGAGAACTCTCGGATCAGATTCCGCGGCTGTATGCTTACTTTACAGAAGCCCATCAATACTATTTGGTGCAAGAGCTGATTACCGGTCGCACCTTAGCAGAAATTGTGCAAGCCCAAGGCCCCCTGAGTGAAACCGCAGTTCTCAACATTTTGCTCAGCCTCTTGCCGATTATTGATCTGATTCATCAGCGCGGGATTATTCATCGAGATATTAAGCCAGAGAATATTATGGTTCGAGATCAAGATGGTAAACCCGTTTTAATTGATTTTGGGGCGGTTAAAGAAACCCTGGGGACGGTGGTGAATGCCCAAGGCAAACCGATGAGTTCGGTGGTGATTGGCACGCCAGGATTCATGTCAACGGAGCAATCACGGGGTTTCCCTACCTATGCCAGCGATCTCTATAGCTTGGGTTTAACTGCAATTTACTTACTGACGGGTAAGTTCCCTCATGAATTGGATATTGATCCCCAAACGAGTCAACTGCGATGGCACCCAGATGTTTTGCAAGTGTCGCCGGGGTTGGCGACGGTTCTCGATCGCTCCATTGGTTTGGTGGCGCGCGATCGCTATGCAACCGCCACAGAATTCTTACAAGCCCTGCACTCCCCTACTATTCACAGTGGTACTCAAACACCATTCACTTACCCTGAGGCGCCTCCTGTGCCTGGGGGAGGCTCCATCCATCCCACTTTTTCTGATCAGCCAGGGGAGAGGCTGCTGCCAACGAATATTGCCCCAGATTCTCCGACCACATTTACCCCTAAAAAAGTAGGGATTCTGAGTGGGATCGCCGTCGTGTCGGCTGTGGTCAGCTTTGTGGCTGTCCAACAAATGTGGCCCCTAATCGAAGGGTTATTTGCTCTGCGTCAGGTTGATCCGACCCCTGTACCGACGGAGACAATACCTAGTGTGTCACCTAATGTGAGTCCCAGTCCCGATATTGCCGTTACCCCTAGTCCTACTATCCCCATTGTGTCTAGTCCTGATCCAAGCCCGTCACCTACCCCTAACGCTTTGCCCGAGTTTGCGGCGATCGCCTATTCTGTCCCCACAGGTGCCTATGGGTATGGATACCGCTATCCCAACCGCGCTGATGCAGAAGCACGAGCCTTGCAGGAATGTAACCTGCGAGCGTCAGATTGTCAGGCTCTATTTTGGTTTCAGAATGCCTGTGGTTCCCTGGCACGGGCGACATCGGGGGCTTATGGTTGGGCCTGGGATGAGCAAATTAAGACGGCTGAGTCAGAATCCCTGCGCTTATGTAAAAGTTATGGCGGTACCGATTGTCAGGTCTTGCTGCGCTTGTGTAGCGATCGCGTCATCTAGTAACCCTAACAAGCAGCCGTTTTTTCTAAATACTGACGTACCCCTTCCCCCATTTGGATGAGATTGGGGCCAATTTTTTGGCTTAACACCTCTTCTACAAATCCAGCCACTTGACCTTTTAAAAATTCAGGGATGCCTGCAATTTTATGGGATTGAATCACCAACTCTCCCCGATTTTTGACTAGGGTCATCGCTCCTTGTTCTAGAAAGTAATTTTTACCAGAACACAAAACGGCTTCTGTAAAAGCATGGGTGGTGATTCGCCACTCTAGGGAAAAGTCTGCTTCATTCCAGATATTGTGCTCGGTCCATGACAACATCTGTTCATTCATAAAGGCTCTAGCCAGACTGGGAATTTCACCACCGCCATGCCACTCATTGGTACAAAAGACTCGCCCATTTTCTTGACGATAAGACTTGGGTTCAATACGATGCACGTTTTCCATATAAGGCAACAGCTCTTGGAGTTTATCGCGGTAGGTTTGAAACACCAGCAGCCGTGGAAAAGGAATTTGGGTATCCACAGAGATGATCATCGGGAGTTGACCCTGAAAGAATACCTACTCAAAAAAAATAACTGAAGGATTTGCATAGGAAGTTTGGACAAGCTAATACGTCGTTATCGCATTAAAATGAATTTTGAGCTTAGACGGAGCAAAAAGCAATATTTGTCTGCTTGTCATCCTATCAATCTCCAAACAGCATCGGGAAATTCATGGGTGTGGGCAAGTGTAGAAGAGGAATGACTCTATGACCCCAAAACTGTCGCAGGCGAAGCAGCCGTTGGGCGTTTCGACTGAGATATTGCCCCTACTGGCCATGTTTGCTGCGATTGTGGCTTTGTCCTTGGCAGCGATCTTTATTAAACTCAGTGAGCGGGAGTTGGGACCGTTTGCTACGATCTTTAACCGCTTCTGGGTAGCCTACGTGGTCCTGTGGCTCTGGCATGAGTGGGAGCGATCGCAAACCCTCGACTCCCCCGCTGCAATCCCTGTTGAGTACACCCGTCGTGACCAAGTGCAATTGGTGGCCGCTGCCTTGATGTTTTGGGGCTGTATCGCCCTTTGGGCTTGGTCCCTAACCAAAACGGGCGTTGCCAACTCCACCTTGCTCCATAATCTGACCCCCTTATTTACCACTTTAGGCGGGTGGCTCTTCCTCAACCAGCGTTTTGATCGGCGGTTCTTAATGGGGTTGGTCGTGGCGATGATTGGGGCATGTGCTTTAGGGTTTGGAGATTTAAAACTTTCAACGGCTCACCTGACGGGTGATCTTGCTTCGCTGTTGTCCGCTGTGTTTTCTGCCGCTAATTTGATCTTGCTAGAGAAGCTGAGAGTCAAGTTCTCGGTAACCATCATTTTGCTGTGGTGTTGTTTCTGGGGTGCCCTCTGGACCTTACCCGTTGCCCTGTTAACCGAAGAGCGCTTATTTCCGCTGTCGGTTTCTGGTTGGGCAGCGGTCATTGGTCTGGCGGTGGTTTGTCAAGTCCTAGGACAAGGCTTGCAAACCTTTAGCCTCAAACGCTTGTCTTCAGGGCTGGTCGGTGTCCTATTACTCTTAGACCCTGTCTTGGCAGCTTTAAACGCTTGGGTGTTGTTCGCAGAACGGTTAACCTTGTTTAAGTGGGCTGCCTTTTTTGTGGTTTTGCTAGGGGTATATCTGGCCAAATCCAGTGACGAGGGGACCCATGCTGCTGAGCCGCTTATTGACTAAAAGCAGCTAAATTTTGATTTCTAAAAGCTGCCCTTCCTAGCGAATTTCAGAACATCAAGAGGATGCAAGGGCGCTCTTAATCCCCTCCTGGGAGGGGTAGGGGTGGGTTTGCATGTTTGCGACACATCTAACACAC
>JAAUOM010000194.1 GCA_012034865.1 Acaryochloris sp. CRU_2_0 | reverse complement strand
TGAGAATTGAGTCATAGAAGCTTCAAAAGCCAAAGTGATGGTTATACAAGGATTTGAGCCTTAATTATTTTTTTGGCTCTCGAAAGAGCGGAATGTGGGATAAAAGTACCCAAGATCAAGATATTCTTAGAGCAAAGCAATACTGGACAGATTTTCAGAAGAGACGAGATGCCAACCCATAAAAGCTACCACTCCTATCTGATCGAATCCTTAAAAGATCCAGCAGAGGCGGCTGCTTATCTAGATGCTGTCTTGGAGGATGGCGACCTTAAGCATATTTTGCTGGCATTGAAAAATCTAGCAGAAGCCCGCAGAGATCTGATTGGCACTTCAGAAGAGCTTGCTTCTGATTGGAAGAACTGCTATCAGTCTCTTGTTCAGGGAGAAACGCCAGGACTGCCAGCGATCGCAACATTATTAAGCGAATTGGGCTTAAAACTATCCGTAACTGTTAAAGAACGGCAACCTGTTTGATCAGCCAATTTGACTGGTCTAGTCTCTGCCAGTGAATTCATGGTCTGTCATGAGTATGCAACCGCTAGCCTCACCGAGTCAGATTTTGGAGCAGCGTCTTCAGGATGAATGGATTGTGGGGTTGGATTACCCTGCCTGGTTAGCTCGAATTCACCAACGCCAACAGGCATTGCAAGCGTTTACAGCCAAGGGCATTTATCCGAGAATCTTGCTGGTGCAGTCCGATCCCTTGGAGTTTTTGGCGGGGTTAATGGCGGCTTGTTTGGCGGAGTGCCCTGTGTTTTGGGGAATCCCAGTTGGCGAACCTCTGAATGGAAGCAGGTTTTAGCCTTGGCTCAACCTCATCTGATTTGGGATGGGACTAGTTCGCTTTCCCCAAGAGTGAATGATCCTGACCCTTGCCAACCCTTAGCATCAGAGAAGGGATGGATTATGGTGCCGACGGGGGGCTCGTCTGGGCAGATTCGATTTGCGATACATACTTGGGCTACCCTATCGGCCTCGGTGAAGGGCTGTCAGCGTCATTTTTTGGGGAGGGCAAAGGGATGATTCATTCCTGCTGTTGGCTACCGTTATACCATGTCAGTGGCTTGATGCAATTTATGCGATCGCTTCTCACGGGAGGTCAACTCCTACTCCTACCTAAACAGGCCTTTGCTAGGGATACTTCTCTTGACCCAAAGGTAGCCGCTTTTGTTGACCCTACCTCGCTCTTGCCGCAAGCCTATTTCTTTTCCCTGGTGCCAACACAACTCCAACGATTATTACAGCAAGGCGATCAGCGTTTGCTCTGGCTGGCTCGCTTTCGCACATTGCTGGTGGGGGGGGCTCCGGCTTGGCCCACCTTATTGAAAGCGGCACGTCGGCATCACCTACAACTGGCTCTCACCTACGGGATGACAGAAACGGCTTCCCAAGTGACGACCCTAGATCCAGAGGCTTTCCTCCAAGGCCAGACCGATTTTATGCAGGTGTTACCCCACGTTCAGATCATCATTGCCGATGAGGATCATCAACCCCTGCCACCCGGTGACATCGGTCAAGTAGGCATTCAAAGTGCCGCCTTGTTCAAAGGGTACTACCCCCAAAGATTTACTGAGAACGGCCTATTTTGGACTGATGACCTGGGGGGTATGAATGACGGAGGGGATCTAGCGATTGTCGGGCGTTTGAGCCGCAAAATTATTTCCGGCGGTGAGAACATCTATCCAGAAGAGATAGAAAATGCCTTGTTAAATACAGGCATGGTCGGGGATGCCTATGTTTTAGGGCTTCCCCATACCGAATGGGGAGAGTCTCTGGCCGCGGTGGTGGTTCCTGAGCCTGCCAGCTTTTCTCTGCGCGGTTTACAAGCTGTCCTCAAGGAGCACCTCAGTTCCTTTAAGCAACCCCAGGAATGGATTGTGCTGCCCCAGTTGCCCCGTAGCCTCCAAGGCAAAATTGACAAATCTCGCCTGCAATCAGCGATTCAGGCACATCTTCAAGCTAAAAATGGGTAGTAATCTTCTCAGTCCCTCGGAAAATCTTATGGATAGTTTACGCTCTGTTAACTCGAACGAATAAGGATGAACTTTGGTAAAAGTGGTAAGCAGACCCTGGAGGTTAATGCTACATTAATCCCAGGTACAAAAAGTCAAAGTTAACCCGTTATCCCAGGATATGCCAGTACCTCCCACCGCTGTCCTGAAGAGCAACCTTCTTCCCGAAAACTTACAACCTGTGACCGTCGATTTCTTTTGGAATTGAAAGTGTCGGAACTTTAATCTGGTAAAGATGTGTGAGTACAGTCGCTAAGAATTCTGTGTTGCTGTTTTGTCCACCTTATTTGGTTTAATTTGTTCACTCTATCTTTCTATTTTTTAACTCTGAGCAAACATACATTCTCGGTTTTTAATAGGATTAGGGGTTTGGTTACAAAAAGCCAAACCCCTTGGGTTTTTTAGGCTTATTTTCAGCCCTAAAAATATCCTCTATCCACATTTCTCAGAGACTGTAAACGTAGCATAGATGGAGGAACGACACCCATCATTCAACTCAGCTTAAGTCATAATCAAGAAGTTGGCAAAAAATTAGCGATCGCTCTGAAAACAGAATATTGCTGTTGCTTGCTATCCATAGGATATAGACCGATCAGAGACCATCGCAGTTTGGATGGATTGAAGAGGGTTACCTTAAAGAAGCTTGGTTTTGATTCTCTTCATTGTTAGCCTCTATCTCTGAATACTCAGGGGTATGGGGCAATTCCAAGCAATATCCTGCCCCATAGACTGTTTTGATGTATTGAGGATGACGCGGATCAGGCTCTAGCTTGGTTCGGAGGTGGCGGACGTGCACGCGAATGGTTTCAATATCGTCATTGGGATCGTATCCCCAGACTTCTTGCAGAATTTCGCTGGGTGAAACGGTTTGGCCATGGCGTTGCAGCAGGCAATGGAGTAGCTCAAATTCTAAGCGGGTTAATTTAATTACCTTATCCACCCACAGGACCTCAAACCTTTCCGGCACTAGGGTCAAAGGACCGTAACTTAAGATTTCACTATGACGGGCAGCTTGAGGAATGCGATCGGTGCGCCGCAGCAGCGCTCTTACCCGCGCCAGCATTTCTTCGAGTTCAAAGGGTTTGGTCAGATAGTCATCGGCTCCGGCATTAAAGCCTTCCACTTTATCTTGGGTTTGACTGAGAGCCGTTAACATCAAAATGGGGATGTCGGCGGTGCGCTGATCGCGGCGTAAACGCTGGCAAATTGTAAAGCCATCTACCTTGGGAAGCATGAGGTCGAGGATGATCAAATCGGGTAAAAGCTGGACGGCCAATGCTTGGCCTTTGATACCGTCGGTGGCTTGAGCGACATCGTAACCTGCCATTTCCAGGTTGATGGCAACTAACTCTGCGATCGCAGGATCATCATCAATTACAAGTATCCGGGTTTTCATGCAGGCTGCTCAGTAGGGACAATATCAACAGGGCACAAGGGCTTAAAGTAACAATAGTTTACTAAGAAATATCTCGTAATTCTTAAAATATGTTTGTAAAGATTATAAACAAGGTTATTCTAACCTTTCCGATCTTGAAACTAAATCTACAGTGAGATTTTAAAATAATTTCAAGATCTAAGAATTCTCACCAGCATAATCAAAAAATTGCAAAGAATTTAATTTTTTTGGTGGAATATTGCCAGTAACGCTCTTTTTACCCTGGATAAGCTCAATGGTATGGATCCGCCAACCCCTGTCTATCCGCCATTCACCTTAAATTTCTACTAAATTGGGTCCTAAATCATCCCACCAAGCTAAAATCCGATTCCAAGCCCACCAAGGATCGAGATCACAATAGTTCTGGCAATTTTTTGCTCCAGCAATATAGCCGACATGCCCCCCGTGGGTCGTTAACCACAGGGTCAAGTTGGGGTTGTGGGTACAAAGGTCTTGTAAATCAAGGGTAATAGTAGGGTCAAACAATGGATCATCTTGGGCATAGAGAATCAAGGTGGGTCGTTGGATCCGGGGAAGGAAAGCTAGGGGACAACTGGCCTCATAGTAAGCGTGGACGGACGCAAATCCCAGGGAGGCAATCACCAGTTCGTGATCAAAGCCTTGGATACTATTGACCCGCTCAATGGCGGCTCGATCTAACGCACCTGGATGCGCCTGATAAATATCCCAGGCTAAGGCTTTGAGATTGCGGGCAATTGCTTGCTCAAGGTATCGTCCTAAGGGGTGCTGTACCAAATACCTCAAGGAACGGTTAGCATCTAGATTGGGACAAATCACTGCTGCCCCGGCAATGGCATCGGTAATCTCCATACCCATGGTTTGGGCTGCTTGCACCCCCCATAAAGCCAGTTGACCCCCCAGGGAATAACCCGCTAACCAAAAGGGATCAGGGCAACCTTTCTGTAGGGCTTGCTCAGCGATGTGAACAAAGTCTTCGCCTTCATACAAACCATCAGAGGTTAACACGGGTGAGAGTTGAGCCGTTTTACCGTGGGCGCGCCAATCAAATAAGACCACGGCATAGCCCTGAGCATAGGCTTTGCGACCTAAAATTTGCAAAAACCATTGATTCTCTAAAGTTCCGGTAATACCGTAGGTGCCAATAATCGTTGCCTGTGCCTGTGGTGGCACTGCTAGCCAGCCAAACAGAGGAACCTCATCTGCCCCGTGAAACACAACCTCTATATAAGGAGGGGTGGGGTCTTGAAGATGGGCGTCCCACATCCGGCCAGACCATAAACCCATGTAAAGAGTCATGATCCAACCATTTTGTAAAAACCAGGGGGGAATATAGGTAGGTGGATCCATAGCAGATAGGAGTTGAGTCTGAAGACTGGAATGTGTACGGTAACATAAATGAGCAGCATGATAGCGGGTATGGAGTCAATAGATATCCCCACAGAGATTCATTTGAAACCCATCCAAGTTGATAACTGGAGTTTTCGAGATCAATTTTCTAAACTGGGATCAGTGCCCAATTCATAGCGGCACCTGTACTTTTAAGGCGATCTCAGAGCCAAGTCTGATGAAGTGCTTAGGATTGAGGGTCAACAGAACATCGGCTTGAACTTTGAGGGCGGCTTGGGCGATTAAGGCATCAAGATGCTACCGTCAGGAAGCTGATGCTGTACCATAAGGTCAATGGCAGCGGTGTAGTCATTGGCTGTGAGGGATGCGAACTCAAAGCTTTGTAGGTTATCGCAGATCAGGTTTTAAACAAGGGTGGGGTTGATTTTGGTTTGGGGTACCCGAGTCAGGGCGGAATAGAGTTCTGCACGATGATAGGACATCGTGTCAATTCGCTCGTTGAACGTTTGCTTGCAATGGGGGCAAAAATAGCGTTGGCTCCCATTCGGAGCTTTTTCATGCTTGTGGGTGCTAGGATGACCGCAGAGCCTGCATTCCATGGTTTGTAAGTAAAAATAGCAGTCTCCCTACCTTACTCGACCCACTATTCTTTGATGCACTACCGATA
>JAAUOM010000075.1 GCA_012034865.1 Acaryochloris sp. CRU_2_0 | reverse complement strand
CGACGATGCCAAGGTGATCTACATTTTGAACGACCAGTTCTGAATGGATAACAACCTCCTCGTTGAATCGCTTTCGGCTCACTTCATCCTAATTCCTGAATCCTCTCTCCAAACAGCGGAATGTGGGTTGACTAAGGCATGGGTGGATTGGGACCAGGCTTCTTGTAACTGGTCTCCTAGGGAGAGTTGGGGTGGAGTGGTTGCGATCGCAGCTTCCAGCGTCAAGTTAACCGTTGAATAAGCCACTTGAGTTTGCAAACTCTGGCGTTGACCCTCAATTTGCTCAATCGATTCTCGAATGGTTCTCAACTCCTGAGACACCTTCAAAACATCAGCGATAGAACCGGATCGATCCATAATCTTCAAGGTCACTTCTTCTGACTTGCGTAAATTCTTCAACCTGGCCTGAAAATCAACCAGTTGGCTGGAGACATCTTCAGCACTCAAGGAGCGATTTTGAACTGTGCCCAGTTTTGCCAGTTGTTCAAGGGTCGGATCTAATTTGGCTTGCGGAATCCGCAATTCCAGAGAAGCCACATGGCGAATTGAGGCATCGGGCGGGATGCGATCCTGTAAACCGACCACTTCTCCCTGGTGTGCCTGCACCACCTTAGCAACCGCTTTGACGATGGGGTCAACCTTGTCTACCCGCAGTGTCATCTGTGCGCGTTTAATCAACTGGGGTTTGGCCTGGGGCACTTCGGCAGCTGTAGCAGGTTTAGAAATATTATTTTCCAAGGCATTGGTCGTTGAATCGGCCTGAGCCACTTCTGTTTTGGCTTGAGGGACTTCTTGGGACGAGGTTATCGGGGCTGATGACGAAGCTTGCGAAGCTAGCGGTGCAGCGCCTGAGTCCGCACTTTCCTGGCTGCTGGGAGCTGCACAGTTGCTGAGCATGAGTGCTGCCAAGACCGCTCCTAACAGGGATGCCAAGTTAAGCTGCTTCACCCACGGATCTTGTCGCATTGCTTTGGCAACTCCCATAAATTGGATATCCCTATTATGGTTGAGCCCGATCCAAGATTTTTGTCGGTTACGATTTAGGCAACCATTCGGCAGTCAGGATAATAGCAACTCGCTGTCACCCTTGGCAGGAAGTCATTTGCCAATTTTGAATTGACATACCGAAAATCTTGGGCGAGTTAGAACGCCAATAACATGGGTTGGATTTGCATGACAATCAAGGTGATATCGTCATTGTGATGACGGTACTCTCCCATAAAGGCTTGCAACTGCTCAAATAGCCGATCCAGAATGGCTTGGGGGCCAGAACAAGTATGGCAAGCGTCTTGAAACACCGTCATCAAATTTTCTTCATCAAAGCGATCTCCATTTCCATTGGCCGCATCGGTAAAGCCATCGGTGTAGTAGATGATCGTGTCACCCGGTGCCAACCTCACTTGATCCTCTTGGTATTGAGTATTGGCATCTAGGCCAATCAACATGCCATCCGTATCGAGACGCTCAATCACATCCTGGTGAGCCCGCCACAGTAAAGGGGGATTGTGAGCCGCATTGCTGAAACAAAGCTGGCGGGTTTTGGGGTCATACTCAGAGTAAAACAGAGTGACAAACCGATTGGAATTTTCCAAATCGTTATACATCACCTGATTCAGGTTTTGCAAGATCTGAGCGGGGGAATGGTGATGCAAGGCATCGGCTCGCAAAATACCGCGCGTCATGGTCATGATTAACCCCGCCGGTACGCCTTTGCCCATGACATCGCCAATGACTAATCCCCAGCGATCAGCTTGATTCAGGCGGTATTGGCGAGGCGTGGGAAGTTGTTGATAAATGGGAATAAAGTCGTAGTAGTCTCCGCCGACCTGATTTGCGGTTTTACAGGTGGCGGCTAAGGCAACCCCTTCAATGTTGGGAGAATAATTAGGCAGCAAGCGGGCTTGAATTTCAGCGCCAATTTCCAGCTCCCGAGTCACTCGCTCTTGCTTACGCAGCTGAGTGGTCAGGGCATCATTTTCAATGGCAACAGCGGTCTGATCCGCAACCAATTGCGCTAATTTTTGCCGAGTTTCCGTCCATTCATAGCCTGAATCGCTACTAAATAAATACAACCGACCCCGTTCATGTAACTCAAAGTTACGAACCAAAATCGCTGTACTAAACCACCGATAATCTGGAGCCAGTTGTTCCTCAAGAGATTGCTCTAAAACAATGGCTGGCTTAGGATTGACAGCGGCATTTAGGGTTAACTGACGGGTGATATTTTCCAGGGCAAAGCGAATATTGCGACAGGGCTGACCTTCATGGCAGTACAACTGCTCCAAAGAAACTTGACCGTTGGGTCGAAACAGGATTAAGGCGGCGGCATCAGCATCGGTAACTCGGCTGACAATGAGGGGAATCAGGGCTAGGAACTGGTTAAGATTGTTAAAACTCCGCAATGAAAAGCTGAGGGAACTGAGTAAGTCTTGGGCTTTCGCTTGTTCTCGTCGCAAATGGGTCACCACTTCTTGCAAAGCCGTTACTGTGGTGACATTCGTGGCTATCCCTGAATAGTCAAAATCCACGGACTGGGAAGGTTGGTTAGGGAGCGGAACAAGGGACATAAACGCAGAAACGAACCTAGATTACCGACAGGAGAGGCGCTAAATGCTTATTGATTATTCTGCTCAGTAAGCTTAGCACCCTTGTCAACTTTAGTGGTGAATTGATTTTGAAGAAAAGAAAAAGAGTGAAAATCAAACATTGTATCTTAAAGATACGCTACGAATCTTTGTTGGTTCAGGCTCAAAAGTGAGGTCAAAATGTTCTGTGCCTGTGTATCTGGGTAAATGGCTGGAATGCTAGAAATTTTGGCAAAAAAGCTTTATGTCGGTTCAAAACCAGGATGGAAAGAAAACAAGTACCAGATTTCCTTGGATCTGGTATAGCGCACTTCCAAGGAGAATGCCAAGGGTGAGGCTACAGGGAGGAGGATTAGCAGGGAATGCTCTTCATTAGGGGAGGATTTAAGTACTCAAGAGCGCTTCTACAAATTCATAACTAGAAAAAGGACGCAGATCGGTAATGCCTTCGCCCGCGCCAATGAACCGAATGGGCAGCCCTAACTCTTGAACAACCGCTAAGGCTACACCGCCTTTAGCAGAACCATCCAGTTTGGTAAGGACAACCCCAGTCAGTTCTGCTGCTTCTGCAAAAACTTGGGCTTGGCGCAGGCCGTTTTGCCCTAGGGTGGCATCTAGAACCAAGAGGGATTCAATATGGGCATCGGGAGCCTTTTTACTGACAATTCGGCGAACTTTGTGGAGTTCATCCATAAGGTTCTTTTTATTTTGCAACCGCCCTGCTGTATCCACAAGGAGGAGATCGATATCTCGCTTTTGGGCTGCGGTAATTGCGTCAAATACCACCGCAGCCGGGTCGGTATTTTGACCCGGATTGGCAATCACTTCGACATTGCTGCGTTGGCCCCAAATTTTGACTTGTTCAACGGCTGCGGCGCGGAAGGTGTCGGCAGCCGCAATCAAACAGCTATAGCCAGATTCTTTGGCGATATGGGCAATTTTGCCGATGGTAGTGGTTTTGCCAGCCCCGTTGACCCCCGTCATCAGCCAGATATTTAAGCCTTGGCGTTGGGGAGCAAAGTTAGCACTGTAGTGGGTTTGGGTGGGGGCATCGAGGATGTCTTGCATGATTTGTTTTAGGTATGCGATCGCAGCCTCCGGAGGCAGGGTTTCTTCTCGCACTTTGTTCTGCAAGGACTCAATCAATTTATCCGTTGCCGCAATTCCGACATCGGCTTGCAGGAGCAAGGACTCAATTTCTAGAACCGCATCAATATTGAGGGGACCTTGACCCACCACAGATTTCAGTTGATTGACTAAACCTCGACGGGTTTTGCCCAGTCCTTGGCGCAGTTTCTGCAACCAGGAAATTTCTTCTACAGACACATCTCCGGGACGGCGGCCTTGGGCTGCTAACACTGCTGCTGACCAGACAAACCCTTCGTCAAAGGTCAGATCTGTCGATGTTGGTGGTGTTGGGGGAGTAATAAGGCTATCTGTTGGTGCCGCTGCGACTACAGGATCGGGTACAGGGGAAGATGCAGGAATGTTAGCTGAGTCGGCGTTGTGGCTGATCGTTGCATCAATGGTGTCGGCTTCTCGCTGATGGGTCTTTTCAGAATCCATCGACCCGGTTTCTGCTGCATCAGTAAGGGGAGGTGACTCTAGGGTGGATGGGGTACTGTCTGCTGGGATTGCAGCCGTGGGTATCTCCTCTGGGGCAGAGTCTTGCTGTCGTTCTTGGATTTTCTGGAAGGCGGTTTTTGCCCAACTGTGATCATCTTCGGCATTGCGGGTGTCATCCTCGGTGATGGCATCCGTCGTCTCTGACTCTGCTGCGATCGCAGACGTCGTGTCCGTATCATCTGAATCTTCTTTATTAAATTGGCGACGGAACCAATTGAAAACCATGAGCCTTCCCTAGAATTACAATGAGCGTGAGTCGTGGCCACCTTCTCTTCAACCTACCGCAGATCGCTCACTGTCGGGCGATCTGATAGGTAACCCGTCGCAGAACGCCATTGATAAAGCGATGTCCATCTTCAGCACTATATTTTTTGGCTAACTCCACCGCCTCATTAATGGCAACCCGGTGGGGGATGTCTAAATACATCATTTCCGCCACTGTCAGCCGCAAGAGATTGGCATCAATATGAGCCAAGCGATGCAGTTGCCAATCCACTAAAGACTGTTCGAGAACCTGGTCAATGTCAGCCCGATGATGATGAACAACCGTTATCAGCTCTAGGGTGTAGTCGCGCACAGACTGCTGATTAGCAAGCTGGATAAATTCCGGGAACTCGATCGCTAACCCTAACCGATTGATAGCCATTTGGGTGAGGTCAATAGACTCTGTGATCATGGCTCGCGCACTTTGGATATCAATCGCCTTGAGTTCACTGTCTAGGATGCGATCGCTGCCACGCCTAAGTTCAGCACTTGCTGTTTCTAGGGCTTCTTGAACTTCCCCGACCAAGGTATGCACAGCAACAATCATCACTGCTTGCAGATCTTGATTGGCCAGTTGATCAGAATTGCTGGGCAATTGACCCATACTCAAAAGTGCCAATTCACGGGCAATGCGACGAGGTTGCATAAGCAAAAGCTAGAGAGGTACAGAATTCTCCCATCTTAGCGAATGAGGGTCTTGGAGAGTGATAAGTCCTGCACGGTATGCATAACATTCAAAAGATAGCCCTCAAGATCCCAAATACAGGCCGATATATTGAAATGCTTCCGTATAAATTCCTAGTTATCAATGGCTATAAACCAGGTTAAGCGCAGGCATCAGACGCTGCAAGTTTCGCAAAGACTTGGTTTGCCAAAACACTTTGTTGGAGCCTTGTAGGGTCAGTTGAGCATCGCCTTGGTTACGAACTTTGACGACAAACATCGATAACATGCTGATCCCAGAACTATTGAGGAATTCTAGCTCTTGTAGATCGAGGATTAAATGAGGAGATTGTGCGATCGCCCCCAGCATCAAATTCATAATTGACTGATATTCAGGTATTCCAGGTAAGCGGAGAAATCCCTTAAAAAAGACCGTTCCTACGGCTGATTCATACCAAACCCTGTAATCGTCCGTTTTAATCTCCACTGTTGCTATACCTACTGCTGTTGCTAAACTGAAAACAAATCTGAAGATCTGCTTGGAAATGGGGAACCTTTAAACCACTAGACGAACTATCACACTCACGCGAAGGAGGGATGGATAATCAAGGACGGACTCGAATTTCCAGCCTGCTTTGGCTGCGTAATCGTGAATAATCGTGAGGATGCCCAAACAAGATCCGCCCTCACCCAGAGCAGTTTGCTCTAGTTGCTGGGTGTAGAGTTCCTCTAAATCTGTGGTTTCAATTTTTTGGACAAAGGCTCGATAGCCCTGGGCTGTCCCTTGATTGGCATAGTTTGTCACCTGGAAGAGGATTTCTCGATCATACAGGCGCAGTGTGATCGTAATGGGTAAACTGACAAGTTCATCACTATATTTAAAGGCGTTTTCCAGTAACTCGTTGGCAATATAGCTGACCGTGGCTTTGACCGTCCCTTTGAGGTCAACCTCACTCTCTGAGACAGATCCACCAGGGAAAAAAGTTGCAAAGTAGTCCCCCAAAAAATCTGCTGATAGCCCATTATTGTGCCAGCGTTGTTGACGTTGAGGTGCAGAGGTGGGCGCAAAGTTAAGGGTCAAATATTCTTGGCTATCGGGAATGTTATCTAACAATTGCCCAAAGGTTTCAATGGTCATGAGTGTTGGGGATCAGCTAAGGGGTTGAGGGTTGTGTGAACAATCTGATTTCTACCTTGATTTTTCGCCCGGTATAGCTGTCTATCGGCTTCATCTAATAGAACGCTAGGGGGAAATGGCTCTAAAGGAACCACACTGGCGATGCCAATGCTAATCGTCAGATGAGAAGCAATGGATGACCCCCCATGAGGAATCTGGATTTGGGCAATAGCTGCTTGCATCCGCTGAGCCACATTCAGGGCTTGTTCTAGATCGGTTTGCGGCAAAATGGCAGCAAATTCCTCACCGCCATAGCGAGCCAGCAGATCGGGCGACCGATAAAGGGTCGAATTTAGAGCTTGTGCCACCTGTTTCAGGCAGGTATCTCCTGCTAGATGTCCGTAATGGTCGTTGTATTCCTTAAAAAAGTCGACATCGCACATCAACACTGAGAGGGAAGCATGAGATCGCGCCATCCGTACCCACTGATCCTGTAAATACTCATCAAATCGCCGTCGGTTGGCAATCTGGGTGAGACCATCAGAGGCCGCTAGCACATTGGCTTGGGAGACTTTTTGCTGCCATTGGGTATCTAGCACATCCCCATGGTCAACCAGGGTTTCCAGAATAATTTCTAGATCATCCCGCTGTTTTGAGATCAGGGATAACAGCGTTTTCAATGTCAGTTCTGCCTGCCGACGCTCAGTGACCTCGGCTTGCAGCTTGGTATTGGTTTGGCAAAGCTCTACCTCAATGTAGTCGCCATGTTCTGCCGTGTTTGCCAGGGCAATCTGTAGATCGCGGTTTTCTTGCTCTAAGCGTTGCACGACTTGTTGAAGTCTAGAGATTTCAGCGTGAAGGTGCGCGTGCTGATTGTTTGCGATCACCATAGCGTTTGCCAGTTCTGGTTTGTTCAACGGTCGAAACAATTGCCCATTGTCATTGTTTACTATGCCGCTATGGTACCCTCAAAAGCGAGTTGCCTGACAAGCTTTACGCTAGATAGTCAATCATCATCTTTTAAGTTTGAGAGGTCGATCTCATGGATCGTAACTCGCAAAGGACGCGCAGCGGTGGGCTGCTATCCCTACTTACCCCTAAACTTTTTCGGCGACTGCCTTTGCGCAGGGTATTAACCATTCCCTTTGCTTTGCAGACCTTTGGGCTAGCAGCGGTGGTTGGCTACCTGTCGTATCAAAATGGCCAACAGTCTGTCAATGACTTGGTGCAGAATTTGCAACTGGAGGTGCAGTCTCGAATTCGCGATCGCCTAGACAGCTACCTTGCCATTCCGCCTCAGATCAATCAAATTAACGCTGATGCTTATGAATTGGGGCATTTAGATCTCTTCAACTTTAAAAGCACCGGACAATACTTGTGGAAACAGCGACAGGTTTTTCAAGTTAGCTTTATTAACTTTGCCACTCTTCAGGGCGAGTATGTAGGAGTCGGGGATTTTGGGGATGGCAAAATCCGCATTGAAGAGATTCCCCTGCAAACCCAAGGCAAATCCTACCAATACAGTACCGATGCCAAAGGCAACCGAGTCCGATTGCTCTCAACTCAAGCCTACAATCCCTTTGAAGAAGCCTGGTTTACCGACACTCTGAGTGCCCAAAAGCCCATTTGGAGCGATATCTATAACTGGGATGGCTATCCGCAAATTATGTCCATCTCAGCTAACTATCCCGTCTACGATCGCACGGCCAAATTAGTTGGGGTTTTGGGGGTTGACTTAAAACTCTCCAAAATTAGCGATTTTTTAAGCCACCTCAAAATTGGTAAATCAGGAAAAGCATTTATCCTAGAACGATCAGGCTTGCTCGTGGCCAGTTCGATCAAAGAACCACCCTTTTTGATGGTGGCAGGGGAAGCACACAGGTTGCCTGCCCTCAACAGTCAAGATCCTGACATTCGGGGAACAACCCGATCGCTACAGTCGATCTTAGGCAACCTTGCTACCCTACAAGGCAATCATCGATTCACCTTAGACATTGCTGGACAACAAAAATATGTGCAGGTGACCCCGTGGCGAGACAAAATGGGGCTAGATTGGCTGGTGGTCATGGTGATTCCTGAGGCAGACTTTATGGCTCAAATCCATACCAACACGCAGCGCACCGTCTTTCTATCTTTAGGAGCCGTCCTCGTTGCCATTGGCTTGGGCATTGTCACAGCTCACCGGATTGCTCGTCCCATTCTGCGCTTAAGCCAAGCGTCACAGGTTTTAGCCCAAGCTGCACAACGGCGGTTGATGAGTGACACCTTCCAGCAGCCTGTGGTGATCAGCAGTATCCAAGAGTTGGAAACCCTTTCCCAATCTTTTTATCAAATGGGTAACCAGCTTCAAGACTCCTTCGCAGAACTCAAAGCAGCCAATCAAGAACTAGAGCAGCGTGTGACTCAGCGAACCCTGGATCTCCAGGAGGCTAATGCTCAAATCACTCAGCTCAATCAACAACTCCAGACCGATAATGTGCGAATGCGAGCCGAGTTGGATGTTACCCGCCGCCTCCAGCAAATGATGTTACCCAAAGCCGAAGAACTGCAAGATCTCGGAGATCTGGACATTGCTGGCTTCATGGAAGCAGCCCAAGAGGTGGGGGGAGATTATTACGACATTATTCCGGGCGATCGCCACCTCACCATCGGCATTGGCGATGTCACCGGACATGGCCTAGAGAGCGGCGTATTGATGATCATGGCGCAAACAGCGGTGCGAACCTTGCTAGCCAGCCGCCAACAGGAACCCACTCAATTTTTCCAGGCTCTCAATCAAGTGCTGTACGAGAATGCTCAACGACTCAGTCCTGGTAAAAACATGACCTTTACCCTTGTGCAGTATGACCATCAACACCTCTCAATCAGCGGCCAACATGAAGAGGTGCTAGTGTTTCGCGCCAATGGCGGGGTGGAAGCCATTGATACGCTTGAACTAGGCATGCCCCTGGCTTTGATGCAGGATATCCAGGACTTTATTGGCCAGAGGCAAATTCAACTCAATCCCGGCGATGGAATTGTCCTTTACACCGATGGCATCCCAGAAGCGGAAGGAGCAAACCGATCCCTCTATGGGCGAGAGCGATTGATCGCAGTAGTGCAGCAACACTGGGCACACTCTGCTCAAGCGATTCAGGAACAGGTAATTGCAGATTTGCGATCCCATATCGGAGATTGCCCCGTCTATGATGACATTACCCTCGTGGTTCTTAAAAAACGGAGTTAAGCTGCACCTCAATTTTTAGTATTCTAAGCTAACAAGATCACTTCCGATGATGTTTCCGTACTGAAATGATGACCCATGATATTGTCGACTTAATTCCAATAAGCCAGCTACAGGATCGCTATCACATCAAACGGTCGGCACTTTACAACCGCTTATCTGCCTTAGACTTACAGCCTATCAAGGTAGGCAGGAGGGCTTTTGTCACCCAAGGAGATGTCCTGCGGATGGATGCATTGGCCAATCATATAGAAGCGGGCGGCACTATCCATGATTTCGACGAAGGGGCTGTGACTGCCGCATCTGATTGGGCGGGGTCTTTGATTGTTAACCCTGAGACTGAAATAACCCCTGTGAACTCAGGTGCAAATTTTGCCGCTTTCCTGGAAGCCTTTGCTGCTCGCCCATCAGCACCCATTCAGGCATTAACAGAGCGTCTGGATTTACTGGAAAAGGCAGCCACCCATGAGTGGCTCTTACCCACATCTGATTTGTCGATAGCTTTGGGATTGTCCCGCCGTTCCATCGGTAAATATCCTAAATTTGAGCGCTATGGATTTGTCTTTACAAAAGTGGGGCAACAGGGAACAGAGACTGCTTGGCGGGTGGAAAAAGCGATGGCCAAGGCCAAGAAGAAATCTAAGCATTGATTCGGTTCTAGGCTGCTTGCTGGGAATTTCATATCCTAACCTGCACGAGACTCAGGTTCTTGATGTTTGAGAGTGCCAAATCTGCGATCGCGCTCCTGATAATGCCACAATGCCTGATGAAACGCCGCCCGATCAAAGTCCGGCCACAAAACATCCGTGAAGTAAAACTCCGTATAAGCCAACTGCCACAGCAGATAATTACTCAAGCGCAGTTCACCACTACTGCGAATCAGTAAATCTGGATCTGGAGTGCCTGCTGTATAGAGATACTGCTCCAGCATTTGCTCATCAACCGCTTCCGGTCGTAGTTGACCCTGTTGAACCTGCTGGGCAATTTGACGACACGCATGGGTAATCTCTGCCCGACTGCCATAATTGACGGCCACGCTGAAATGCACTACCTGATTATGGGCAGTTGCTTGGACAGCATGGGTCATTTCTTGTTGCAAGGAACTTGGTAGAGGCGATAAATCGCCAATAAAAGAAAGCCGTACCCCTTCTCGATCCATGGCTGCTAACTCTTGGCGCAGGAGACGCTCAAACAAAACCAATAGGAAATCAACTTCTTCTAGGGGGCGATGCCAATTTTCCGTAGAAAAGGCATAGGCTGTCAGAGCGGGAATGCCCCAATCTTTGCAGCAACGCACTAAATCTTTTAAGGTGTGCGCGCCTTGACGGTGTCCGGCAATGCGCGGAAAGCCCTGACGTCTAGCCCAACGACCATTTCCATCCATAATGACGGCAACATGCCGAGGTAAGCGAGTCGGATCTAAATCGGGTGGACAAATTGTGTAGTCGAAGGTATTCATTCTGTAAAGGGGGTGTCAGTGGTATCTTCAGGGTTTAAAGGGACTATTGAGCGGCTCCTTGTGACTCTGGATGAGCACCTAACCAGCAATTGAGCTGTTCTGTTTTTAGGGAACGACTCCACCGCCATAATTGCCAGAGTACCTGGGCAAAGGTCCACAGCAACGTCAGTTTGTTGGGAATAGACCAGGCTTCCCAGTGCAGAACTTCCATCATCCGTTGCAGGGTATGACTAAAACGACTGCGCTGGCGGTTTGCTCCACCCCAGCTTGTACCCACTAAAGTTCTGAGGACGGTCAAGAGAGATGTTTGGGGGTAAGCCCAGCGTCCAAATCCCCAGAATTTGGTCATGTGGTTAATTTCATCGATTAATAACTCTGCAAGAACAGTATGTAAGGCACCCGTAGAATGAGCCATTAACCACAGATATAGGCAAGTCGCGCCATATTCCGTTGCCACTCGATGCAGCCCGTGTTCAAACAGATCTCGATGGGGACTGTTTGTGGGTTCATAGGAGCGTGGATCATGGGGCATGGGCATCAGCTTTAAGCCAGACAACTGAGTATAGAGGCGTTGCAGGGCAGGAGAATGCTGGCGTTCTTCTTTTTCCCAAAGACCCAATTCAACTAAATCTCCCTGGTCATTGACCGTGCCGCCTACGAATCGAGCCATTTGCGGGTAGAGCGGTTCTAAATATTGGCGACTGGTTTGGGTATAACCCCGAATGGGAGTTTCTGTATCAATGCTTCCGGCTAAGATTGCTAAAAAAATCAAGGGATCAATGCCCCTGATTTGGGATGGGTTAATACTGTCCCAATCAATGGGTTGCCAAGGTCGAGGTTGGGGGTGCTGGAATTGTTGCGATAAGTCTTGCAGCCGATCATTGAGGATATCAACCGAGAGATAGGACTCAATGAGCAGAGTAAGACGTCGAGGGATGGGGGCTGTTTCAAAGGCAGGAGTATGGGAATCTTGAGGGTAGGTCAGTGGATGGAGTAAAAGCAGTTGAGTCATGGCGATCTCCGATGCAGCAGGGCTTGCATCCAATAGCCTAAAAAAACTTTGCCGGGATGTCAGTCGGCTACCGTCGGGAATTTAGGGGGGTTCTAAAGTCGGAAAGTCGGATTTTACAATTTTAGAGAGGGGCACGGAAGCGATCGCTTGAGTTTTTGAATAAAAATTTCATGATAAGATAGTGGATTTATTTTAGATAACCAGGCATGTCCTCGATCTCTTTTGAAATTCTGCTGATCCTACTGCTAACCGCTGCCAACGGGATCTTCTCAGGGTCAGAAATTGCGGTGGTTGCTGCCCGCAAAGTCCGCTTAGAGCAGTTAGCCAAGCGGGGAAACAAAAAGGCGCGGCTTGCCCTCAAATTGGCCAACTCTCCCAATGACTTCCTCTCTTCTGTGCAAATCGGCATTACACTGATTGGTATCCTCAGTGGGGCGGTGGGCGGCGCAACCCTTTCTGTCCGCTTAGAAAATTTCTTCAAAACCATTCCTGGGCTAGCGGTCTACAGCGAACCCCTGAGTATTTTGATTGTGGTTTCCATTATCACGTATCTGTCCCTGGTCATTGGGGAACTCTTACCCAAGCGGATTGCCTTAAACAACCCAGAGCAGATTGCTTGTAATGTTGCTATACCCCTGCGGTTGCTGGCGATTGTCACCGCTCCTGTGGTCAAGCTCCTGAGTGTTTCAACCGAAGGGTTGCTGAAGCTGCTGAATATTCAAGCCTCCAATGAACCTGCGATTACAGAAGAAGAAATTAATGTGCTGATTGAGCAGGGGACTCAAGCGGGGATGTTTGAGGAATCTGAGCAAGAAATGGTGTCGCGGGTGTTTCGGCTGGGCGATCGCTCGATTAAAGCTCTGATGACCCCCCGCATTGAAGTGGCCTGGTTGGATATCAGTGCCCCCTGGCAAGAGAACCAGCGGGAGATCCAAGAGAATCCTCACTCTCAATATCCCGTGGGGCAAGACAGTTTGGATGATTGTGTGGGTATCGTCCGCATCAAAGATATTTTATCCACCTATATGGTGGGAGAACCCGTTGACTTGCAGCGTCTTCTCCAGCCTCCCCTCTATGTTCCTGAAGGATCCCGTGCCCTCAATGTGTTGGAAATATTTCAAGAGTCAGGAACCCATGTTGCCCTGGTGACGGATGAATATGGTGGTATTGAAGGCATGGTTACCCTCAATGACCTTGTGGAAGCGATCGTGGGTGAGTTGCCTTCTGCGGAAGAAATGAATGAGCCTCAAATTGTCCAACGGGAAGATGGATCCTGGTTGCTCGATGGACTATTACCCATTGATGCCCTCAAGAAACTTTTGGAATGGGAAATTTTGCCCGACGACGTGAATGAAGATTATCATACCCTCGGCGGTTTTATCATTGCTATGCTCCGACGAATTCCCAAATCTGGTCAGCACTTTAATGCGGGTGGTTTCCGATTTGAGGTACTTTAATGCGGGTGGTTTCCGATTTGAGGTTGTCGATATGGATGGAACACGAGTGGATAAAATTTTAGTCACACCCTTGGCTCCAGAAAAAATCGCATCTGAAAACCATCCTGAAGTAATGAATTAAAAAGCCTGAATACAAGGAGCAATCAGCCGTTTTGGAGTATTTATAGCATGATCGGGAAAGGCTCTGCCATACCAGGTTTCAATCATCCGATAAAGCATACTCTTATCTTCTCCACAACCGTGAAAGATAAATGAATTTTTGGGTGAGAAGGGTTTATTGTCTAATCCACTTAAAGATTGTAGATAATTGTAGCGATACCCCAGATCTTGGATTTCAATATTCAGGCGAAGTCGTTCACAGTTTAACAGCGGCATATCCCACCATCTAAATCGAGGCGGAGCCAAGGAACCATCGAGATTTCTGGCGGCGAAAGAAGTCACCTTCTCTGGCCAAGCGAAGAGGGGGCGGTGAGCTTGAGAAATCACCATCATCCCTGAATTGAACCAATGATTGGCATGTCCAGGATAGGGAATGCCATAGTATTGACAAGCTTCCTGAAAGACCTGATCTCGATTGAAGTAGGGAGAGGTTTCACAAACGACGCCTAAGTGATCGGGGTCTACTAACTCAAAAAGATTGGGACAGTGGGGATGGATGACCATATCACTATCCAGGAAGAGGATGCGATCGTAGTGATCGAGAAATTCATGGATTTGAAATTTATCGAGTTTAGGATGATGCGGTTTATTTTGAGGCACAGAACTCTGGGTGATACTGTAAAAATCAGCGCCAATTTTGCATGAATAGTCACGGATAACTGGAATAGTTATGCTGGAGTAACTGAGTTCTCCAATACAAAGGGTAATAACTGCTTGCCTTGACATAAATGATGTTGCATCCTTTCTTGGAAGGGTGTGGGCAGGAAATACTGTGTATCGGCAATCGAGGGTTCTAGCCAGGGATGGGCTACTAACCCCTGCCGTTCAAAAATGCTGCTGGGAACAGGAGGTGCATAAATTTAGGCGATCGCAACCGTGAAACCCTTGGATCCAGGATTTCATCTGCCGTTGGCTTGCAATTAACAGAAAAAGCAGCAACCCAAACGCCCCATTGTCTAGCTCATAGGGGGATGGGTATCGTCTAAATCTCTATAAAAATGTTGGTTACACTTGAGAACTTTAGTTCTGAAACAATCATAGAAAAGCTCCCTCTCTACCACAATTTGAAAAGGTAAGAGAAAGTATGAACTCTAAAATTCGCACAATTTAGCACAATTTAAAGGTTGCAATAGTCCTAAGTTCATATACAACCTTAAATGCCACTATCTGTAAGGATATCCATTTACAATAAAGACTATAATCGCAATAGCGTTGTTGCATAATTAAACCCAGTCAAATCGAGGGTTCCAAAGGGGGGAATATCATGGAAAAGTCGTTTTGGGTACTTTTTTGAGAAAGTTGAACACCGCAAACCCTTTTACATCAACGATTAATTGATGCAACAACACTGATCTGAATCACAAAAGTTTGGGTCATTGGGTAGGCTGATTAAACCTTCGATCGCACCTTCATTAGAGGGAGAATGGAGATATGACCGTCGAAGAAGCCATGGCACTTTTAGATACAATCTTGCCAAAGCCCCTCAACGATCTTCACACCTTTGTTTTTCAACAAACTTGGCAGGGAAAAACCTATGCGGCAATGGCAGATATCTCTGCCTACGATGAGAATTACTTGAAATCCATTGGATCCAGCATCTGGAAAAGCCTTTCTCAAGCCCTAAACCAGAACGTCACTAAAAGTAATATTCACTCTTGCCTAGAAGCCTATGCTCGCCAGTATGGGCGGGAAGGATCTGATCTGCCAACCGATCCTGGCTCTGTTCCTGTCCCCTCAAGAACGGAAGCTCTCAATCCAACCACTTTAGTCTATTCCACAGCCCCTCTAGAGCCAGATCAAACTGAGCCTTACCAAGACTGGGGAGAAGTCATGGATGCGTCCGTTTTTTTTGGACGGACAAGGGAGTTGGACACTCTCCACCAGTGGATTACCGATGATCACTGCCGCTTAATTGCGGTTTTAGGGATGGGCGGCATGGGCAAAAGTGCCTTAACCGTCAAATTGGCAGAGCAAGTGATTCGTGATCAGAGCGATTTCTCCTCCCCCTCACCAGACGACCCACCCGCTTCTGAGTTTAGATATTTTATCTGGCGATCGCTCCGCAATGCCCCACCCTTGGCCTCCCTGTTGGCAGATATTCTGCAATTTCTCTCCAATCAACAAGAAATTGAAGCCAGCCTTCCCCGGAATACCTCGGATCGGATTGCCCGCTTGCTCTATTACTTGCGGCAAGCACGCTGTTTGCTCCTGTTAGATAATGTCGAAACCCTATTGCAGGGCGGCGAACTATCGGGCATTTATCGAGATGGGTATGAAGAGTACGGCGATCTGTTCCAACGCTTAGGCGAAACGCGCCATCAAAGTTGTGTGCTGATCACCAGCCGCGAAAAACCCAGGGAAATTACCGTCCTCGAAGGAGAAGAAACCCCCGTCCGCTCCCTTGCCCTTACTGGCCTAGGAGAAACAGAAGGCCAAGCACTCCTAGAACAGCGTGGAGCCTTTGTCGCTGCCCAGGATGAATGGCAACAACTGGTGCAACACTATGCAGGCAATCCCCTGGCCTTAAAAATGGTAGCAGCAGCCCTGGATGAGTTGTTCAGTGGCAGTGTCTCTGACTTTTTAGAATATATCCAAACCCAAAAACACAGTCTCATCTTTGGCGACATTCGGGATTTACTAGAACGGCAATTCGAGCGCCTCTCGACTTTAGAGCAAGAAGTGATGTACTGGTTGGCCATTAATCGGGAATTGGTCTCTCTGAGCGAACTCAGGCAGGATATTGTCTCTGCCCAAGCCCAGCTACAACTACCAGAGACCCTGCGCTCCTTAAGTCGCAGAAATCTGATTGAGTCTGCTACTCCAGCGGGAACACCTACTCAGACGGCTAGTTTTTCCCAGCAGCCCGTGGTCATGGAATTCGTTACCGAAAAGCTGATCACCCAAATGGTTCAAGAAATCACCACTCAGCAGATCGATGCCTTCATGCGCCATGCCCTCATGAAAGCTACGGCCAAAGATTACATTTGCCAGAGCCAAATTCGTGTGATCCTTTCCCCCCTTTTGACACGCCTACAGACCAATACATCCAAACCCCTACAGTCTCTTCTTAAAGAAGTATTAGACACCTTACACCACCACTACAGCGGTATACCAGGTTATGGTGCAGGCAATCTCATCAACTGTTTGCGTCGGCTAGATACGGATTTTAGCCATTACGATTTTTCTGGGTTAGCCGTGTGGCAAGCCAACTTGCAAAATTTAATCCTGCACCAGGTCAATTTTGAGAATGCGGATTTACGCAGATCCCTTTTTTCAGAAACCTTAGGAGGCGTGTTTAGAGTTGCCTTTAGTGAAGATAGCCAGTGGTTGGCCTTGGGTGATTCTAATGGCGAAATTTCTGTGCGACAAGTGCAGGATGGGGAACTGTTGATGAGCTGGCGGGGGCACGAGGGAGTGATGTGTGGGATGGCGTTTAGCCCCGATAAAAAACTTTTAGCGACAGCTTCTTGCCATATTGTCAAACTCTGGCAGATTCCAGACAACACCGATCCTGCCTTGCAGCGGGCAGGGACAACAGGAGGGCTGGGGGCTCCACTCTGGTCCAGATCGGTGGCTTCCCTAGTGCAAACGTGGACCGATCATACGGGTTGGATTCGGGAATTGGCCTTCAGTCCTGATGGCCAGCTATTGGCAACGGTAGGCAATGAAGATCAAACCCTACGAATTTGGGACATTACAACCAGAGACTGTCGATATATTCTCAGAGACCATGAAGGTTCGGTGCTCTCCTGCGCTTTTCATCCTTGCCAGAATCTGGTGGTCTCAGGCAGCAGCGATCAAACCATCAAGTTCTGGGATACGCGCACAGGCACTTGTCTGCAAACCTGGGTGGGTCAAAACCATCACATTTGGTCCATAGCCTTTAGCCCCGACGGTCAAATCCTGGCAACGGGAGATGGGGGCGGGACGATCAAGATCTGGGACATGGACACAGGTGAATGTTACCTCACCCTTGTAGGCCATATCGGCTTGGTTTACAGCCTCAGTATTCGTGCCGATGGCCAGGTGATGGCGAGTGGTGCCTCTGAAGGGACGGTTCGCATTTGGGATTTAAATACGGGCCAATGCCTACGGGTTTTGCAGGGCCATGCCAATGATGTTTTTGATGTTTGCTTTAGCCCCGATGGTGAAACCTTGGTCAGTGGTAGCTTCGATCATACCGTCAAGTTCTGGGACACGCAGCAGTGGCATTGCCAGCGGACTTGGCGAGGCTATAGTAATGGCTTCTGTTCGCTAGTAGGGTTGTCTGCGGACTCCATCTTGACTGGCAGCGGGGATGGCTATATCCGCTTTTGGGATCTGAAAACGGGTCAGTGTCTGCGCAAGATTGCTGGACATCAGGGGTTTGCCTGGAGTGTTGCCGTCAGCCCCACAAGACAATGGTTTGCCTCGGCGGGGGAAGATGCCTTAATCAAGCTGTGGGATATTGACACCGGGCAGTGTTGTAAAGTCTTCCGAGGACACCTGAGTGCGGTCCAAGCCATTGCCTTTAGTCCTTTGACCCCGGGAATCAGCAATACCTATGAGGGCATGGGCTACTTGGTCAGTGCCAGCTCCGATGGCACCGTCAAACTGTGGGATGTCTCAACCGGAGTCTGTATCCGAACCCTGACAGGACATCGCAGTAGAGTCTGGGGGTTGGCTGTACACCCCCATGCACAAATGATTGCCAGTGCCAGTTTCGACCATACCGTGCGGATCTGGCAGGGGGATAATCTTTTTACAGTAGGGCAAGAAAGGGGGAGCTTGTCTGGAGAATATTGCTCCGTCGCTGAAAATGGTGAGGATGGCCTGACAGTTCTAGATGAGCATACCCATTGGATGTGGGGGGTTGCTTTTAGTCCTGATGGCACCCAGTTAGCGACCGCCAGCGGCGACCATACCATCAAACTTTGGGATACCCAAACCTGGATCTGTCTGCATACCCTAGAGGGGCATACCAGTTGGGTGCAGTCTGTGGCGTTTAGTCCAGATGGCAACACCCTCGTGAGTGGAAGTGTAGACACTACCGTCAAGATCTGGGATGTGCGTACGGGGAACTGTTGCCAAACGTTACGCGGGCACTCGAATTGGATTTATGCTGTGATGTTTGCTAGCGACGGCCAAACCATCATTAGCAGTTGTCAAGATGAAACTCTGAAAATCTGGGATGTGCGCACAGGCAGTTGCCTAAGAACCTTAAAAGCCGATCGCCTGTATGAAGGGATGAATCTACTGGGGGCTCAAGGCCTGAGTGACTCCCAAAAGTTAGCCTTGAGTGTCTTAGGAGCAGTGATTTGAGATGGGACTTATCCTAGGGTTCTCTAGTAGCGGCAAATCGACCTGCATGAATAATCCACAAACCCAGACAGAGGATCGCAGTGAGACCAAAATCTACTAGGAGGAGCGGCAGCGCTAGATTACTCCATTGCACTTCGCTCGGAAATCGCCAGAACTGAAGCAACAAAGCAAAGGGTAAAATCATGAGCATGGTGGTTGCGATTTGCACCCGTTGCCAATCGCCTTCCCAGGCCATCCCCATTTGTAGTGCCCCCACTCCTGTTAGCCAGCCACTCAGGGTTCGAGCGGCCAGGGGTGTGAATTTCCAGGGTGCGATCGCAATCAACCCTCCTGGAAAAACGTAAAAAATCACAGCCAGACTGACTAATAACAGACCATTTACCCCTAAAAACCGACGGACGGTTACAGCTAAGGGTTGCGTGCGTCCTTCCCCCACTGGAGCCGAGCGTTTTTGATGCTCAAGGTACAAGGCCACAAAGATCGGTGGTGGCAACAGATAGCTGGCAAACCAGACATAAAAGGGAGGAATAGCCACATTAAACTTTTCCCAGTGCAGAAAAGTCGTCAGCAGCATAAAGGTTGAAAACAACGCCGCTGGCAGGCAAATTACCCGAACCTGTTGCCAGCGCCATGCCATCATACCCAGGACAAACAGCAGTCCCACCGAGAGATAAAAGGCTCCAAAAGTTGCCGCCATCACCGTAGGGCGGATCAGCCAAGCAAAGTTCGTAGCCGTTGCTTCCGGGTGGAAGAAGACAGAACTGATGGCCACCACCCCAAAAAAGACTTCAGCCCCTAACCAAAGTCTCAGGGGCAAGGAAATAGAGGTTTTTAGGTTTGTTGAGGAGGATGTTGCCATTCAAATCACCTTTTTTATTCGCTAATACCATTTCTTGATAATCAGGCTACAGATCGGGGTAGAGAAGGTGGGGGAGATAAGGGAGAATTTGCAGCTCAATTTCCGAAAATTGGTATTACTCTGCATGGCTTGACTTTAGACGGGTCTACCTCGATCCCTTTTGAGAATTGCTTAACTCTGGTCAAACCCACCCCGCCCTGCGGGCACCCCTCCTTGGATGGGATTGAGAAGTAGCCCCCGTAAAATCTTTGAATCGTTAATTAAAAATTGACAGATTACTGGGATCGATGAGCTTGAGTCCGCAGCGTCGGCAGCATACCAAATAACCCCAAGGCCAAACTGGAGAGTATAAACCCACCAAACCAGAACCAGGGGGAGGGGTTGGCAAAATTAAATAGCTGGGCATGATAGAGGGAAGCCAAGAGGACGCTTAAGGTAAAGACTAGGGTGGCATAAATGACAATGCGAACCTCTAGCCAAGTTCGCTGAGTGCTGGTGTACAGACTGCCTAATCCGTAGGACAAAAACGGCGCACTGTAGATCTGAGCTAGAAGCGGTGTAATCTTCCAAGGCCAGACCGTGACCATTCCTTGGGGGGCGACCAGTAGGATCAGAGCCAAGCCAGTGACGAGTCCACCCTGTAGCAATAAATAGGTGCGTAAGACACTAGAGAGAGGTAAGCCGGGTGGATGCCCCGATTGCGATCGCTGCTGCCAAGCAATCCAAGCTGCAATCAAAGGATAGGCAATGTAGGCGATAAACCAAATCCACACCTGAATCCGCGCCCAGTCAAAATTACTGAGGTGAAACAGGGAAATAATCCCCAACATTCCCGTCCAAATCGAAATCATCGGCGTCACCACCCGGACTTCTGCCCAGTGGGTCGCGCCGATATTCAATCCCATAAACGTAGCCCCCGATAAATACATTGCCCCTAAAAAGCGGGCATGGAGGGGCGGAACCATAAACGGTAAAACTTGCAGTACCTGAGCAGGGAAAAACATACCCCAGAGTCCAATCAGCAACGCCAGACCTAGGACAAAACCATAATAAATTTTTTGGGACAAGGTGACAGTGGACAACGTAGGAGCTGGGGATTGAAAGGCAATGCCAATAATACCCAGATTGATCGCTGTACTCCCCCACAGCAGACAACTGCGATCCAAGTTGAGGGACCAGGCATACAGATCAATCGTCAACTTAAAGGACACCACCACTAATACCGCCCACATCACCCAGCTTTTTCGGAAACCAACGCTCACAAGGGTAAACAGGGCAAACGCTGCGAGTATAGCAGCAAAAATCCGTAATTCTATACTGTTCTGCTGAAACCAGGTGTAATAGGGAAAGGCAAAACCCACACCCACAAATTGAGCAGTCAGCAGGAAAAGTAGAACCTTATGCAGATAGGAGTTCATAAGGAAAATCTCAACTAGGTTTAGATATCACTACTGCAGGGAAACAGCTCGGTCTCACAGGCAGCCAACACAAAACCCTCAGGCATCAAAATGATTTGCACAGATTTAGGGCGATCGCTGTCCAGAGCGTTGCAATATTCTTGCCTGGAGCCGTCACCAGGCTACTCATAAGATTATGAGGTCAGATCCAAGGGGCGTCTTGGGGATAAATGTAAATCGTGAGGTCAGACCAAGGGGCGTCTTGGGGATAAAACTGACGGACTCATATTTATTTATCAGTTTAAAATCTGAAAATTACGCCAAGGATCACCCCTAAATTTGTAAAGAACAGATCATGCAGATGTTGATAAATTTGTATCATGTTCTTAAATTTGGCTCAAGAATTGTCAAAAGTTAATACACAGGTAAAGACCTACTATGTCTCATGGAATTGAAGCGCAAGGAAACTGTCTGTGCGGTACCGTTCGCGTCGTAGCCACAGCATTGAACCCCAAGGTTGGAGCTTGCCACTGTAGGATGTGTCGCCAGTGGACGAGTGGCCCCCTATTGGTAACTGACTGCGGTACAGCCCACATTCCGCTGTTTGGAGAGAGGATTCAGGAATTAGGATGAAGTGAGCCGAAAGCGATTCAACGAGGAGGTTGTTATCCATTCAGAACTGGTCGTTCAAAATGTAGATCACCTTGGCATCGTCG
>JAAUOM010000074.1 GCA_012034865.1 Acaryochloris sp. CRU_2_0 | reverse complement strand
TATTCTCCAGACTTGAACAAGATCGAGCACTGGTGGTTTGTGCTCAAAAACTGGATGAAGCAGCGGTGGGAGGAATTTGATAATTGCCGCGATTGTGTAGATGCCGCATTCAAAAACTGTCCTAACGCATATCCGTAACGCTATAGCAACACCCCCTGAAAGGTTATAGCAGCCGCCATTCTAGTCAGGACATTTCGAGAGCTAGAACCAAGAAGGTTATTACACGCTTTGTCCTAATAAAAATGGCAACGGCTATACAATTTGCGATTCGAGAATGGCTCCATAGAGGGGACTGGTGGCCATCAGTTGTGTATGGGTGCCCTGGGCCACTAACCGCCCCTTGTCCATCAGTAAAATCAGATCGGCGGTTTGAATCGTACTGATCCGTTGGGCAACGACAAAAGAAGTACAGGTTCTGCGTCGCATTAGTTGATCGAGGGCGGCTTGGATTTGGGCTGCGGTTTGGGCATCAACGGCTGAGGTGCTGTCATCAAGGATCAAAATGTTGTAGTCCGTTAGCAGGGTGCGGGCGATCGCAATCCGTTGTTTTTGCCCCCCGATAACCCCACGCCCCGTTCACCGACAATCGTTTGATAGCCATCGGGCAAGCTAGTAATAAACTCGTGAATCTGGGCAGTTTTCGCTACTTCTATCACTTGTTCTAGGGTGGCATCAGGATTGGCGTAGGCAATGTTGGAGCGCATCGTCCCTGAAAATAGTGTACTTTCTTGGAAGACGGTGCCAATGTGCGATCGCAAACTCGCCAGCGTAAAATCGCGCACATCCCGGCCATCAATTCGCACGGCCCCAGAAGTGACGTCATAAAACCGGGGAATTAGGTTCATAATTGTGCTTTTCCCCGAACCTGTCATCCCCAACACCGCAATTAACTGTTTGGGTTTAGTTTCAAAGGATACCCCTTGCAGGGCTTCCGTTTGGGAGCCGGGATAACGGAAGCACACCTGCTCAAACGTAATTCTGCCGCCACAGGTTTCAAAGGCAACGGCTGCAGGGCGATCCCGAATTTCGATGACTGCATCCACTACTTCATAGACCCGCTCAGCAGAGGCGGCGGCTTGGGCAATGGCTGGAGCCGCAAACCCGATCAGCAAAACAGGTTGTAGTAATAGCAGCAGGTAGGAATTAAACGCTACCAGTTCCCCTACCGAGAATCGGTTTCCAATCACAGCGGCTCCACCGTAGCCGATCACTACCACCGTCACTAAATTACTCAGTAAAAAGATCACCGGAAACGTGTTGCGGATGGCTCGAATCGTTTGCATGTTAATCGTCACCAAGCTCTGGTTCAGATTGGTATAGCGTTGTGCTTCCACTGACTCGCGCACAAATGCCTTTACGACCCGCACACCCAGTAAGTTCTCTTGCAGCACCGTATTCAGATCCGCTAATTGCTCTTGCACCTGCTGGAATAGTTTACTATTCACCCTCAGAAACTGGGCTAACAATCCACCAGACAGGGGAACCACCGTCAACGTGATTAGCGCCAGTTCCCAATTCATCATCAGCAGAATGACAGCAATACTAACCAGCGTGATCCCAGCACTGATCACCTGGATCAGATTGGTACCGAGGAAGGTGCGAATTTGCTCAACGTCGCTGGTCACCCGTGTTAACAGTTGAGAGGTCTGGGCTTGATCATGATAGTTAAAGCTGAGGGTTTGAATCTTACTGAAAATTTTGTTGCGTAGATCGTAGACAACCCCCTGGGAGACGGCTTCAGCGGCAAAGCTTTGGCCAAAGTTGAATACTCCACGGGCAACTGCCGCCACCACCAACCAACCTACACTATAGAGAACAACCTGCAAGTTTTTTTGGGCAATGCCTTGATCAATAGCCCACCGAAAGAGTTGGGGGGTGGCTGCGTAGGTAACCGTCAAGCTCAAAGCGCTCACTAATGCAGCGAGAGCCAACCAACGGTAGGTGCCTAAACTCTTCAGAACCCGCTGTAAGGATCTAAACGACGATGTTTCCTGCTGTCCCGATTGCTGAACCAAGGTAATTCCTACTTCCGTGGGTAAAAATATTTTTAACAATACTCCAGGCAATTTCAAGTAATCTATAGCCTTTGGCTCGGCAGAATGTTTTCAGCCTTCCCAATCACCTGCCGCAGATAACCTCTTGTGCAGTTAATCCTAGTGGTATAGCAGCCGTCATTCTAGTCAGGACATTTCGAGAGCTAGAACCAAGAAGGGCATTACACGCTTTGTCCTAATAAAAATGGCAACGGCTATAAATATAAGATAAAAGACACCAGAGAAATAGCTACGATTAACCCAAAAAAGCCTAGATCATTGTACCTAACCCTCTTTTGTCAAACTGGGGTCGAAGCTTGATTCTTCGTTGGCTGAAACAACGCAAGCACGTTCAAAATTCCCAGGTTGACAAAAAATGAGGGGCAGGAAAACCTGTCAAACACAAAATAGGGTAGAACGAGAAGCATCCTAGCCAAAAAAGGCATTAAACCATTGGATTCAGAAGGATCCAATGGTTTAATGCAGTCAATCTATTGACGGTTTTTGCTCTTCTGCTTAGAATATCTCGTTTCCAGCAACCCTGATTTCAAAGGTTCGCCCAATTCTCGTTCCATGGAAATAATTTTGCGCGTGAGATATTCAATGGTTTGACGCTTAATCCACCCACGCTCAACGAGGATATCGCCAAAGCGCATACCCGTAGCTTCTTGATCGCTTAAGGCCACATCAACTTGAGATTCAGTCAATAATCCAGCATCGATGAGATAGCTGCCCAAGCGTTTGGTTAAAGGATCATAGGAAAGCATAGAATTTATCAAAGTTTGATCCACATTATGAATGAGGGTTTCAATTCATTTCTGCTTGATGGCAAGCAGAAATGAATTGAGCAGCCCTCCCTTAAAATACCCTTTTGCACGCTGAATAGATCATTGCACGGACTGACATCAAGATTCATGTAGGAGGTATTGGTAGTATCCGTGAGCAATAACTTTTACCCTCAAGCTATCCCGGCTAAAACGCTGTCGGCAAATTCTACATTGGCAGTGACGGATTGGATATCGTCTAGATCTTCTAGGGCGTCCATAAGTTGGAGAAGGGCTTTGGCCTGGGTAGGATCTGCGATCGCAACAGAGGTCTCTCCAATCCAGCGGATTTCTGCATCTAAGACCTGAAAATTCTGGGCTTTGAGGGCTGCCATCACAACTTCTAACTCAGTCACTGCCGTGCTGACTTCAGCAATTATTTGGTTGTCTTCCTCTACAAATTCGTAGGAATCAGCACCTGCTTCTAACAAAAATTCCAGGAACTGATCCTCATCCTCAGGTTCTAAAACCGAAACAATGCCCCGTTGCTGAAACATCCAACCCACACAGCCCGTTTCACCCAAATTGCCCCCATACTTATTAAACGCAGCCCGTAGATCCGCAGCCGTACGGTTGCGGTTATCCGTCATCGCCTCAATCAGCAAGGCCACACCGCCAACACCATAGCCTTCGTAACGAATTTCTTCCCATCGGTCTCCTTCTACATCCAGTTGACCAGAACCCTTAGCAATAGCTCGTTCAATATTGTCATTAGGAATGCCAGCCGCTTTCGCTTTATCAATGGCAGACCGCAGTTGACAATTACCACTAGGATCAGCAGAACCGTGTCTTACCGCCACAATAATGGCTCTAGATAAGCGGGCAAAAATTTTCCCTTTTTTGGCGTCAACCCTGGCTTTCTGGCGCTTAATATTGGCCCATTTGCTATGTCCCGCCATGTATGCAGTGCAAAAAAACGACAACAAACTTTGTGAGCTTTCATGCCTTTTATTATGGCATTGTCAAGACAATTGGTTTAGGACTGATTCAGCCTCTGGCCTGTGAACCCAGGGTTGTTCTATTAACCCCAGCAGGAAACACTGAACATTTTTCTAAGCTGCATAAGCAACATGTTTTTCATGGGAAAAGCGACAGACAACCTCCGGTTGACGTTGCCGACAAATACAGTGGATGCCTGTCCACAATACTAAAAACCCTAGTGGCTTCTGATTTGCTCATGCCATTTTCGATAGCATTGACTACTCGATAACGCAGGCTTTTAGTTGAGGGGGGGGTGTGCGATCGCTAGATTATTGGGATGATCGCTACAGAGCTGCTCAGCCACATGAAATCCTAACAAATAGGCTGTCATCTGGGGACTGACTCGGGGTAAAGGGACAGAAGATAAGTCCGCGACATAGATATTAGTGGCTCCGTACACCTTGCCTGTATCTTGGGGATGGTCTAAACCCTGGTTGAGGACTGTGCCATAGAGACACCCTCCGGCTAAATGTTGTTCAGTCAGTAAGAACTTTCGACTATAGGTGTCAACATAACTTTCTACTTGATCTTGGCTGTAGGGAATCTGAGTTAATAAACGTACTAATCCTTTCACCAGCCAATGCGGTTGATCACCCAAGGCATTTAAAAAGTCCATATGGTTTTTGATTACAGTGGTGGCGATGGTCTTGTCTTGGTTAAAGTGGGTTTGGGGATCTTGGTCAAAAAAATTTAAGATAATCCGCGACCCATCCTCGGTGTAATACCCGGCTGAGCTGGGTTTGAACTTGAGAATAGCGGTGACCAGCTCTAACTCTTGTTGGCTGGGTTTCCCTGTCAGCCAATTCCACGCGATCCGCACCCCATTAATCAAAAAGGTAATGACTTGAATGAGAATCCGCACTGCATTTTTGGTGAAGTAAAACAACCAGGGGTTCTTGACAACTAGCCGCTTGATACTGTTTGGCAGCAGTAAAGCCAAAAACAGGTGAGAGACGAGGAAGAGGAGACGATCAAATTCGCCCGCAAAGAAATCAAAGGTACAAACAGTGGCTTCTGCGGAGAGCTGGTCTTGCCATATTGTGGTGGCAAATACCGGAACGTAATTATCTTTGGGTGTTGTTTTAATTCCCGTTTTGGGCAGATAAAGCCCTAAGGGTAAGAGAATATGGTCACTGACCTGTTGGCCAATTTCGCCGTTCCCTAAATCCTGTTTATAGGGTAATAACAGACGTGGGGTGTCAGCTCCTGCACAAAGAATGATGCTGCCACCCTCAGCTAAGCTAAACGATTCGGTTGTTTCTGCAAGCAGATTGTCTACATTTACAGCAACGCATTGCAGTTCTCCTGTCTCTGTTGTTTCAAGTTGCAGTTCTTTGACGCGACATTGGGTTTTTAGAGTGATGCGGTGGTCGAACCAATCAACGATAGAAACGCCACTATGGGTGCGCTGGCCAAAGGGATTGAAGAGGGTGGGAAAGAGGTGGAGCAGTTTGCCATCTTGTTCGGGATGGTTGGGAATATGGGCGATCGCATCCTCAATTCGCCGAAATCCAAAAGGCTCTGCTGCTTGCAAAACTTGCTGGGTCATGGGAGACAGATCCTCGGCTGGATCGTTTCTTTTAAACCGTTGATTTAATGACTGCTTAAGATCCTGCCAATATTCCACAGACTGACCGACATGCGCTGATAACCATTCTGAGGATTCATGAATCATAGTGTAGTTGATGGATCCACCCCCTCCCATCGTGCAAGCTCGCCCAGAGATGATCGGTATATTCTGGGGAGTAAGGGCATTATGCAGCTTAAAAAGTCTGCCTTCAGCAAAGGATTTGAGCCAATTGAGCTGGTGGGCAATATCACTGCTGTAGAAGAAATTCTCCCCTTCTTCTAGCACCAACACTTGCCCTGCTGCCTGGGAATCTAGATAGCGGCTGAGAAATCCACAGGCTCCATTCCCTGATCCCACCACTATGAAGTCGTACACCATCTTTGTCTCCTCAGCCTTTGGCTGTCATCCAACCCCAGCAACAAATCAAGCTGAAATTACCTTCCATCAGAGCTATCCAAGCGTTGCCAAGCAGAGTGCAGTGACTGAGTGCTACCTGGGAAGGGCAACAAACGGTCATCGCTGATACAGTTAGTCTGGCGATTCCCCAAACCCCACTAGCTTCTCCAACGATCTCACTCTTCTTTCCACTTCCCTTGCAAGAACCCTGCCTTCGCCATCTGATACCGCACCCACTGAGCATACACCTCAAACATGCTATCCAACTGTTATTCATTGCCTCAATTTTGGAGATATCCCTACCCCATCAAGATTCATTCCCTAATTCAGCAACGCTGGCTAAAATATTTGCATAGACTGTCATGAGGTACTCATGACTATCTCTCCATCACTCCACCAAGCTTTACCCAGCACTGCCGACCTTCCCTGTTCGGATGATACTCCTTAATGATGTCTCCTCTTGTTTCTGCTTCTCGATATCGGCCTTGGGTGCTCCGTGGTCGATCCTTTCATTGGGGCACCCGCACCTATTTAATGGGGATTTTGAATGTAACTCCCGATAGCTTTAGTGATGGCGGGCAGTTTAACACTGTAGATGCTGCTTTAGCGCAAGGGCATCGTCTTGTAGAAGCAGGCATGGATATTTTGGATGTGGGGGGTCAATCGACCCGCCCGCAAGCCGTGGAAATTTCTGAAGCGGAAGAACTCGAACGGGTGATTCCGGTGATTGCAGCCCTGCGTGCTCAACTCCCAATTCCTATTTCAGTCGATACCACTCGATCTGCGGTGGCAAGAGCTGCGATCGCAGCCGGAGCAGATCTCGTCAATGATGTCTCAGGTGGCATAGACGACCCTCAAATGCTTGCCACTGTTGCCAAATTACAAGTACCCATCATTCTCATGCATCGGCGAGGCAAACCTCAGACTATGCAGCAACTCACCCACTACGACAATTTAATCCCAGAGATTATCGATTTCTTGAAACAGCAAATTGACACGGCGACTCAAGCTAGGATTGATCGCCATCTGATCGCCATTGACCCCGGCCTTGGTTTTGCCAAGACAGGTTCCCAAAATCTTGAGCTTCTGCGACAACTGCCCCAGTTACACAGCTTGGGTTGCCCTATCTTGGTGGGACCGTCTCGCAAAAGCTTCCTTGGCCATATTCTTAACCAACCCGATCCCCAACAGCGGGTTTGGGGCACGGCGGCAGCCTGTTGTGCGGCCATTGATGGTGGAGCCGATATTCTCCGTATCCATGATGGTGCAGCTATGCATGATGTCTGTCAGATTGCCGATGCGATTTGGCGTTGAGCAGTCTTAGGGAGGACACTCAACTGGCTTTTGTTTAAGATTGACTTAGAGCTACTCTGGCTTTTATTCTAAGTTTTAAGTAAACTTTCTTTACAATCTGCTATTCATCATGATTCAACCCAGCCGCACACCCAAATTCATCACCCCAAAATTCGGATTCAACGATTTTGCAGAGCGGTTTAATGGCCGTACCGCCATGATCGCCTTCGTGGCCGCCATTATTTTTGAAGCCGTTACAGGTAAAGGTATTTTTTCCTGGCTGGGACTGGCTTAATTGGTCTGATGTACGTAATCCACGGTGTTTTATGCCAAAATCTTTGACCTTTGCCCTTTTAACCGGTTTTCTCTTTACAGGTATCACCCAGTGGGCACAACCCAGTATGGCTGTGCCTGAAACTATGTTTCAACTGGCCAAAAAGGAAGAAAAACCTCCTGATGCTTTGGTCACAGCGGTTGAACTCACTCAAGAGAATATCGCTAACACCTGGTTTTACACTCTCAAGGGTCGCTTAAAAAATCAGTCGGATGCCACCATCCTAACCCCCTTAATTCACTACGAAATCTATTCCAAAACCACGAATAAAATTGTGGAAGCAGGTACAGCAGAGATCGAACCTAGCATCCTATCTGCTGGTGAGATGGGTACATTCGAAAAAGAACTCAATACAACCGGCAAAGTCAGGATTACACTGGTGCAGTGGCAGCAAGTGGACAAAGCAGTGAAATCTCATAGCCAAATGCAATTTTCCCCCCTGAAACTGAGCAAGCAGAAGGTACAAAAGACCAAAACAACTCGCCAATACCTACAAAGCCCTAATTACGACTCTAATTCCAAGCAGCAAAACTATAGCCCCACTAGGTTGAAATAAAAGGTCCCCAAATGGCGAAGGTAATACCCGGTGTTTGCATATTCACAAATAGCGTGAAGGGGTTTTGGGCAAAGCAAATCCCAGCTAGCTCATAATTATTGAGGGCATTGCGGGCAAAGCTGTAGAGTTGTCCCTGGGGATTAATAGCGCGAATAAATTGTTCGCCGCGACCATCCTCACATAGAAACAAATCTCCAAAGGGTGCCAGGGTTAAATTGTCGGGATAATCCAAAATTCCTGGATCATTAGGTTCTACCCATAGGGTTAACGTTCCTCCTTCTGTCGGCGATCGCCCTGGGATATAGCGCCAAACCTGTCCCAGTCTTGCAGTTCCACCACTGGTGCAAGAAAACAAGACCTCTTGCTGCCCTAGGCATATACCTTCCCCGCGACTGAATTGGGCAGCTCCTTTGGCAAATCCTTCTTGGCGAACGGTATCTGTATTGGGGTCTGGATCTTCAATTCGCACCCATTCCACGGGCAAAAGTTTGCCGATGGGTATCCCTTGTCGAGTAATGGCTTGGGGCTGTCCCTTGATTTTGAGCGCTTCTAGAATCCCGCCTGCCTTTAGTTCTTGGGGACGATGGGGAATAAAGCGATAGAACAACCCATCTTCACGATCTTCGGTTTGATAGACAATATGACTATTGGCATCAACGGCAACCGCCTCATGCATAAAGCGTCCCATCGCCACTAACGGTTGCGGTGAGACCGAACCAGAGGCCAGGATCGGAACTTCAAAATTATAGCCATGACGTTTGCTGACCATCGGATCTAATTCAGGCGTAGAGATATTTTCTTCGCAGCTAATCCAGGATCCCCAAGGTGTGGCTCCACCCGCACAGTTGCGGTAAGTGCCCGTTAAAGACGCGTAATGTTTGATCAATTGGCGATCGCTATTCAGAACAAGGGTGGTGGTTCCACCTGTACACTGCGGATCATAGGGATTCTTCCCTTGGACGGCAGGTGTTTCGTCCGGGCTTAACTCATGATTGCGAATCAGGATAGTCTTGTTTTGGAGACCTGAAAAGGCTGCCATACCGTCATGTTTGGCTGGGACAGGAAACCCGTCACTCATAGGCTCTCCTGTGCGCGAGAAGGCGCGATATTGAAACCCACGGGGGAGATCGAGCAATCCTTTTGGATCTCGAATCAGAGGACCGTAGCCTTCCGTATGGATGGGTAATCCCTGAGCTACCCGTGCCCACAGATGGAATAAAGGCGCGCTGAGAACTGTTCCTGTAAAGCTCGTGCCTGCTAGGGATAAAAATTGTCGACGTGAAACGTTCAAAGTTTTCTCTCCAAATTAAGTATAGGTGATGCAGCCAAATAGGTCTAAGTTGGTATTTGCGTAGTTTACAAATTGAATATGGCAGACACCAGGATTTTTGAGCAATCTGTCTATATCGAAGCCCCTGTTGAGATCGTTGATCACACCATTACGGATCAACAACTCATGCATCTATGGCTGAATCCCTTACTAAAGTGCAAACCTGTAGGGGAGTGGAGTTCACAGATAGGGAGTCAGACCCGATTTATGATTCGGGTGCCTTTTTTCAATCCGACGTTGTACAGCCAGGTGATTGAACGGCAAGTAGGCTTGGTGGTTTGGCAGTTTGAAGGCTTTTTTCAAGGTTGCGATCGCTGGCAGTGTCAGCCGGAAGCAACAGGTACGCGGCTAAGGAATTCCTTTGAATTTCGCATTGACAATGCCCTAGTTGCCCTTGGCTTTCAAGTCTTTGCTGCTCAACTCACTCGCCGAGATATGCATAGCCAACTGCAACGGCTCAAACGAGTTGCTGAAAACTACTATGCTACCCAGTCTGTACCCTTGTAATATCCCCATGAATAACCCATTTCAGTTTAGGAACTTTCCAGGTTCACCCCTTGTCTTCTGGTGCATAGACAATTACAGCGCATCGTATTGTGCAAGGACAATCCCATGAATATCACTCGATCAACTTCTCAAGCTGGGTTAGCAGCGCTATTGGCATTAGGGATGAGTAGCGCCAGTGTTGCTCCCTTGTGGCAAGCATTGCCGGTGCAGGCGCAAACCTTTCCTCGCGCCAGTCGTTCTTCTTTGCGGGCAGGAACCGTCATTCCTGCGGCCTACCAGGGTGCTAAGCGAATTATTCTCAAACGGGATGAAACCCTTCCTGTAACCCTGACGGTGATTGAAAATGTCCGCAATTCCAGAGGCGCTGTGTTAATTCCCAGAGGAAGCCGAATTTCCGGTCAGCTTGAACCCGCAGGCAACGGCACTCAATTTGTCGCTAACAAGCTGATTTTAAGTAAGCGCGATCGCCAGGATATTTCTGCTACTTCAGAGGTGATTACTCGCACGGAAGTCGTTCGCAAGGGCAACAACGATCGCATTTGGCAAGGAGCCTTGGTTGGCGGAGCCGCCGCCGCCGTTCTCTCCGAAGTTTTTGGGGATATTGGTCTCCTTGAAGTCATCGGTGGTGCAGGAGCTGGTGCTTTGGGGGGATGGTTATTGGGTCGCCGCGAAAAAGCAGAAGTAATCGTCATTGATGCTAAGCGAGATTTAGACCTGACCTTAGACTCCGATCTCTCTATTCGCTAGCGGATGATCAATACTCTAAAGCAGTATTGCCAGCGTCAACACGACACACGTCCAAAATCCGCAGATCGTTATTGCTAATGTCCTGGATGGGATGGTACTGGTTTAAGTTGACCGTATGATTGTAGGTTTGCTGTTCATAGGTTGCCACCACGGATACCTTCAGCTTCTTGGCCTCTACTGTCCCAGAAAAACAATCGAAGGAGGAAGAGGGCATAAAGAAAGCCCCCACCACTCGATTATGGTGCATCTTAAAGAGGATATATTCTGTTTGGAATTGCCCCGGCCTTTGGGCTTTTCCAAACAAATGGATGCCTTCTTTTAAGGGGTAATTTGGTAGGGAAATAGCCACAGCGGCTTGAGATCGGAGAGTGGGCGATCTATGCTCAGCGTTTAAGGAGGGTTGAGCTTGCACCCCTAATAGATTGGTAACCAGTCCACCCAAAATCAATAGAACGCCGACTAAACGCATCGACGAGAGCCAGGGCAAACCTTCCCCATTGAGTAAAAATCTACAGTTGTTAAATGTGAGTTTATCCATAACAAAAAACCGGGGAACACTGGGTGTTCAGTGCTATTTGAACTAAAAAACTAAAAAGCAATTAATTTTTTTCAAATCTACTTTTGCTTATCTCCATTGTCTCTCTCTAGGTTTAATTACTAGTGTAGTTCTTTACAATTGATGAGAACTCGATATAAAGCTTTGCATAGGGATGAGCCGCTAGCGTTCCTGTACTCTGAGTTTTATGTCTAAGGTTTTTAGCGATAGAATAGGCAAGAAAAGGCTGTCAATTTGGATATCCATACTGTTGATTGATATGAATAATCCCTATTTCAGGACTGCCTTTCCAGGCCGTGGGCGGTTTTATCCCTCAGTAGCCCTCATCCTGCCCCTTACCCTTAGTGTTGTTGCCAGTGCCTGCAAACAGAACCCTAGCTCACCCCAAAGTGGAGTGTTCAGCAAACAACCACTGGTTCTTTCTCCAGCCAAAACGCCTATTGTACCTGCGCCAGAACTCACCACCTTAGCCCCTGCACCTATCTCCTCAGCTTTAGGGCAACCGCAACCTAAGACCAAGCCATCCTCAGCCCCATCCACACCTAAGGTGACTAAACCCTCTGCCTATCAATCCACTCAGGCAGAAACTTTGGCTTTACCCCCTAAACCCTCAGGAACCTCACCGAAGGTGCCCATCCGCGTGGCGATCGCCCGCGAAGCTGATTACTTAGTCATTGGTACATCTACCCCCGCAACTGTGATGGATCAAAACGGGCAATTAGTGAAGAAATTGCCTGCCCAATTTGCGGAAAATTTTGTCGTCCAAGGGGGACAACTCCAGGTGGGATCTGCAAGTGCCCCTGCCGTGGTCTGGGTTAAACCTGCGTCATCGGAGGGTCTGATTTATGTGTCCGGTCGCTGGTATCGGGGGGCTGTGCAAGTGATTGCCAATAACGGCCAATTATTAGGGGTGAACCATTTGGATATGGAGTCCTATTTGTACAGTGTGGTGGGGGCAGAGATGCCGCCCTCATGGCCGCTTGAAGCGCTCAAGTCGCAGGCGATCGCAGCGCGTTCCTACGCTTTAGCCCATGTAGCTCGACCCTCTAATTCCTTCTACGACCTTGGAGATACCCCCCGCTGGCAAGCTTATCGAGGGGTTGAGACTGAAACCCACTCAACCTTGGCCGCAGTGGAACAGACAGCGGGGATTGTGCTGTCCTATAACGGTGCTGTCGTCGAATCTCTATACGCAGCCTCGGATCACATTGTCCGCGATGTTCATAAAGGGTTTGGCATGAGCCAAAATGGTGCGAATCAGCTAGCTCAACGACAATACAGCTTTCAGCAAATTCTTGCCCATTTTTATCCCGGCACACGCTTAGCATGGTTGCAATTATCTTCGTGACAGTTGCGATCGCGCGTAGATATGCTATCTTATATCCATCCCAACGCTTGATGCGTTTGAGAATTAACCGTCCAGGAATTCAGGAGGTGATGCCCATGCAAGAGAGTAGTAAACGAATGGGTCATCAAGTTGAACTCAGTCGGCTGTGGGCCGGGACTGTTCTCTGAAGCGATTACCCAGTAGTCCATGTCGGAGTTCTTCCGGCAGTCAGGCTTCGACTTGATTGATCCGCTAGACCGCTCCCAATTTAACAGACTATTTTAGCGTTGCTACTCAGTTTGTTCCGATTGGGAGCGGATAGTTGTTTAAAGGAAACTTTAACCATGGCCACAGGGATTGACACAACAGAAGTCTTGAAACGCTTAGAGACCATTCAAGCTGATATTCAAGACATCAAACTCTCACAAGCTAGAACAGAAGAGCGCTTCAACAGCATTGAGCAACGGTTTGATTCTATTGATCAACGGTTTGATTCTCTAGAGACCTCCTTAAACCAGCGAATTGATTCTTTAGATAAGTCTGTGAATAAGCGGATTGATTCTCTAGAGCAACGAGCGAATGGTCAAGAGACTCGCTTTTGGAGTCTAGTGGCGATATTGGTTACTACACTGTTAGGGATTGTGGGCAAGGTAGTCTTCTTTCCTGTAGACAAACTATGATCCATTGATCAAAGACACACCACTATCGCATTTTGGAGCGTATATTTCGGGTATAGTCATAATCTGTGACTGATGAATGCTTGTTCTGAAAGCATTCCAAGAGTTTTTTAAAGGGAGACTCCACCCGCCTGTGGATTTAAAGATCCTTTATCTTGTGCATCGCCTGATTGCGATTGGTTCTAAATACCGATCGCTATTATCGTTTCTAGTAGTCCTTGCAGGTGTTATTGCTCTTGATGTTCTTTTCCATTGGCTCTTTTCACTGTCCACGTTTACACTACAACAACGCCTGTTTCAACAGCCTTTTTTAGGCAACCCAGAAATTAGCTTTGCACCAGAGGTTTGGCTTTCCCTCATTGCCCTGACCTTGGGCACTTTAGTGATTGCTATCTCCATCGCAGCCCAAACGCTTCCCAAAATTGCTGAGCTGTATATGCGCGATTGGGTGAGTTTAGCCTATATTTGGTTTTTGATTATTGGTGGTTCTCATGCTTTGTTGATCAAGTACTTCCAAGACACAGAGAATCTGCACTCTTCTAGTATTATTCTCAACTTTTATATTTTTCTGCCCGTTTCCATTATTATTGCATTTCCCTATATTTTTTATGTTCTCAAACGTATCCAGCCCGCGACGGTGATTGGCAAAATTGTCGATGTTCACATTGGCAATATCTACAAATTGCGTCGATATTTAGTGGGCAGACTGTTGGATAACGATACCTATCGGGAAGAATGCCAAAGACGGTTGCTAGAATCACTAAATCAGTTAGCAAATTTACTGGAATATCTCACCTTTAAAGAACCCAAGACCCAAGCCATCCAAAATATCAGTTTGCTGATTCAGACCTATATCACCACTAAACCAGAAATTAACCCAAATTTTTTCAGGGTTGGTCAAACGGTGCGATCGGATATTTCCTTTAAAACTTTGATCGACCAGTTTCAAGAGTTGGAACACAGCAAGACCTTTTATGAGCAAAAATGCTTTCGGCTATTAGGAAATATCTATGCCCACCTTTTGGATGATTTGGAGTTTGATTTAGCCTCTTTGTGTGCCTCCGAAATGAGCAATATTGGCTTAACAGCCATTGAGATTGCCGACGATCAACTCTTGGAGGTGATTATTGTTCGGTTCAATACGATGTTTCGGTTTGCCCTTAAACATGGGGTCAAACAGAATGAAGCCCGCAACCTCTATAATCTTGCCTTTCACTATCGCGCCTTCATTGAAAATCTGGTGACCCATAACCGGATTCACCATTCCTGGCAAAGCTTCCATTATTTGCGAATTTATGGGAATGAAGCCTATGGCTATGGCCGCATTAGTTCAGCCCTATACTTCATTGTGGATGTGATTGCTGCTGAGATGAAAAAAATCTTGGTCTTGGTTCATCAACAAAATTGGTCTGACGAGATTCAACAGCAATTATTGGCTGAGATGTTATTGGTCGATCGACCCCCCAGCCTAGAAACAGAGAGTATCCATGAGCCACACCTTAATAGTGGAGTACGCACGCTGCAAATTTGTTTAGCCTTGTTTTATTTGCAGGAGCAAAAATATAGCTACGTGGACTGCATTATTGCTGATATTCTTGATGATGTCACGGTTCTAGGAGAAACCGTTTTTCGGCAAAGAATTGAGAAGACCTGCGATCGCCTACGGACATCTCAACCTAAATTTTGGGAAGATACTGATAGAGGTAATGCCAATCTCTACTACACCTCAGACCAAGACCAAATTAAACCCTTCCTGATCTTGCTAGACAAACGCTTGGCTGAATACAGTGGATGAAATTAATCCGGTAGTGCCCTAAAGGTAAGGATAGTTGAAATTCCCTGCCAGCATCAATTTCATTAATTTACTGCCATGCAGAAAAATGCAAGTATCTGCCCATGAGATAGCCCAAAGTGCCGATTATTTCGTTAATGTCTTGGCTTTGTAGCTGCAAATGCATGAAAAAAGCCAGGATACTTTCAGGTCTACAAGGTTGGCTCTAAGCTCTGAAAGCTTTGTATGATGGAGGTTATGTCCATCCTTACCCAAATAGGACTACCGAGTTGTCGTAGGAGTTGATAAACTTTGGCGTGACTGACCCTATGACCTTCTTGCGAAAGCTCTTTTGCCAAACGTCGGGTACTTTTACAAGTCCAGCATAATGCAGACATCGGATCTCCTCGACTAGATGGTTCCACCAATGTCTCTAATGCTTCCAATATTTCAGAATCTTCTTGCAACTAAGATTTCCGCCCACCGCCTTGTCTTCTAATTCGTCGTTCTTGGATAGTTCGCGCAGATCCTACTTGGGCTTTCAATTCTTGTTGACCCAAGCGAATCGTACTTTCTGCTAACCCTGTCGCTTCAGCCACCGCTACAACTCCTCCATAACCAAGGCTATTAGCCTCTACTGCTGACCAGAGACGACGACTTCGTTCGTCAAATTCTGCTCTTAAGGCTTCATACTTACCTTTAATAAGTTCTACTTGTTCAGCAGAAATCATGGAAGTATCTGCCAAGTTTAGGAGTACTGTTTTATTATATAAACCGATGACTTATTTATTTACACTGCCTAAGCTAATTTTTGTCTATAACGCTAATTCTGGGGTAATGAATCTGGCCTTGGATATTGCCCATAAGGTAATCTCTCCCGATACCTATAGCTGTAATTTGTGTATGTTGACCCACGACACCTTTACAGAACGATCTGCCTGGAAATCTTTTCGAGAGGCGCACAATATCCCCATGGAATTTCTGCATAAAGATGAGTTTGAGCGGGTGGGGGATGGCCGTTTTGCAGAGAAAAGCCTGTCCAACCAAGAATCTACTTACACCTACCCGATCATCTTGAAGGAAGACCGAGGCCATACAGAGGTTTTTTTAGAGACGGTTGAAATTAACGGGATCAAAGATGTCAAGGATTTGATTGCCACGATCCAACAACGGCTTGAAAAGCTGGGTTTTGTTGAGTAATCCCGCGAATCAATCAGTATTGCTAGGGAAGAAGTAATCCTCACGTTGGGGAGCAGGATCTGATTTCTGTTGTTTGTGTTGGCCTCTTCTGTGGGCAAACCAAGTCTGTAATTGCTGACGACACCGTGCTTCCTGGATGCCTGAAATCACTGCTAGCTTGTGGAAGGAGCAGGGACTATCGGGTAGATTGAGAACCGTACGTACCGCTCCTGTTTTTGGATCGCTGGCACCATAGACCAACAGGCTAATGCGAGCCTGGATAATTGCGCCTGCACACATGGGGCAAGGCTCTAGGGTGACGTAGAGGATACAATCCTGTAGACGCCAGGATTGAATGACTTGGCTAGCGGCTTTGAGGGCTAGAATTTCGGCATGAGCGGTGGGGTCGCGTTCTCGTTCTCGTCTGTTCTCCCCTTCAGCGAGGCAATCCCCATCAGGGCCGATGATCACTGCACCCACCGGAACTTCTCCAGCAGCACCCGCTTGAGCCGCTAAAGAAATGGCTTTGGCCATCCATTGATCGTGATCTGGGTCGTTTAGGGGGGACACGCTTGCTTTAAATTGAGTATATAGATAAGAGAAATGATCGTTAATTGGTTTGCAAACTATTATGCCCTTGATTAAAGTCCAATCCTCTGTTGCCCAACCGGAAACAGCAGTGATCGAAACCTTACTCAAACAACTGTCTGCTCAGCTAGCCCAGCACTTAGGCAAGCCAGAATCCTACGTAATGACGGCCTTTGAAGCAGAAACCCCCATGACCTTTGCGGGCACCACTGAACCCGTTTGCTATGTTGAAATCAAAAGCATTGGCACCATGAGTGGCACTCAAACCCAAGCCATGAGCCAGGAATTTTGCCAGCGGCTCGAAACCGCTTTAGGTGTGCCTAAGCAGCGGATTTATATTGAGTTTACCGACGCCAAGGGCATGATGTGGGGATGGAATGGCTCCACGTTTGGTTGAGGTCAATGGGCTTCAAGCCGTTTGAATAATTTGTTTGGTGGTGATCAAGGTGGCTAAGCTAATGACGCCGGGTGCAAAGCTATTGACAGGACTCATCCCTAGGGCTAGTGAGCCCCCTGGCCCACTGGATTGACGCGCAAACTGCGGGCTGGTGTTAATAAACACCTGGGCACTGTGTACCCCCTGGACGAATTGTTGGCTATCTTGATAGGAATCTGTGACTAAGCAATCGGCATGGTGACTACTGTGACGATTAATCCAGTTGAGGGCATCGGCTAAATCATCCACTACTCGAAAGGCGATAATCTTTTGCAGATAGGGCTGTTGCCATTCCTCTTTGGTCGCCAAAATCAGTTCTGGAAACTCCGCTGCCAGGGTGGCATCACCGCGTAACTCGAAGCCCTTTTCTTTGAGACTGCTCCACAATAACGTTAACCGAGATTGCTTAATATTAGGGGTTAATAGGACTTTCTCAATGGCATTGACGGCATCTGGCGCACCTTGGTGGCTATTGATAATCATGGTTCGAGCTACCTCCATACTCCCGGAATCGGACCAAAAGAGATAGCAATTCCCCATAACGGGCTTCAACGTGGGCAAGGTGGATTGCTGAACCACTTGTTGAACTAAACTGGGTCGACCATAGGGAATAACGAAATCAATTGGTAACTCTCGGGCTACTAGATCCGCAATGGTAAGATTGCGATGGCCAGAGGCCGACTGTAAGTCATCGCACGCTATAAACTGCACACAGGTTGGTGGTAAATCTCCCTGCGCCAACACCGTATGCAGTAATTCTATCCCAACTTGATTAGAGTGCTGGGTTTCTACCCCACCCTTAAGTAATAGGGCATTACCCGTTTTCCAGCACATTCCAGCCAATAAAAGACCCAGATCAGGAAACGCTTCATAAATCAAAGCAATCACACCGCGAGGGGTCGATTGTGCATAACCCGGGGCAACGATGAAAGCCGATTGAGGCAGCATCACCGTGGCCAAAGGGTCGGCAGCCACAGCCAGCCGCTCTAGCATCAGACTCAATGTTTGGAGACGTTCTGGCGCTAATTTCAGCCAGTTCAATACAATGGCAGGAACCCCTAATTCCCGGCTGACTTCCAGATCCATAGTGTTGGCTTCCAACAAATCATCTTGGCGATCTTGTAACGTTTGAGCCAAACTACGCAGCAACTGACTGCGATCTTGGTGAGGCAGTTGAGCTAATTTCTGCGAGGCAATCTGAGCCTGGTGGACTGTGGTGTTTAGGTCAAATCTTTGAGCAGCATCCATAGGCGAAAGATTTTAAGTTAACGTCTGTAAAGAGATGACCAGAGTAGGCAAGCCAAATGCCTATGCCTTATAAGATTTCGGTAACAGCAACCCCACATTTAGAGTACTACTAACCAGATTACAATAATTAAGCCCACACACAGGGATAGCAGCAGCAAAGACCAATAGAGCTTGCGGTTTCTAGAGCGAGAAGGGTGCCAATGGCGTCCTGTCCAGTACCAAGTTCTGTGGGGATAGTGGGCTGAACATTGTTCAATCGTATATCCATCAGGTTTAACAATAAAAATATGATGACACTGCTCACATCCGAGAGCATCCATGAGCATGATAGGACTCAAGTGCCCCTGCCGCCGACAAGGGCAGGGGTAAGTGCCACTTGCATCAATTTTGTTAACTTTCGCAGAAGGCACGGATTAACCAATCCACATTAACAATCCAGCCCTCGAACCAGAACGATCAATGATCTGTGAATCAGGGTTTTTAGTTTGGGAGTTTCGTAACGTAGCTAGCATCCACCTTAGCTGTATACCATTGCTGAAAATAGCATAGAGCAATAGAGTCCGAAGATTCCTCTATTTTACTCGAAGTCTCTAAGAACGAGATTGGGATTTATGTAAAGGAAGCGGGTAACGCGATTCGAACGCGCGACATTCACCTTGGCAAGGTGACGCTCTACCACTGAGCTATACCCGCAAATACAAGAGCTATTTACCTAGCTTCTCAAAAGTAAGGGGTTCTGTCAATGGTTTAGGGGCTAGTGGAATCCGACGACAGGGCGGGGGAATCTGGAATTCCAATTTGACCAAGGGGCAAAATCGCAGGATCCCCAAAGGTTTGTCTGCTTGCATCAGAGATTTGAGGCCGGAGCTGATCCATCAGACTTGCCATTTCTAGGGCATTCAGGCCAAAATCCCAGCCCTTGTTGCTTTTGATCCCTGCCCGTTCTAAGGCCTGTTGCATACTGTCAACAGTGAGAATGCCAAACACAATCGGGATGCCAGTCTGTAGACTGGCAGCAGCAATCCCTTTAGAAACTTCAGCAGCCACATAGTCAAAATGAGGGGTTTGTCCCCGAATGACCGCCCCTAGGCAAATAATGGCATTATAGGATTGAGCTAAGGCTAGCTGCCGAGCCACGAAGGGAATCTCAAAACCACCCGGAACCCAGATGTAATCAACCTGAGTGCTATGAGTGCTGGTATCTACACCATGGCGTTGCAAACAATCTTGACAACCTGCCAGTAATTTGCTGGTCACTAGATCGTTGAAGCGGCCTATGATGATGGCAAACCGGAAGGATGCCGAATGGGTAAATTTACCTTCAAAGACAGCCATTCCAGTTTGCCTTAATGGTCATCAATAGACATGATGGTGAACACACAACAAAAAGGGATGCAAATGAGTGGAGATTAGCGGGTGCAGTAGCACTTATATCCTAGGTGCGATCGCTCAGAGATTGACTACAGAACGACAACCCCTAATAAGCCCGCAACAATCACCAAAGCGACCCAAGCGGCAGCGCCACCCCAAACGAGTTTGTTGGCATCCCCAGAGCCATCATCCGTCGCAAAAACCACTGGTACACCAATGACCATGGCAAATGATAGGGCAACAAAAGCAGCAATTAAAAGCTGAAACAATACTGACATGGTTCTCTCCCAATCCAGTCCTGAAACAAATTTAAATAAAAGCAAATTAACTAGGCAGTTGATCCTGCCTACGTCAGACAATCATACCTTTAAAAGGCGGTTTTCTTGACAGCGAACTAGAGGTCTATGCACTGTGGAGGTCAAACGGGTTGGATATTGTCCTATGTCATCGAACAGCAGACTTCGATACTCTCGGTGCAGCCGTCGGGATCACTTGTTTGTCTCCGGGGACTCGGATTGTCCTCTGTGGCGGGGCTCACCCCACGGTGCGAGATTTTTTAGCCCTATACCGGGATCAATTTCCCTTAATTGAGCGACGCTCCGTCAACGTCAAGCAACTCCGCTCCATTACCGTTGTTGATGCCCAACAACGTGAACTCTTCGGACCCGCTGCCATCTGGCTGGATACCCCTGGCATTCAGATCAAAATTTACGATCACCATCTGCACACAGTGGCGGATATTAATACAGAGGATAGAGTGATTGCCGCTGTGGGGGCAACGACCACCCTCATTGTCGAAGTGTTACAGGAACAAGCCTTTTCTCTGCCAGCGGCAGTGGCAACAGTGATGGCCTTGGGGATTCATGTGGATACGGGGTCCCTCACTTACCCCAGCGCAACCGTCCGGGATGCCGCTGCCTTGACTTGGCTGATGGCACAAGGAGCCAATCAACGGGCGATCGCAACCTATACCGAACCGGGCTTCTCTGCGGATTTACAAGAATTGCTGGGGCAAGCCTTAGACACGATTCAAACCCAATCCATTCATGGGTATACCGTCGCTTGGGTGATCCTGCAGACGGCAGCCTATGTCCCCGCTCTATCCAGCCTGACCTCCCAATTGATGCTCTTAAGCGAAAGTGATTGTTTGTTATTGGCCAATGTCTATGGAAATGCGATGCCGCAACGACTCAGTATTATTGGTCGCTCTCGGATTGAGGGGGTGGATCTCAACACCCTGCTGCAACCTTTAGGGGGCGGTGGTCATGCCCGCGCCGCCGCCGCTACCCTGAGAACGGAGACGCCCGAAGCTGTTTTGATGGGACTGGTGGATAGGTTGACACAGCAGATCCCGCTGCCGCCAACGGCTGCCGATCTCATGTCTTCGCCGGTGCGCACGATTCGGCCCACCACCAGTATTGATCAGGCTCGACGGATTTTGCTGCGCTATGGTCACTCTGGCTTATCGGTGGTGGATGATCACGATCAGTTGGTTGGTATTTTGTCGCGGCGGGATTTGGATATTGCCTTACATCATGGCTTTGGCCATGCCCCCGTTAAGGGATATATGACGGCACCTGTACGCACCATTCACCCGCAGACAACCTTGCCAGAAATTGAGCTGATGATGGTTACCTATGATATTGGCCGCTTACCCGTGGTCGATCAGAGCCAATTGGTGGGGATTGTTACCCGTACCGATATTCTGCGTCAGTTACACCAACTCAAACACCCCGTTTCCCCTGCCCATCGCCAAGTGGTGCGGACTTCTATGCAGGAGCAGTTGCGATCGCAACTGCTCCCTATCCTACAAGCAATCTTGTCCACGGCGGCGGCGGCAGCGGCGACTCAGGGCTGGCAGCTCTATTTAGTCGGCGGGGCAGTTCGGGATTTGCTGTTGGCCAATCCCGAACAACTTTTTTCTGTGCGAGAGTTTGATCTGGTCGTAGATGGCGTCGAGACCCGCACCCTTGAGGCCGCAGGGGTCGTCTTAGCAACCGCCCTGCAACGAGCTTATCCGGAAGCGCAATTGCAAATTTATGGACAGTTCCAGACGGCGGCGACTCACATGGCCTGCTGGCGGAGAATTAGCAGGCTTTTCTGTAGATATTGCCACGGCTCGCAGTGAATTTTATCCCTAT
>JAAUOM010000003.1 GCA_012034865.1 Acaryochloris sp. CRU_2_0 | reverse complement strand
CGGCAATACTGTTCTCCAGGGTTTAACTTACCCATTGGCAGTCTTACTAGAACCCCTTTTGGGACTTATCCGGAATATCACACATCAGCCGACAATTTAGAATTTGTCAACCAAACATACCTGCTGATTCATTCGCGAAGTATTTAGCCATTATTAATTTATTAGAACATAATCAAACCTACTTAAATACTAATCCAAAGTGTGAACCGCAACTAGGGACAAGAGGCTTATATACAACTCTGGGGGGAAAACAAACCACTCCAGATGATCGAATGGCAATATTATGGGTTTTAAATTTATCAGATAAACGACATACACTACTCGATATTTCAGAGCAATCAGGGATAGAATTTTATCTCATTTGCAATGCAGCAGATGCTCTATTGCGAAACAACCTATTAATAGAATGCTAAACAGATTAAATTAAGTTAGAAAATTAAATTACAAAATTGCAAAAGGAGAAAATTTAAATGAAAGTAGTTTTATTTTGTGGCGGTTTAGGAACAAGACTAAGAGATTATTCAGAGAGCGTCCCCAAGCCTATGGTCAACATAGGCTACAGGCCAATTTTGTGGAACCTCATGAAATACTACTCTTATTACGGACATAAAGATTTTATTTTGTGCCTTGGATACAAGGCTGATTTCATTAAAAATTATTTCTTGAATTATAATGAATGCCTCTCAAATGACTTTGTTCTTTCGGGTGGTGGCAAGCAACTATTAATGCTCAATAGCGATATTCAAGATTGGAAAATCACCTTCGTAGATACAGGTCTTCACTCTAATATTGGTCAAAGGCTAAAAGCCGTTGAAAAACATTTAGCAGGAGAAGAAATGTTTTTAGCAAACTACAGCGATGGACTCACAGATTTGCCACTTAATAACTATATTGATAATTTTATCAGACAAGATAAAATTGCTAGTTTTGTCAGTGTCAGACCTAATCAGACTTTTCACATTGTCTCAACTAAAAACAACAGCATTGTGACTGATATTAGTCATATTAACTACGCTGACATCCGCATTAATGGTGGTTTTTTTGCTTTTAAAACTGAGATATTCAAATATATTGGTGAAGGCGAAGAGCTAGTCATTGAACCTTTTCAACGCCTCATAGATAAACAGGAACTGATTGCATATCAATACGATGGTTTTTGGGCTTGTATGGATACATTCAAAGATAAGCAAACGTTTGATGATATGTATGCTCAAGGTAAACCTATTTGGGAGGTTTGGAAAACCTCTAATCCAAGTTTATCCCCCCCCTCAGACCGCTCAGATACATTCCAAGAATCAATTACGCTCAAGGAGCTAGTTAAGTTAAATGAGGAAACATAAATAATTTTTTATGTCACACTTTAGAACGGAAATAATTTTCTTTTCTAATTAACTAAATTGCAATAACTTAAGACAGTAATGGAGCAGTAAATTGCTAAAAATAGATTTTACTAAAAATAGTAATTCTGTATATAAGGTTCTCTGTTTGGGTGCTCATTCTGATGATATTGAAATTGGTTGTGGCGGCACAATTTTAAAACTGATAGAAACCTACAGTAATATTATTTTTTACTGGGTTGTTTTTAGCTCTGATGAACAGAGGGAAAAGGAGGCTAATAAAAGCGTAAATAGCTTTTTAAAAGGCGCAAAGATTGGAAAAATTGAAATTAAAAATTTTAGAAATAGCTTTTTCCCATTTGTTGGTGCAGATATAAAAGAATATTTTGAAAAGTTGAAAAAAGACTTTTCTCCTGACTTAATTTTTACTCATTATCGCAATGATAGGCACCAAGACCACCGTTTAGTTTCTGACCTCACCTGGAATACTTATAGAGACCATTTAATTCTTGAATATGAAATTCCTAAGTACGATGGAGATCTAGGATCTCCTAACATCTTTGTTCATCTTGATCCATCAATTTGTCAAAGAAAAATTAACTTCTTAATGGAGTATTTTGCTACCCAGTCGAATAAGCAATGGTTTACTGAAGACACATTCTTGTCAGTTCTAAGGCTGCGTGGTATTGAATCAAATGCTTTGGCTAAGTATGCTGAAGCCTTTTATTGTAGAAAAGCAATCTTGCTCTAGATTTTCCCATACTCTATCAAACTAATTGATAGTAAACCATCAAATGCTTCAAGCTTCTATTTGATATAACTTCTGTCAAAAACTCACACTTAACCTATGAGAATGTATGAGTAAAAGCTTATTACTAATTACTGAAGAATTTCCATATCCCCCAACGAAGGGAACATGGGTAGATGTCTGGGGGCAAATTGTATTTTTCAATCGACAAGGTTGGGAGATTATTTTAGCTTGTAGAAAATCATCTCATAGAAATAAGAATTATTCAAGTTTACCAATTGATATTAAAGTCCATTTTTCCCGGAAAAACTTTCAAGATGGCGTCTTAGTGAAGACAACAAAATAATTCAAGAAGCCCAAGATCTCATTAATCAATACAAACCACAAGTCGTTTTATGTCAATACCCACTGTGGGTTCCTCTAATATCATCCTTGAATTTACAAGGTGCAGAAATCTGGTTCCGTCCACATAATTTTGAGTTAGCCCAAATTTTTGTTAAAATACCAAACACACTTTCCTGGAAGTTTTGGAAATTAGGAAATATTATATGGTTTGCTAAATGGGCTAGATTAATTTTCTATGATGCTCCGCAAATTTTCGTTCTTGAGTATCGAATGCACCATCTTGCTGATCGATTATTCTATATTTCATGGGGCGATATGAAATTGATGCGCCAAATTTATAGAGGTTTAGCAAGTAAAGAATGGGTTTTACCTTTTCTTGAGGAAAGAATAGTTCCTGCAAAAGAAAACAAAGAAAAAATTAATGTTTACTATATCGGTGTTGGATATGACTCTAGAAGTACAATGCAACTTTCAGGTGCAAACAAACTACTAAAGCAAATTATTCCTGCAACTGAGTTAGCAATGCCTGAAACTTTTCGTTTTCATTTTATTGGTAGAGGTAGCAAAACATATCTTAAGAAATATGGGTCTGATACAGTAGTTCTCCATGATTTTATTGAAGATCTATCAGCTTTTTTGCGGCAAATGGATATTTGTTGTGTGCCAGTTGAAGTGGGATGGGGGTGCAAAATTAAGGTTGTAGAGGCATTAGCTTTTGGTATTCCAGTAGTTGCTGCTTCTCAGTCACTTTTTGGTTTACCCCCAACTGATGGAGCTTATTTCAACTGTCAAAGTATAGAGGACTACATCGAAGGTTTTAGAGCATTACGTGACTTAAAAACAAGAAAGAAAATGGCAACAAAATCAAGAGAGTTATACGACAGTTATAGACTTGAAGGAGAAAAGATTTTAAAGGAATCATTAAATAAATCTAGCGTTCGTATTTAAGAAATTTTTAAGTGCGTTTCTGAATTTGAATTATTAAGTTGGTAGTGAGGTAAAAATAAATACATATGGGATCTCCTTGTGTAAGCATTGGATTGCCAGTATACAACGGTGAAAAATATCTTTATGAGTCTATTAAATCAGTTTTAGCTCAGACATTTACTGATTTTGAGGTAATTATTTCAGACAATGGATCTACTGATAAAACAGAAGAAATTTGTAGAGATTTTGCAGCTCAAGATTCTCGAATTAGGTATTATCGAAATGAACGAAATATTGGCATGGGGCCTAATCATAATCGCACCTTCGAATTATCTATAGGGAAATATTTTAAATGGTTTCATAGTGACGATCTTATTGCTCCAGAATATCTAGAAAAGTGTGTTGAAATTTTGGAAAAGTTTCCATCTATTATTTTATGCTATCCCAAAGAAGTGGAAATTAATGAAGAAGGAAAGACGATTGGCAAAGAATCTTATTTGGTTGATTTTAAATGTTCACAGCCCCATCAAAGATTTAAGCTTTATATCGAACTCTGGCACAAATATGGGCATATTTATGGAAATCCTATACTTGGATTAATCCGATCAGACAAGTTAAAAATGACGCCACTACTGAGATCAAGACCTTGGACAGAACTTGCTTTTGTAGGAGAGCTACTATTGCTTGGCGAGTTTTATGAGGTTCCTGAAGAGCTATTTTTCTATAGGCATCATCCCCAGTCATCACGCGCAATCAAGAAAAATGCTGGTTGGAATGCTCATGCACAATTGTGGTCGCCAAAAAATCGTCAGAAGATACAAAGACCAGAGTTAGGATTACTTTTTCAACTCTTAAACTCTATCCATAATGCTCCGTTAAGCCAGTACCAAAAATTATTTTGTTATCTACAAATGGGTAAGTGGGCTTCTTGGAAATGGAAGAGATTGGCAAAAGAGATATTAGTCGGAGCTTAGTATAATTCTTTGAAAAACAGACATGCAGTTGATCTATACACTGTATTTCTAGTCAGTATTTACAATTTGAGCGTTGCTATGCATGGGCAAATTTTCTCGTCGTCTTTCAAGACGTGCTATTCATTCAATGATTTTCCTAATTGTAATTGTGGTGATACTTGCTTTAAGTAAAGGGCACCAAATTATTGACAAAGCTACTAGGGAAGTTAGTAAAATTCCTGAAGCTTGGGAATCAACTCAAAGATTAGCTAAGTTTGGCCTATCCTCTTCTGAACCTGTTGAAAGCGATCGGACTATATCCGTGAGGATCTTGGACAAGATCCGCCTTTCTCTTGCTACCAGCCCACTACAGTTGAACCCTGCTAACTCACGGTACTTTACAGATGTTAGTGGTAAAGCAGTTTATCTAACCGGTGCCCATACTTGGTCAAACTTTCAAGATAGCGGTATTACCAATCTATCTTCTAAGTTTGACTACAATGCTTATCTAAATTTCTTAGAAAAAAATAATCATAATTTTATTCGTTTATGGGTTTGGGAAGTAGCTGGATCTCGAATGCAAACTACTGCTAGACAGCACCGATTTGAGCCAATGCCATATCAACGTATAGGGCCTGGTAAGGCTATAGATGGAGGATTAAAGTTTGATTTAACTCGTTTCAATCAAGCTTATTTTGATAGACTCCGGCAACGTATCCAAGAAGCAGGCGATCGCAATATCTACGTTTCTGTCATGCTATTCAATGGCTGGGGTGTTGGGAGTCATTGGAGTATTGGGAGTCATAAGGATAAACATCCTAGTCCCTGGCAAATTCATCCCTTCAACAAGATCAATAATATTAACAGTATTGATGGCGATCTAAATTCTAACTATAGTGGAGAAGAAGTCCATACATTAGCTTCACTGAAAATAACAGCAATTCAAGAAGCTTATATTCGTAAAGTTATTGATACTGTAAATGATCTCGATAATGTTCTTTATGAGATTAGTAATGAGAGCCATACAGATTCAAGTAGCTGGCAATATCATATGATCTCTTACATTAAAAACTATGAGAGTAAGAAGGAAAAACAACATCCTGTGGGTATGACAGTTGAATACCCTAGTGGTGAAAATGAACAGCTTTTTGCTAGCCCAGCAGATTGGATTTCTCCTGCAAGTGATGGTAAGACCAACAATCCGCCAACTGCAAATGGGAAAAAAGTAATTCTGGCAGATACAGATCACTTGTGTGGCATTTGTGGAGATTATCAGTGGGTGTGGAAAAGCTTTACTAGAGGAGAAAATCCAATCTTTATGGATCCCTACGACAATGCTTTTCTGCTGAATTCTACTTTGGCACCAAATTCCATACCTCAATACTCACTAAATGATACGCGCTGGGTCGATTTGCGGCGCAATTTAGGCTATGCATTGACCTATGCTAACCGGATGAATTTGGTAGCAATGACACCTGAAAACAATTTAGCCTCTACAGGATATTGTTTAGCGAATCCTAATTCTGATAAAGCTGAATATTTAATCTATTCGCCTCCTACTGATCGTTTTGAAGTTGATCTTTCCAAGACATTAGGGGAACTGTCTGGGGAGTGGTTCAATCCCAAGGATGGGTTGATAATGGGTGGAATAACAACGACAGGAGGTGGTTTCCGTTCATTTATACCTCCATTCAAAGGGGATGCTGTTCTTTATATTCATAGCAAATAATTAAACATCGTATAGTCTTCTTTCAGCAAAGCTTCCCGGTACTGATTGTGTCCTCTACCTAACTGAAAATTGTTGTAGTGAAGTGTTATGAAAGCGTTAATTGACTAAATGAGTAAGATAAATAAGGAACAACGAGCTACACGATGATTATTGATTTGCGATCGCTCTCCCCCGATGAAGTTCTAGAAACCCATGTTTGTATTATTGGAGCTGGCCCCGTAGGCATTACGTTAGCCCGCGAGTTTGCTAACCAAGATTTTCAGGTTTGCTTACTCGAAAGTGGTGGATTAGCGTTTGATGCAGACATTCAATCCTTGAGTGGGGGAACGGTCATTGGTGATCCTTATCCTGACGTGAGTAGCACGCGCCTGCGCCAGTTTGGGGGAACATCTCATACCTGGGAAGGAGAGAACGGTCACAAGGAATATGGGTTTCGCTGTCTGCCCCTAGATGAAATTGACTTTGAGCAAAGAGACTGGCTACCCTACAGTGGTTGGCCTTTTACGAGAGCGCACCTAGACCCGTTCTACGAACGAGCGCACCAGGTTTGCCAAATTGGTCCTTATACCTATAAGGCTGAAGATTGGCAAGACCAACGAGCAAAGCCATTGGCGTTTAAGAGCGATCGCGTCACCACCTCCATCAGCCAATATGCGCCTCGCTATCCTTTTAGCGAAGAATATCGTCAAGAGATTGAGCGAACGTCAAACATCACCACTTTTCTGTATGCCAATGTAATTGAGATTGTGACTGATGAAACCACTCAAACCGTCACCCATTTACGCGTTGCCTCATCCCCAGATCGGCAGTTTGTGTTAAGGGCAAAGATATTTATTTTGGCAACAGGGGGGCTAGAGAATGCCCGCTTGCTGCTCGCTTCCCATCAACAACAATCTGCTGGCTTAGGGAATCAAAACGATCTTGTGGGTCGTTTTTTTATGGATCGGCCCATTCTCAGTTGCACACTCATTCCCTACAGCCATCAACTCTTGGAGGAAACGGCTCTCTACGATATTTATAGAACAAAGAGCATCCCGGTCATGGCGCGGGTGCATCTAACCCAGGCGTTGATGCGACACGAACATCTGCTCAACAATGGGGCCCAGCTCTTTCCACGACCGCTGGCCAAGCAAAGAGAAGCCACGGTTGCCCTCCGTTCTCTAGTCTCAGCGATAGGCGATCGCAAGCTGCCTGAGAATCTCTTCCAGCAGCTTAGATTGGCACTACGGGGGAGCGATTACATTATTGCGGCGGGATTTTGGGCAGCCCTTAGACAGTTACCGCCATTGCGACGGGGTTCATGGTCCTATTTGCCCTATGAAAAAAGCCGATTTTCCCAATTTGAAATCTTCTATCAACTTGAGCAAACGCCTGATCCGAACAATCGCGTCATATTGAGTACAGAGCGCGATTACTTTGGGCAAAATAAAATAGAGATCCACTGGCGTTTAAATGAAATAGACATTCAAAATGCTATCCGCATCCAAGAGATCTGGGCCGAGGAGTTTGACAAGGCAGGACTAGGAGAATTACAGTTCGCCCGCCAACGAGAAGACTGGAAATTTGAAAAACCAGCCATGCATCATCACATCGGCACCACCCGCATGTACAACGATCCCAAACAGGGAGTGGTTGATGCCAACTGCAAGGTGCATGGTATCTCTAACCTATTTATTGGTGGTAGTTCTGTCTTCCCCACTTCCGGTTATGCGAACCCTACCCTCACGATTATCGCCCTAGCTCTACGCTTAGCAGACCATATTAAAACACGCATGAACTAAGGATTAAAGGAGAGGGGAAGCAAGCAAATGTTAAAAGTTGGTGTGGTGGGGGCTAGTGGCTTTGTCGGTCGTCGTGCAGTGGAAAGGCTACACGACCAAGGCATGACCGTTTGTCCCATTGTGCGTAATCCTGACAACCTTGCTAGCTTGACGGCACAGAACTTAAACCCTTTTGTGGCCAATGCCTTTGATGCGAAAGCTTTAACACAAGCGTTTCAAGGTTGTGATATTGTGATTCACTCTGTTTTGGGAAGTCCTGGATTGATGCGGGGTAGTGTTGCTCCTGCCTACCAAGCTGCCCAAAAAGCAGGGGTGCGCCGACTCATCTATTTAAGTTCGATGATTGTGCATACCTCAGCACCTGCTCCCGGCACAACAGAGTCTACGCCTCCGATTCATAAACAGCCCGGTTTCCCCACCCATATTGCTAAGATTGACGCTGAGCGACAGCTCCGGCGCTTACGTAAAAAAGGCTCGGTGGAAGTGGTGATCTTTAGACCTGGAATTGTGTTTGGACCGCGATCTCGGTGGGTTGCTGATCTCGCTCACCAGCTTGCTCAAGGCACGGCTTACCTGATTAATGCAGGCAGAGGCGTCTGCAACACCGTCTACATCGATAATCTCATTCATGCTCTGCGATTGGCGATGACTGCTGAGGGTGTGGATGGAGAGGCATTTTTGTGGGCGATCGCGAGGACGTCACCTGGTTTGATTTTTATCGCCCGTATGCCGAAGCCCTGGGGGTCGATCCAACCCAAATTCCCCAAGTTGCCATTCCCCACTTTACCCATAGTCGGCAGCAACAGGTAATGGATGATATACGTCACTCCGTAGTCTTACAAAAATTGCTAGCTTCTATACCAGACAATTTCAAGCAAAAATTTAAGCGTACTGTCCCCAAACAGAATAAAAGCTCAACTCAACCATTGCCAGCAAGAGTCCCTCCACCACAACCTGTAGTCACAGAGATGATGGCAATTCTGCAACAATCTGAGTACAAGCTTCCTTTTGAAAAAGCCCAGAAGATATTAGGCTATGAACCCATTGTTACCTTTAAACAAGGCTGTCGTCATTCAATAGATTGGCTAAAAAATGAGCAGCCTTTGCTTTTCTCCGCTACTCCCCATAACATTGACACCCTTTAACAAACCATCTAAATCAAGTGGATTTCATTAAAAACTAGCTAAAACAAAATTTTAATCCCATTAAACCATGAGTTATACATTAATTATTTGAGATTTCTTCAATCATTTTCAAGGCCTTAATCCAAACTCCAGGAATGAGTACAGTAATGGGACAATTTAATCATTTTTTCCTAACCAAGTTTAACGTCAGATCTTTCCCAGATCTGAAGCCAGGATGTGATCCAAATTGGCTAGAAGAGAGATTGAGATTATTTGATCAATATTGCTATCCATCCGTTCGCAACCAATCCAATCAAAATTTCAAATGGCTAGTTTTTTTTGACACTGATACACCTGAAAAATTTAAGCAGAAAATTTCTGAATATTCTGCCGACTGGGACAATTTTGTACCGCTTTATTTAGACTTTCCTCTACCCTATGGTCAGTTCCCTGATGATGCTAGAGACCTAGTCCGTCCAATTGTGACGGCAGATTGTGAATATTTGATCACAACTTGGCTTGATAATGATGATTCGATCCATAAAGATTATGTGCAAATGATTCAGGATAATTTTGATCAACAAGAAGCTGAAACTGTTAACTTTATTTTTGGCTATCAGCTCTCTGACAATAAACTTTATTTTGATTTCGAGATGGCTAACCATTTCATTAGTTTGATCGAAAAATATGACCCCAATTCATTTAATACCTGTCTTTGTCGTCCTCACAAGGAAATCTATCAAGTCTGCCGCTCTGCCAAGAAAATTCTTTGTAAGCCAGCCTGGATTGAAGTGGTACATGGCTCTAACTATATGAATGTCTATCGCCGTGGTTTCCGAGTGCCAACTGGTCGCATCTTGGATGATTATGGTATTACAGTCAATCAACAAAAGGAATCCATCATTCCATTTTTGCTTGAACAGGCAAAAATTTCGGTTTTCTTTCCCTACTATTTTCTCAGGAAAATCTTCATCAGAATTAAAAAGAAACAGCTTGAAGAGTTTACCATTAGTCGTTTTGAAGTTAGAAATTACTGAAATGTTTAACTCAAAGGTGTAATGACTTCAATACTTGATCAAAACGATCAAAACTACAACAACTACTACAACCACAACATAATATTAAATATATTTGCGAATGAAGACAACAAAGCAAATAGATTACCAACCAACTATTCTCTAAAAAGACAAGGCTTAAATTAAAATTAGTTATTAAAGGTGTATCTATGTCCCTCACAAAGTTCCATATAACTGAAAAGGCAGCTATCAAAGAGTATTATGACTCCCATGGCTATGTTGTGATTGAAGGCTTATTAAATTCTTCTAAAATTTTGAATTTTCTAAACTCCTATGAAAAAATAAAGCATTCTAAGTTCTTTGTTTTTTTCAGCCAAGACACTCACCTGCCTACGCAGCCAAAGCTAACTCCTGAAGGGTTTATCGAAAACTCAATGTTATATCCTGCTAGTCTGAAACTTTGGCGAAAATTTGCACTTTCTGTAGAAGAATGCTTGGTAGATGAGAGCGTTACCAATGCCCTGACTATTCTATCAGGAGCATCTAATCATGTCATGATGCAAAATATGTTTTTTGACAAGTCCACAGGAACAATTGAGCATCAAGATCACTATTATCTAGATTCCAATCCACCGGGTCAGATGGTTGCTGCCTGGTATTCCTTGGAAGATATTCATGAAGACGCAGGTTGTTTTTTTGTACTGCCGGGTAGTCATAAGGGCAAGGTGATTGAGCGGGATAGTGGATCGAATTTTTCTGACCATGATACGTTTGTCAAACAAATCAATACCTTAATTCATGAGGGCAACTACGAATATCGCAGCTTCCCCCTTAAAAAAGGGGATGTGCTGTTCTGGCATCCCTATACGATTCATGGTGCCCATACTAATCAAGATCCGCGTTTTAGCCGCAAGTCCTTAACAGCCCATTATTACCCAGCTCATTTGCAAACACTCTATTCTAGAAAAGCTTCAGCGGATAGAAAAACAGCCCCAAAAACAAGAAAAACAGTTAACCCTACGGTAACGATCCTCGGTAGTGAGTGGGACACCTATGTTTCCAATTCCCTGCACTATTTGAGATTTATCTCCAATCACCTTAGAGGTAGAGGCCCCGATTATGATATGCGAAGAGCTAGCTACAGTGAGCAAAAGTAGGCACTTATGAAAATTCTAGTTACCGGTGGAGCAGGCTTTATTGGCAAGTGGCTTATTGAAAAATTTCCTGCTGAGCATGAGATTATTGTCCTCGATTCTTTGGATGAACAGGTTCACAAAACCTTACCTGATTTTTCCCCTGAATTGAAAGTGCGAGCCATGTGCATTCAAGCAGATGTGCAATTAATTGAAGATCATGCTGAGATTTTAGAGGGGGTCGATGTCGTCATCCATTTGGCTGCGCAAACGGGTACAGGGCAGTCCATGTATGAAATCAGTAAGTATGTGCAACATAATGCGAACGGTACTGCTAAGCTGCTAGAGCTGATCTCAAAGCTACAACGTAAACCCCATCGCATCATCCTCTCATCCAGCCGAGCAGTTTATGGGGATGGGGCTTATACAGACGGGAAGGAAGTTTATTATCCCAAGGGGCGTTCCTTAGCAAACTTGCAGCAGGGGCTTTGGGAGGTTTATGGGGATGACGGCCAAATGCTAACCCCATTGCCGATGCAAGAGAACCATCTGACCAAGCCCACTTCTGTTTATGGACTCACCAAGTTGTGGCAGGAGCAGTTACTACAGAATTATTGTGAAAGCCAAAACATTGATTTGGCAATTCTCAGATTTCAGAATGTGTACGGTCCTAAGCAGGAATTGGGCAATCCCTATACAGGGATTATTGGTATTTTCACAAATGCAATTTCCCAGGGTAGTCCCCTGGAAATTTTTGAAGATGGTTTGGTGACCCGCGATTTTGTTTTTGTCGCAGATGTGGTGGATGCCGTTGTTAAATGTGTTGTCAATGAGAAACCCTTGAATTCTATCATTAATGTAGGCAGCGGACAGGCGGTGACTTTGATCGACGTTGTCCAAACCATTGCTCAACTGGTGAATAAACCCGCCGACTTTAAGATCTCAGGGCGCTTCCGGGTGGGGGATATCCGTCATGCGATCGCAGACATGCATCACTATCAAACCCTCTTAGGTCAATGGGAACCGACCTCCCTCAAAAATGGACTGGCTCAATACCTAGAATGGTACCTGAATCAAGAACCTCTAAGCTCTGAGACTTTGCAGGCGTCTCTCAAAGAAATGGAGCAAAAAGGGTTGTTACTCACCAAGCGTCCTTGAGTACTATCGCTGTGAACGGCATGAAGGTCTTACACCTGAGTACTTCTGATGTTGATAATGGTGGAGCAAGAGCGGCTTATCGACTGCATAAAGGGTTAGGTTCGATTGGATGCACCTCTCAGATGTTAGTGCGGGCTAAGTTTAGCTCCGATCAAACTGTGTCAACGGAAAAGTCCGTTTTGACGAAGTTAAGCCCACCGATCTCTAGTTTGCCTTTGCGGTTGTACCCAAACCAGAATGCGGTGATGTTCTCACCGCAGTGGTTCCCAGATGCTCTTGCTGCTAGAGCCAAACAACTCAATCCCGATATTATTAACCTGCATTGGGTTTGTAATGGATATTTGCAAATAGAAACAGTGGCTAAGTTTAAAAAGCCTCTGGTTTGGACGCTGCATGATCTGTGGCCCTTAACAGGAGGCTGCGACTATAACCGCGACTGCAATAAATATCAAGAGTCCTGTGGTGCTTGCCCCCAATTGCAGAGTCGGCGCTCATGGGATCTGTCTCGCTGGGTGTGGCAACGTAAAGCAAAAGCTTGGCAAGATGCCAATCTAACCCTTGTGGCAACTTCGACCTGGATGGCAGATTGTGCCCGTTCAAGTTCACTCTTCAAAGATCGACGCATCGAGTTGATCCCGTTGGGGCTAGATACGCAAAAGTATAGACCTGTTAATCAAAAGGTTGCTCGTGAGTTGTTAAATTTGCCACAGGACAAGCAACTTATCTTGTTTGGTGCAGTCAGTGCAACTTCAAATCAGCGTAAAGGGTTCCATCTATTGCTCCCGGCTCTGCAAAGGCTGAGTCAGTCTGGCTGGCAAGAGCAGATTGAGCTGGTGATTTTTGGCGCTTCTGAACCCGACAAACCGATTGATTTAGGGTTTAAATCTCACTATCTAGGGCATGTCTATGATGATCTTTCTCTTGCTTTAATCTACTCAGCAGCAGATGTGATGGTTGTACCCTCGATACAAGAAGCTTTTGGTCAAACGGCATCTGAGTCGCTTGCTTGTGGGACACCAGTGGTCACCTTTGCAGGGACTGGACTTCAGGATGTGGTCGATCATCAACAGAATGGCTATTTAGCAAAACCCTTTGAAATTGAAGATTTATCCCAAGGAATTACTTGGATTTTAGAAAACCCAGAACGCCAGCAAAAACTTCAGTCCCATGCTAGAGAAAAAAGCCTGCATGAGTTTGCACTGGACGTTCAAGCGACTCGCTATTTATCTTTATATAAGGAAATTCTTGAACCTTGAAACTGAAATATCCCTAATCACAGAGAAGCTGTAGAGTGTTGCTTTACGGCTTAAGGTCTTTGCACAGCGCAATTAAGCAGTTTTAAACATCCTGGTTAAGGATATACTTTTCTAGACTGTCTGGGGAGTACAAATTTACGAGAGGAGAGTATAAGTTTATGGGATATCTTTCAAAATTTCTGTACATTGTTTCCGCGAAAAAAACTCAGCTTATACTCATTATATTCCTGTTTCTGAGTATCTCTTTAATGGATGCTGTAGGCATCGGTCTGATTGGTCCATTTATCAGTCTAGCTGTAAATCCAACACTGATCCAGCGCAATGTCTTTTTATTGACACTATACGAGAATTTAGGTTTAAATAATACGAACCAATTCATTGCGGCGTTGGGGTTGGTAATTATCGTAGTTTTTTATTTTAAGTCATTTTTATACTATAAGGTTCAGCATTATGTTTATACGTTTTGTTATGCTCAGCAAGTGAAGTTGCGTCTGAGATTGTTGAATACTTACTTGTCACTGCCGTATACCTTTCATCTGAAAACAAACTCTGCTCATTTACTAAATACTATCAGTGGTGAAACTGATAAGTTTATTTATTCAATTTCCATCCCAATCTTAAATTCCCTTGCCAACTCGTTTGTCTTATTCGTGTTGTTATTGTTATTAGCAACGACAGATTTGCTAGCGACAGTGACTATTTTAGGGCTGCTCCTGGTTGCCATTGTTCCGTTTCATCATTTTAGACATAGTGTGACTCGCTGGGGAAAAGAAGGGCTAGAGGCAAATACAGAGACACTGAGAGTTGTAAATCACGCTATTGGGGGTTTAAAGGAAACAAAAGTCATTGGCTGTGAGGAATTTTTTGAAGGTCATTTGCAAGCGCAAACAAATAAATATGCAAGAGCAGCAAGCCGTTTCCATAGCTTTCAGTTGCTGCCTCGTATTGTGATTGAATCTCTTTTGATCACTTTTGTGGTTGGTTTTGTATCTTTATCTTTGATTGTTGCCCAACGTGCAGAGAGTTTGGTTTCTGTATTAGGAATCTTTGCGATCGCTTCCATTCGCATCGTGCCATCAGCAAGCCAACTGATTCATTCGATGAGTTTGCTGCGTAACAACAAGCCTACCCTCGATAGGATCTATTTGGACTTAAAAGAGTTAGATAGAGCAGAAGTTCTCAGTAATGACCATCTAGGCACATGTGACAACGATCACAGTTCAACTAGCACTTGGAATGCCAAGATAGAAGCCCTAATCTTCAAAGATAAAATCGTCCTCGATCAGATCAACTATTGCTATCCTGAAGCGGCTGCAAACTCCCTAACAGATGTCTCATTGACGATTCATAGAGGGGAATCCATCGCCTTGATTGGCAAATCAGGCGCAGGCAAAACTACCCTTGTAGATGTTTTACTAGGACTATTGATCCCGCAATCGGGAGACATTAAAGTGGATGATTTATCAGTTTATAATGCACTGCGTTCTTGGCAAAATTTAATTGGATATATTCCGCAGTCGATCTTTTTAACCGATGACACCATCGAAAGAAATATTGCCTTTGGCGTTGCAGATGATGACATTGATCCCCAAAGATTGGATAAAGCGATTCGCTCAGCTCAGCTTTCCGAATTAATCGTCCAATTGCCAGAAGGAATCCAAACCATGGTGGGGGAGCGTGGCGTTCTTTTATCGGGAGGGCAACGTCAGCGAATTGGCATTGCTCGTGCCCTCTATCATGAGCGAGAAATCTTAGTATTGGACGAGGCAACCTCGGCATTAGATAATGAAACTGAGAGTTTAATTAGCGAAGCCCTCAGAGAATTGGGGGGTACAAAAACCATGATTATTATTGCCCATCGATTGACGACCGTTGAGCATTGCGATCGCATCTATGAAATGGATCAAGGAAAAATAGTGAAACAGGGTAGTTATCAAGACGTTGTTCTCAAGTCATTTAAGCAGTTTAGCGATGAAAGTGCTTAGGGTAAGACTGACAAAGTTACGTTTATGGACAATCTTAATTCCCATCTGCTAACTGCCAGAAGAGCTTGCAACAAACTCAAAAGATCACTGTTTCGACCCTATGTTCTATGGAACTTAATCGAATTAACAGCTGTAATCGTTAATCCCTTGCTATTGACTCCAAAGCTGTCTTCTATAGGAGATCTTTATCAACACTATCCTAGAAAGGTTCGTAAGTTATTTCGCGGTCTCAACTTGGAAAAGCAAGGGCTGGAAAAAGTGAAAGCAGCCGTTGAACAAGAAGATTGGGTGAGTGCCTGTGAAGCGCTAGTTAACTACTATCAAAGCGACCCTATTCTAGACAGGCTTAGACTGCTGGGCAGTGCCTATCAGATGTTTTCTGATCTACCCATTGACCAAATTTTGACAGATACCTTTACCTTCCAACAGAAGATCGGCAAAGTTCCTCGCTGTAAGGACAGTTTTCTGGACTGGGGTTTCTCCAATGGCGATCGGGAATGGACCTGGTTTCTCAATCGCCATTATCATTTGCTGAACCTGCTCCATATCTATCAGCAAACTGGCAACCCAAGTTACACAACCTATATCAATCAGCATTTATTGGATTGGATTATCTCTAGTTTCTCTAAGCCCAGACAATGGTGGGCACAGTGGCGAGGGCGAGAAAGTGCGCTGCGGGTGATTCACTGGTCTTCTGTGTTTTATGGACTCTCTTCCCCGACAGAGCTAAGTCCGGTGGTGCGAATTTTGATGTTGTCCAGTTTGCTGGATCATGCCTGCTATCTGCGCCATCTTCATCATTGGGGAGGAAACTGGCTGTGTCGGGAAATGCATGGGTTAGCCACCATTGCCCTGTGCTGGCCAGAGTTTAAGATGGCAGAGTCTTGGTTGGATCTTGCTCAGCATCTTCTCTTGCAGGAGTTAACGTTGCAAGTATATCCCGATGGAGTTCACAAAGAACTGACCAGTCATTATCACCGCGTTGTTTTACGTGACTATCAGACTTTTATTGAGCTGTCAGAATTAACACAAAAGCCGATTCCAGCAATTTTCAGACAGCGTTTGGAGCAAATGCTGGATTACCTCGTGTATTCGATCACCCCAACTGGGCACGGTGTTTTGAACAACGACTCTGATCAAGAAGATAATCGCCTGTTAATCCAACAGTCAGCGATCTTTTATGAACGGACAGATTGGCTCTATGTTGCCAGTCACGGTCAATCCGGTCAGGAACCAGAAGGCCAGCCTTCTAGACTCTTTCCTTGGGCGGGGCAGGTGATCAGTCGCAATGGCTGGAATGAGCAAGCCCATTACTCTTTTTTGATATTGGTCCTGTGGGGATCAATTACCATATTCACTACGACAAGCTACATCTGTCTGTTATTGCCAATGGACGGCATTTGCTAGTAGATAGTGGGCGCTATCGCTATCAAAAAGATCGATTTTGGCAGTATTTTCACAGTTCTGCCAGTCACAATGTAATTTTGATCGATGGCAAGGGTCAGGGAGTAGATTATCAAGAGCAGACCTATCCCCTAACGGATCACTGTACCTTCGGTACTAAAGTTGACTTTGCCTGGGGCTGTTTTCGGGGTCCATTTTTAGGCTTAAAAGGCAAGGCAAGCCACTCGCGGGCGGTCATCTATCTTCATGATCAGTATTGGGTCGTGGTTGATCATATTAAGAGTAATCGCCCCCGTAGAATCGAACCCCTCTGGCATTTTCATCCAGACTGCACCGTTGCGATCGCAGGGGAAAGGGCTGAATCAAAGGATCTCGATGTGGGTAATCTGGGAATTATTCCAGTTTCTCCGTTCTCCTGGCAAGTCAGGTTGGTCGCAGGGCAAGATCAGCCCATCCAGGGATGGTGGAGCCGAGAGTATAACCATCTGGTTCCCAATCCTACGGTCATCTATTCTGCTGAAATTGCTGAATCAACGACGTTTGCCTGGGTCCTATATCCTGCGATCGGCAAGATTCCAGATATTAAAGTTCAGCTTCTGCCTGCTCCAATGGGTTCAATTCGGATCGCTGTTACCCTCCCCGATCAGGAACCCGACAAAATCGTCGTCAGTATGACTGGAGAACAATCCATTCCCCTTTCTGGAAAGTTATTGTTAGAAGGTAAGTGTGCTGTTCTACCTGGAGGTTCTCTGCCCATCGCCGTTCAGGGAAAAATCTTACAATGACCTAGGAACAACTCACCCTCCGCCTTGCTGCGGATATGTCACTTCCTACGAGTTAAGACTTATTTTACTGTTCAATATAAACTCCTGACTTCAATCATTGCCTCAACCCTTTGGCAAAGCCCCTATGAAAAATCTTCGTATCGCCTGGTTATTAACTTCTGCTTTCTACTACTGGCATCCCATGCTCAGCTGCTTGACGCAGTTATTTCCTCAAACCACTGCCTTTGCTGCCAACTGGCGAGGATATGCACCGGGTTTTGAAGATTCCTTCACTGTTGATGTCGTAGGCAAGCGGAAAATCATCTCCCTAACACAATCAGAAACTAGCTATGGTTCAAACTTCACATACCTGCCCCTGAATATTGTCAGCCATCTCCTCCAGTTCAAACCAGATGTGATCTTCTCTAATTCCTTTGGAATGTGGACAATTCTGGCGCTTCTATTCAAACCAGTCGGACGCTGGCGACTGGTACTTGCCTATGAAGGCAGCTCTCCAGGGGTGGACTATCGTAACTCCCCAGCCAGGTTGGCAATCCGACGAATGATGGTACAAGCCTCCGATGCCTGTATTACCAACAGTCATGGGGGAAAAACTTATTTGATGGAGGTACTCAATGCGCCTGAACAGAAAGTGTTTTTGCACCCCTATGAAGTCCCTTCTGCGACAGCCTTATCTAACTCTGCAAAAACAGCCGTCATTGAGCCGCTAGATCTTCAAACCCCAACCTTCATCTTCGTCGGTAGTGTCAATCCTCGCAAAGGACTACGCCTGTTACTCGAAGCCTGTGCTTTGCTCCAGCAAGAAGGCTGTGACCATTACACGTTGTTAGTGGTGGGAGAGGGTTCCCAACGCCAAGAGTTGGAGGATTTTTGCCAGCGACATGAATTAATGACCCGCGTGAAGTGGGTAGGTAATGTGGATTACAGCGTTCTAGGAGCCTATTTTCAGCAAGCCGATGTGTTTGTTCTGCCAACATTGGAAGACACCTGGGGGATGGTGGTTCTAGAGGCGATGGCCATGGGTAAGGCAATTTTATGTTCTAAATTTGCCGGAGCGTCTGAATTGATCAGTAGTGAAGAAAACGGCTATATTATCGATCCCCATGATACGTTGGCAGTAGCCGCTACATTACGTCGCTTCATTGAGGATCCCAATCTTAGCCTCCTCATGAGTCAGAAATCTATGGAAATTATGGCTAAATACACACCAGAAGCCGCCGCAGGGTTCCTAGCCGAAGTTGCCAAATTTGTTTCTCAACCCCAAGAGTAGCCCAGAACGATGCAGCGTTTAAATGTATTACTATCTGCATATGCTTGTAGACCTGGTGAGGGATCTGAACCTGGTATTGGTTGGGATATAGCTCAGGAGTTAGCGAAATATCACGATGTTTGGGTGATTACCCGTGAGAATAATCGCCCTTCGATCGAAGCTGAGTTGATCAAAAATCCAGTATCAGGATTACGGTTCATTTATTGTGATTTACCTCTGTGGGCAAGATGGTGGAGACGAGGCAACAGTGGAGTGGGTGTGCAAATTCACTATTATCTATGGCAAATCGTTGCTTATTTCGTCAGTCATGACTTACATCGCAGGTACCACTTCAACCTGGTGCATCATGTCACTTATGTCAAATATTGGGGCCCTAGTTTTCTCTCATTATTGCCTGTTCCTTTTATTTGGGGTCCGGTAGGGGGTGGAGAATCTGCACCAGCAGAGTTTTTGCAAGACTTTAGTTGGCGCGGTAGATTGTATGAAACGGCTAGAAATATAGCCCGCTGGCTGGGGGAACAAGATCCCTTTGTACACATCACTGCTCAGCGAAGTATTCTGGCACGGGCAACCACTGAAGATACTGCTCAACGCTTACATGCCCTTGGTGCCAAGACAGTACAAGTTTACTCTCAACTTGGCTTATCCCAATCTCAGATCGATGAGCTTGCATCCCTTGCTGGGCAAGATAATTTTCCAGTTCGATTCATCAGTATTGGCAGGCTACTTCATTGGAAGGGATTTCATCTGGGATTGCAAGCCTTTGCCAAAGCAGCCTTACCGAAAAGCTCTGACTATTGGATTGTTGGGGATGGTCCAGAGCGACAACGGCTAGAAACCTTGGTTAAAGATTTAGATATTCAGGCTCAAGTCAAGTTTTTGGGTATGTTACCTCGCCAGGAAACCTTAAAATGTTTGGGAAATTGCCTAGCACTTGTTCATCCCAGCCTGCATGAATCGGGTGGGCTGGTGTGCCTAGAAGCCTTGGCCGCTGGTTGTCCAGTACTTTGTTTAGATCTAGGTGGCCCTGCCATCCAGATTACAGAGAACACAGGTTTCAAAATTCTTGCCTCTAGACCTGAGCAGGCTGTAGCAGATCTAGCTACCGCAATGACAACACTAGCTGAAGATCAGGAATTACGACTACGGATGGGGCAAGCCGGACAACAGCATGTTAGAGAACACTATAGTTGGACTGTTCGGGGTCAAGAATTGGCACAGCTCTATCGAGAGGTACTGGATGAATCAAAGTACTTATCTGCTCGTGATTCGGCCCCCTCTTGAAGATTCAGGAAGGAGAAAGGATGGCTAAAGCCAATATTATTTTCTTTAGTAGTTTACTGCTGCCAGCCTCCCAGACCTTCATTCGGGCTCAGGGAGAAGCGCTTGCACAGTTTATTCCCTACTACGTCGGATCTCGGTTGGTTCAAGGGTTAGAGCTGCCGCCAAAGCGAACAGTGGTCGTTAACCAGGGGAGCGCTGTGGGCAGTCTAGCTGAGGCTGTGTTTAAGGTTTCAGGTTTTGCCCCAGATTTTTATCGACAGATTCGTCAATTGAAGCCAGTTCTTATTCATGCACAGTTTGGACTGAGTGGTGCCTTGGCATTGCCTTTGGCGCGATCGCTCAACCTACCCCTCTTAGTTCACTTTCGTGGAGCTGACGCGACCATCAGAGACGACCATGCTCGTTTCTCGTCTCTCAATCACTGGATTTATCTGCGCCGCCGTGAGGCTCTCAAACGCGAAGGACGGCTGTTTATCACGGTTTCCCAGTTTATCAAAGAGCAATTGCTAGAACAGGGTTTCCCTGCTCACAAAATCATTGCCCATTACAGTGGCATCAACACCGCTGACTTTTCGCCAGATCCCAGCATTACTCGTGAACCCATTGTCTTATTTGTAGGTCGTTTAACCGAGAAAAAAGGCTGTGAGTATTTAATCCAAGCAATGGCACAAGTTCAAGCTCAGTTACCCGATGTGCAATTAGTCTTGATTGGGGAGGGTTCACTGAAATCTTCCTTAGAATCCTTAGCCAGCCGTCTATTGCGCCGCTATCAGTTCTTAGGCGTTCAACCTGCATCCGTGGTGCGACAATGGATGAACCGTGCCCGGTTGCTGGTAGCCCCTAGTATTACCTCAGCCCAAGGTGACTCCGAAGGTCTACCTAATGTAGTACTAGAAGCGCAGGCAATGGGGCTTCCCGTGATCAGTACCGTTCATGCTGGCATTCCCGAAGCCGTGATTCATGGAGAAACGGGTTTCTTAGCGTCGGAGCGAGATGCAGATACCCTGGCAGCCTATTGCTTGCAAGTGTTACAAGATGCCACACTTTGGCAAAACTTTAGCACCAAAGGGCAGGAAAGGGTAAGGTCTCATTTTGACCGCTCTCAACAGACCCGCATTCTGGAAAATCTTTACCAGGCAGTGTTACGGGGAGAACTCTGATGACTGAAACCCCAGGAGTTAGTTACACAGCGGATTTAGATTCAGTTGATTTGGCGGTACGTTCGTCTGGAATGCCCATCAATGGTGTGATTCATGCGTATCCTTAGCATTCACAATAGCTATCAGATTCGAGGTGGAGAAGATGAGTCCTGTGCATTGGAGGAGCAGCTTCTACAAGAAATGGGACATGGGGTTGAGCGGTATGAAGAAACGAATGATCGCGTCGAATCCCTCCCAGGCTGGCAAATCGCTACACGCACCATCTGGTCTCAGGAAGCCTATCAGGTGGTCAAACACCGCTTTCAGGCTCAGGCTTTTGACTTGATCCATGTGCAAAATTTTTTCCCGCTGATCTCTCCTTCTGTCTACTATGCCGCTAGGGATGTCGGCGTTCCTGTGGTGCAAACCTTACGGAACTATCGTCTGCTTTGCCCCAACGCCCTTTTTTCCGAGATGGGCAAGTTTGTGAAGATTGTCTGGGGCAACCCGTTCCTTATCCCGGCATTATTCATCGTTGTTACCGCAACAATCGAGCTGCCAGTGCAGTGACTGCCGCCATGTTGACCACACACCGTGCGATCGGCACCTGGAATAATTTGGTGGATGTATATATTGCTTTAAGTAATTTTTCTCGAGAAAGCTGATTCAGGGAGGGGTGCCAGCCCAGAAAATTGTGGTCAAACCTAATTTTGTCCACCCCGATCCGGGTGTAGGGACAGGCAAGGGTGGATATGCTTTGTATGTTGGGCGGCTTTCCGTCGAAAAAGGTTTGGATACGCTTTTAGCGGCTTGGGAAGAGCTTGGCGATCGCATCCCCCTGAAGATTGTCGGAGATGGCCCTCTCTCCGACATGGTGGTAAGTGCCAGGGAAAAATTACCCAAGGTAGAATGGTTGGGGCGCAGATCTATGCCTGAGGTGCATGCATTGATGGGAGAAGCCAGCCTCTTAATCTTTCCTTCAAAATGGTACGAAACCTTTGGACGAGTGGCAGTCGAAGCCTTTGCTAAAGGCACTCCAGTGATTGCTGCTAAGATTGGTGCGATCGCAGAACTCGTTGATCATGGTCGGACAGGACTACACTTTCAGCCAGGTGATGCACAAGACTTAGCGAATTGGGTTGATTGGGCCATGACCCACCCTACAGAGCTATCCAAAATGCGCCAAGAAGCACGGACTGAATTTGAGAGCAAATATACTGCTAAAGAGAATTATCAGCAATTGATCAGTATTTATGAACGTATCCTTCGCCAGTAACTCACGCTCCAACCCATGACGCAAACACTCACAGCAACCCAACATAAAAAGGGATATATCAAAAACTCATCTCTAACTCTGATTTCCCTAGCAGCCGTTTTTTTCCCCCGGGTTTTGATCTCATTGCGTGCTCCTTCTCTCATTAATTTTGTACATTTTGCCCTAGTTCCCCTGGCCTGTTTTTCTACACTATCCAGCGCCCGTATCAAAGATCGAAAACAGATTGCTGCCTCTAAAAGCATTCTGACAGGACTGTTTTTATGCTCATTATTGTCCTTGCCAGCGCTTTAATTAATGATGCAGGAATTGTTAACGCAATTCTAAGTTTTTTGCTCTTAACTGAACCCTTTATTTTTCTGTTAGCACTGATCAGTTTACCACTGTCGCCAGAAAATTTTACCCGATTTAGGGCTTGGATTTTTCGATTTGCCTTCGCTAATATTATCTTTTGCTATATACAAAGGTATCTATTTAATCGTCAAACTGAGGCAGGTCTGGAGGACAATATTAATGGAGTTTTTATTGGGGGCGGAGCAGGGCATGTTGTAGGAGCATCTATTTCAATTACGTTTGGTGTTTATTATCTCTTTGCCCTCAAGTCAAAACCTTTATTCATAAGGGTGCTCGTTTTTCTGGCAATCTTTAATCAAATTATTATCTCTGATACCAAGCAGGTGCTTTTAGCTGTAATGGCAGCCTATGTTCTCTTACAGATCGTGAATCTTAAGGATCCTGTAAAATCCTGCCTATATCTAGTGGTAGGGTCTGTTTTCTTGGTACTGTTTTATTGGGCAATTTACAATTTTGAAGCCTTAAGTGGCTTTACCACCTGGATTAGACCTGAAATTTATGGTCCTGATGGCGAAGCCACTAAACTTAAATTCGCAGCTTTTCGCATTGTCTCCAGTTACTCTAATTCACCGTTGAACTGGCTGTTGGGCATTGGACCGGGTCACACTGTTGGCCGACTAGGCGGGTGGATGTTAGAAAGTTATAAGGAGTTATTACTGCCCCTCGGTGCGACGATTCACCCCGCTAGCCAAGCCGTGTGGCAAGCAGTGGTTGATAGTTGGCTGGGAGATCAATCCAGCATGTTTTCGCCTTTATTTGGTTGGGCAGGGATTTGGGGGGATCTGGGCATTCTGGGACTAGGGGCATATCTATACCTTAGTTTTTTAATCTGGACAAATATCTGTTCTGGTAACATCTCCAGATTGCTAGTGCTGAGCGCATTTGTGTTTGGCTGTATCTTATCCCAATTAGAAGAGCCTGCCTATATGATGTTTCTAGCCGCTATTGTTGGCTTAGAGTGGCATGAACAGCGCCATAAAAATTTCACTAAAGTTGTAATCACTCGTACTTAAATATGGGAGATTGAAAACATCAATATCATTATCGTAGTTCAACGCTGGAAAGTCCCAAATCTACCCATCGTTTCTTCAAAGAAACCGCTATGGCGAATAATAAAAAATGGATCCTATTGCTTGTTTCTATTTCGCTCTTGCTTAACCTGATCCCCATCGATCTAGCCCAGGCTCAGGTTAATAAGAAAGATAAAAAAAGAGTAATAATAGTAGAAAGAGATAAAAGACAACCTCCAGTACAAGTAATTGTTCAAATTGTAGCAACTGCCATTACCCTCAAAGTGATTGAACCTTGGGTCATTCCCAAGGATTAGGATCCACCATAATACTGGCGATACCACTGAACAAAATGGCTAATGCCCTCTTCAATGGGTGTTTTAGGCTGGAACCCAACATCTTCCATCAAATCCGCAACATCCGCATAGGTTGATAACACATCTCCCGGTTGCATAGGCAAGAAATTTTTTTGTGCTATCTTGCCCAGGTTTTTCTCCACAATTTCAATAAAGGTCAACAACTCCACGGGGCTGTGGTTACCAATATTGTAGATTTTATAGGGCGCTTGGTCGTCAGGGTGACAGGGCTTATAGAGGACTCTGACAATCCCTTCGATGACATCATCGATATAGGTAAAGTCGCGCTTCATATTGCCAAAGTTATACACATCAATGGGCCTCCCCTGATCGATAGCTTTCACAAATTTGAAATACGCCATGTCTGGTCGTCCCCAAGGTCCATAGACCGTAAAAAAACGCAGTCCAGTAATGGGAATATGATAGAGATGACTGTAAGCATGAGCCATCAATTCATTCGCTTTTTTAGTCGCTGCGTATAGAGAAATCGGATGATCGACGTTATCCTGGGTGGAAAAAGGAATTTTGGTGTTCGCACCATAGACAGAACTAGAAGAAGCAAACACGAGGTGCTGTACCTGACTATGACGGCAGCCTTCTAAAAGGTTGCCAAACCCAACCAGATTGCTGTCTATGTAAGCAGAAGGATTGTCTAGAGAGTAGCGAACTCCAGCTTGGGCTGCTAGGTGCAGCACCCAGTCAAATTTCTGTTCTTGGAATAAGGTTGACATGCTAGGGCGATCGCTCACATCTAAGGGCTGAAATGTGAACCCAGAATGGGGAAGAATCTGAGCGAGTCGAGCTTTTTTTAAGCTGACATCGTAATAATCATTGAGATTATCAATGCCATAGACTGCCTCTCCTGCGGCTAGTAGTCGCTGTGCCAAGTGAAAGCCAATAAAGCCAGCAACACCAGTAACCAAAATTTTCATAGATCCCTCTTCAGCGCGCTCTCAAAATAGGTTCAAGAATAATAGGTTCAAGAATAAGCAGCACAATGGCGCACTCTCTTGCACTATTCGACATTTCTGTATGGACAAATCATTGCAGTCATTCCTCTGCCTGCGTTTCCACTGGCTTCTACTGGTCAGGATGGTATAGCTAGAGCAGCGGAGTTAGGGGACTTTTGGATAGGTGAATTAACAACATTTACGGATATATTGGCTGGAAAGGCTGACCCAGATTGAATTGCCATTTTTTACCCTGAATCTGGACATTCATTTGCTGACCATCCCAGTTCCAATTGATTAAACGCCCTGCTATGGATAGGTTCTTCACGCTCATGGGTTTGCCCAACCATTCCTTGGGGATTCCTGCCCCAATCACCAAGGTAGGGGAACTAGCAGAGGGATCACTATACCCCAGCATATCTAATTGTAGTAAGGCCATTTCTGATGCCGTCCAGTAGTGAGGCGTGATATGGGGTGGATTCACCCAGCCGCGCAACCGCTGCCATTGGGAGAAACTCTTGGGCATGGGCATCCCACCGGACTGATCTGGATTTTCTCCCCAAGTATATAAGCCAGGAGAAGCCTGATTCTGCCAAAACCACTTGAGGGTCGTCCAGACTCGATCCGGTTGCTGGAGGAAGAGCCACTGATGGGCTTGGGCGATCGCAGCCTGTAAGTTGGGCGGTGTTTGCTTAAATGTGCCGGTTGCCTCTGTGGATTCATCCCATTGTTGTTGAAGAACTTGGGTCATCGCTGTGGTGTCCGAGACGGCAATCCCACTGGGCCACAGTCCATTCGTAAAAGATGGGAACCCTTTTTGGTTGGCCTGTTGCCATGCGGTTTTTAACTGCTGCGCTTGAGTCCGCCACCGTTTAGCAGTGTCTGGTTGCTGCCTGCGATCCGCTAACGCTGCTGCATCCATTAAGGCGCGATAGCTCATCACGTTAGCATTGGGATCAAGGGTAATGGAGCCAGGTTGGTTGTCCATCTTGCCTGCCTCCAGATCCACCTCCAGGGAGTCAGGATCTTCAGCATGGGGGAACTTCGCCTCCGTAAGGATGGGGTAGCCTGGTCGATTGCTGGAGAGCAGCTTGCCAATCAGATCCGCTTTGCGTTGAACATGGGGCCATAGCCACTGATCGTATTGAGGTTGTTGAATCTGGCTGGCGACTTGTTCAAGAGCCCAAATTCCGATCGCAGGAATATCTGCTTCGGGGACTGAGCCATTAAAGAAATCATTCTCAGCAAAGTAAGGGGATAATTGCTGGGCAAGATCCAGTTGACCCGCGCGGGCAAGGGCAACCATTTGGTATGCCCCATCCCGAAATCGGGGTAAGGGATAACTAATGGGATCGGCGGGATGGGTACGAGTGCCAACCAACCCCATGTTGAGATGGGTAACCTGGGCGGTGAGGCTATCGACGAATTGGGGATCGGGTAACGCTAAGGTCAGGAAAGGTTCAGCCAGAGGCAAATCGGGGTCTGGGGCTGGCTGAGTATCTGTAATCACTAAGCTCCAGTTGTCTCCTTGATGGAGGGCAATCTGGGCATAGCCCCAGCCATAAGGATCTTGCCAATGGGTAGAAGTGGATTTTCCCTTTATCCAATTGGGTGTACTTTCACTGCCCAGGGAAACCTTTGCGGTTTTGGGAATGGCGGTGACTGTCCAGCGATCGCTAATCAGCAATCGTTGACCATTCCAATCGAGAGAGGGAATAGCCGCCCCTGCTGGCCCTACACTGCGAATCACGATCTTCAATTGAGTCTGAGAATTAGCTAGGTTTTTGAGATTAAGCTGCCAGCGATTGGATCCCAGCGCTGACCAAGAGGATTGGTAATAGGCTGTTTTAGTGGAAATTCCTGGTATTTTTGGCGCAGACATCGCCGTGAATTCCTGCTGGATCTTATCCATAGGAATGCTGTCACTGGTGGCTTTCAGATTTCCCTGCGGATCAACCACCCAGATAGAAACCCCAAAACTACCGGGTTGGGGACTAAAGCTACCTCCCGGTTCATGGAATGCTTTACTTTCTATGGGGCTGCCTGGTGCAGCCAAGATCACATGTCCAGCACTGCGCGGCCAGGGATCAGCAGGGCGTCGCTTCATTTGGGCTTCAACCTGTTGCTGAGGGGTGCCATAGTTCCATAAAGCAGCCGTAACCGCATTAAACTGGGTGCGGTTATTAATCCCAGCGCTGCCGATCAAGACAACTGCCAAAAGCAAGCTCAGGGGGCGCAAACGGGTGAACAGGCTAAAGGCGACTAAGACCAGTAACAGGGGAATAAAATGGAGGGAATAAATAAAGGTTTCTTCCACTCCATAGATGCTGTGCATCACCAGTTGAGCAACCAGGGTCAATCCCAAGACCAGGCGTAATTTGGGGTGTTGTTTGCTAGAGAAAAAACCCCACAAGCCCAGCAACAATAGTCCACTCCAAGCCACAACGGCGACGAGACCCCAGACACTGCCCGATGCGGGAGTGAGGGTATTCGTATCCAGCTTCACCCAATCTGGACGAATGGGAGAATCCAGCAACTGGATAGCGGGCATCACCATCGTTTGGTAAAAGAAGGAACTGAGTACAGCCAGAAACCCCCCTTTCCCAGGGGCAGAGATAAATTTCTTCTCACCAATAAAGGTACCGGGTTGAAACGGGAATCCAGAATTGGTAAAGACAATTCTCTGTAAGATCCACAGCCCTGTGGAGAGCAGGAGGGCGGCAATCCCAATTTGAATGACTTTTTTCCAGCGATGGTTGATCACGGTGGCAAAAATGCCCACCATGGAATTGGTGATCGTAATACTGACCGTCATCACATTCAGGGCAACATACCAAATCGCCGAAAAGGGTCGATATTGGGCTAGGGTGACGAAAATAAGACCCAACAGAATGGTAAGGGAACCAAAGGAGAAAGACTCTGGAATCACTAACCAAAAGACTGAACTCGCACTAACGCCCCCGACCAGGCTAAATAAGGTGGCATCTAGTCGGTGGCAACCCAGACAACGCAACAGAGTATACAGTGAGCCAATCCAGACAATCGCAACGAGGACGGCCAGGACTCGAACCGCTGCGAGGGGATCCAGTTGTAAGAGTTTGCCGATTCCAAAGACCAGGGGAAACACCAGCAGGGGAAACAAGGGATGTTTATTGTTGCGACCAAAATCACTCTGGGTACTGGTGATATTGCCAAAGACGGTGGGAATGTCACTACCAAACCAGATATCTTGGGCGTAAAAGTCCGTTAAGAGGGGGTCGGGAATTTGATAGGTGCCAACCCCAGTGGGGATTGCGATCGCAATCCCAAACCACCCCAATCAAAACATCAACTCGATGCTGGCGCAGCCACTTAGAAAACGATAGGCGCACCCCTCTCAGGTCAATTCCGTTTAGGTTGTTCATTTCTATCTATTTGGCACTATTGGGCAAAGAGGAACTGTAAACAAACTGTGATGGATTTGTACCTATTCTCGACTGCTAATTTTCTGAGCAGGCACTCCGGCAACAATTGCATAAGGTTCTACACTTTTAGTGACTACAGCCCCTGCCCCGATCACAGCCCCTTGCCCAATCGTGCAACCATCCAAAATAGTGACTCCTGCTCCAATCCAGACATTATCCTCAATGATAATTCCCTGCATGGTCGGAGTCTGTTCTCGAAAAGGAATCTGCCGATCTTTGAAGCCGTAATTAACCGGGATAATCGTTACCTGAGGGCCAATTAAAACACCATTCCCAATCATCAGATCACCGTGCCCATACAGCGCTGAAAAGGAATTAACGAAAGATGAGTCGCCAATTCTTATGGTGCCCCCATAGGTGCGGAGAATGACAAAGGAGCTAATTAGGGTGCGATCGCCAATGATAATCTTGGAGGAATCAGTATCAGCAGGATCGACTTCCAATGCTGCGTACTTACAAATTGTTGTTCCCTTACCTAAATAAATATTTTTTCTGTTTCCGCGTATATCTGTTAAGAGGCTTATATTAGAACCTCTGCCAAGTTTACCTAACCTAGCTTTTTGATACTGCCAAATTATCCATTTCAGAATTAACTGAGGTTTCATGGAATTATTGAATAATTACAAATATTAAATGATAGTGAATCTAAGCACTTACAAACTTTCTTAAAAACTTTATTTTATTACAAAATAAAGTTAGAGCGATAGAACCAAATAGGGTGACAGTAAAAGCAGCAAGGATGCCTAAAACTGGAACGACTTGATAAATATTACTCAGAAATGGAATATTGTCAAATATAAGTGGTCTTCTAAAGATAAAGAAAACGTGAAACCCATAAATTCCCAAAGAGCACCCTGAGATGAACTTGATAATTGTCGGAATCTTACGTTTCGACAACAAGGCAAGATAAAGGAGTAACCAAGAACCGAAAATAAGAGAAAGCCGCATGTAGTGATCTAGAGGAGCTTGATCTACCTGAATCAGAAGACCCTTACTTGTTAAAGTCCATTCTAAGACAAAAAATCCTATTGTTAAAAAAAGTAGAAAATATAGCTTCCTTTTGAGTACCTTAGAAATTCGCTGTAATTGTCCATCATGATAGTCTTGAGCAGTTATTGCTGATGTAAAGACATAGGGCAAGAAATTCAGAGGGCTATAGTCCCATTTAGCCAAGTTATTGAGAAAATTCAATAAGGTTGTTTGAGTATTTGTGTAATTAATAATAGTATCCAAAATCGAAAAGACAAACAGCAAAACAAAGAAACCAAAGAGCAAACAGTAACTGATCGTTTTTTTTGTCGATGTTTTTCCAGTCTACCAAATAATAAAACTAAAATCTCAGCAATTACTGTCACAAAAATCAGAGCAAAGAAAAAGAAATAGGGTGTATTATTACCACTAATGATAAACAGAACAAAGCTTTTCAAAGATGATACTATCTCTCTTATTGAATTCCATCCTCCGCCAGATAAACTGTCAAACAGGGTTATAGAGACCACCCAGAAAACATAGAGAGAGATAAGTCTAGGAAGACGTTTCTGGAAAAAATATCTGACCCCTGTATTCTCACTCTTCAAATAGAAAAGAAAAAGGGAGATTTGCAGAAATACAGGTACAGCAAGGGCACCTACCATTCCATTTAAGACATAGGCACTCAAGCCATAAGTGAAACTATTGGGTGCCAGTATCTCTGGGATGTTGAAAATCTTTGTTTTATATGCAACTATTGCGATCACAGCAATCGCTCGTAGAAAATCAAAACTTTCAAATCTTTGTGTTTTTATATCTATAAAGTTTTGGTCAAGAGAATTATTCATATTAACAATTTAATCGAAATCTCTCAAGTTTTTGCTCATTTCTACTCGTCTCTAATAATTGTATATAGGCTTTGGCAAAGCGTTGACCAATGATTCGATAACTTGCAGTCGTGAAATGAACATAGTCTTGCAAAGGTAAATCGTCTGTTGTCACCATTACAGAAAATGGCAACCGAGCTTGACACTGCTGTTTTTTGACCATATCCCAATTTTTGAACCTTTTGGGTTCTGTATTAGTGCCAATTTGGGCAAAAACCACAGGTAACTCAGGTAAGTTCAAATCCCTTCGCCAATCCCGAATCAAAATCGCAAATGCATCTGCCCATTGACGGGACAAAAACGTTCTCTGGGGATCCTCCTTTGGATCTATAGCATCAATTTCCCCTTGAAAATACAGGAAACCAGCAACCTCTCCCATCATCAAAGCCGCACGTATCCGTTTGAGACAAGACCCATAAAGTGTATTGTCATTTAACTGTCTGCGCCACTCGTGGATTGAAGACCCCCCCTTAGCGCAGGGTATTAGACCAATTACCATCTCAGGGTGCTGTTCTAAAAGAGTGTTGGCAAAAGACATCGCTGGACTAAAACCGGCAGATTGGTCTTCAGACACAGGGTCAACCTGATTCCTTGGATCATCCATCGGCTCTTTTGCTAACTTCCAGTGATAATCATTACCAAAGACATAGATTCTAGGGTTAGTTGCCATTCTAGAGTTCGGAAGCTCCCCCATGCCAGACATATTGGATTGTCCGGCAAGGATGAATAACTTTAGTATGCCTTGATGCTCTTCAAGAATACTGCCTTCACTTACCTCTGTTGTGTGCCCCTGAGAACTGGTCTGGGATCCTACACCAATACTCTTAAGGATATTCTTGACACCATATTTTTTTTCTAAAAAGGTTCCCACTATCAAGCCAATGGCAAAGGCAAAAACAATCGCTATGTTATATACTTGCTTGGGTTTCATCACGTTTGACTAACATACAATTGCAAGACATCGCCTCAATTATTAACAAGATAAGAACCTGTTTGAAAAATATTCTGGGCTTGAGTACTTCTGTGACGGAGCAATTGTAAAGTAAAGGGATCCATATGGAGACCCCAAAATGACACGACTAGCATACGACACCGACCTCGCCAATGCCCAGTAAGAAATCCTTGAGCCTCTGATTCCAAAGGTCAAATCCAGCGGTCGTCCTTTTACGGGCTAGGCTTAGACTTGCAGCCGGACGCCATGCCCAACCGAGCACAGGTAGTGTGGACGGCCAATCAGTGACAGAAGCTGTCTTCTAACTTTTTAAACAGGTTCTTAATAACTCAAACAAAATTCTTCAAAAATCCATTTTTTCTAAAACCTAGGGTCAGCAAAATAGAGGCAACTAAAGCAAATGAAAACTTAATCAAGATCGCTGCACTTGCAGATGATTGAGAAGATGTACCCCACGAAAGTTGGTCTAGCCAACCACTATAATCTACAAAAAACACATGAAATGCATAGATTCCAAGAGAACAGCCTGAAAGAAACTTGATCACTTTAGGAACTGGATTACTCAAGATTAAAGATAAATATAAAAGTAGCCATGAGCCAAAAGCAAGAGACAGCCTTGCATAACTACGAAAGTCTTCGCGAAAAGACCATTCCAAGATAGTGAAGACAATGAATAGAGCAAACAACAAGCATAGTTTTATCCTGAATTTAGGTGTTAAACTCTGCATTTTGCCTTGTTCGAATTCATGGAAAGTAATAGCTGCTGTAAAAACATAAGGTAAGAAATTTAAAGGGTTATAGTCCCATTTTGTAATGTTATGAATTACCTTTAATAGTGATGGGGGATTGCCACTGAATATATTGTTTATAGTCAAATCAATAAATGAAAAGCAGCAAACTATTAAGCAAGAAATAAAAAGAAGCGAATAGGCCAATTTAATATTTTTTGAGAATGCTCGTGATTCTTGGCTGAGAACAAATCCTTCTGCCAATGATATTAGAAAGATCAACGCAAAGAAAAAGAAGAAAGGTGAAGAGCCACCGCTGACTATAAACTCAATCAACCCTTTCACAGAAGAAGTTGTATCACGAATAATGTCAGGCTTTTTATTCAAAAAAATATCAAATATAACGATTGCTGTCACCCAAAAAACATAAAGATAAATTAGTTTTGGAAGTCGCTTTCTAATAAAGTATGACCCTCCTAACTGCTCACGCTTGAAATAGAACAGAAATAAAGAAATTTGCAAAAAAACTGGAACAGCAACGTAGGCGATATTAGCTTTTAAGAAATCTCCTATAGAAGCTACAGTCAATAATCCTATTAATCCAATAAAATCAGAACGAAGGGCAACAATTAAAATCGAAAAAATTGCTCGGAGAAAATGAAAACCCTCAAAAGTCTGTGTTTTTGCCTGTGGACTGATTGTGATTTCTTTCAGAATCATGGTAAATCAATTGAGAAAGAGCAATCGTACAATTCAGCAGAATAGGGATAGTGATCCCCCCTTCAAACCTGAAAAGCGTAGCGCTATTTCAAAGGCTGGAGAGAAAATTCGAGATGACGAGTATTGCTTCTTACGGCAGTTGATCTATACAACCGCATTTAACGGTTCATAAATGTTATTGAATTACCTCTGGGGAACTTGAAACAGCCTTGCTGATATTCAATTAGGTAGGCGGATGAGAATAAAATACTTCGGTAGATGTTCCATAGTCAATAGATTGCTCGTAATCAAGGGTAAAAGCGGGACAGAAGGGTGCAGGCGTTTATATCAGCTTATTTAGCATCATTTTGCTCAATCTATTGGATCAAGCACAACTGCTCATACCTCGCCTTTGAGAGGATGTCCTCCAACTTGGAAATTGTGATGCCTAGTAATCTTACAGTTTTGCGATCTTCTAGGTGAGTCAGCAGCAGTTCTTTGGCTAGGCTGAATATCTCTGTAGCATTTTGCAAGCCTTTACTGACAGTACGGCTACGGGTGATCTGTCGATAATTAGAATATTTAATTTTGAGCGTCAGGGTCTGGCCCACTTGCTGATGTTGATCTGAACGCAGCTTGATTTTGTGAGCCAATTTTTCGAGTTCAATACCCATAGCCTCTAGACTCAATAAATCTTCTACAAAGCTCTGCTCTACGCCAATGGATTGACGCAGGCGATCGGGGTTAACTGGCCGATCATCTTCCCCTCTCGTGACCTTGTAGTAGAAGTGACCAACCTTGCCAAAACGCTCCACTAATTGTCGTTCAGACCACTGTTTTAAGTCTGCACCCGTGTGGATACCGAGGCTATGCATTCTGGCTGCTGTTGCCTTGCCAATCCCTGGAAATTGCGCGCGCCAATGTGTCCACAAACTGGGCAACGTCCTGAGGCGCAATCAGGCATAAGCCCTTGGGCTTGTTGATACCCGAAGCAATTTTGGCCAGAAACTTATTGACGGAAACCCCAGCCGAGGCTGTCAGACCAGTCTGTTGCCAAATGCGTTGTTGGATTTGGTGGGCAATGATCACTAAAGACAATGGTTCAAAGCTTTTGCCTTTTTACTTCCGCATAACGTTACTAGGGTGAGATTTTCTGGAGTAATTAAGACTCAGTGGTGATGAGCATAGGCTCCAGCTTCGGGTTGGAAGGGATGGATATCTTCGGTTACCCTCAGACCTAATTGCTCTAGCATCTTGAGTAGAACCGGATCAGGAGACAAGCGTAAACAGGTGGGAGTGATTTCCAGCGGGACGTGACGATTGCCTAAATGATACGCACCCCGGAGTAAATCTAGCGCAGAGGTGGCTTGAACCGTTAAAACAGGTTCAGGTTTGGCGGTGATCTGTAAAACGGTATTACTCTCAGATTGGAGGAGGTCACCATCCCGGAGAACGGTTCCTCTGGGGAGTTGCAGGAATACGGTTTGACCCTCTGGGGTTTGAAATTTGTGGCGCGATCGCTTGCGTTCTGCAGCCGTCAAGGCCAGGATTAAATCAGCGTCTCGCCCTTGCCCTGTGGAAAGTCGTTGCGTAAAGGTCAGTACCACGGTTGTCTCAATTCCTTGCTTACAGCTTAGCATTCAGCCTTACGCTCAGAAAAGTCAGGATCCTAGCAGATAGGAAGGAGAGGGTTTAGTACAGTTCCCATCAGACAAGGCATGATAGAAAGAGACTTAAACTTATCGATGTGGGTATGGTGATGCCTTTTACTGACTCCCCCCTTAGTTCCTCTACCCATGGCAGGGGAGAACCTGATGGCCTGCACACGACATCAATTGCCAATACACAGGAGCAGCCATGGACTGGTGCTGAGAATGGCAGCCTTGATTTAACGGCGATCAACCAGCAGTTTGATCAAGCTGCTGCTGTGGATGTTGTCGCTTGGGCCGCCGACACCTTTGCAGAAGGGTTGGTTATGAGTACCAGTTTTGGAATTCAAGCAGCGGTAATGCTGCATTTAGTGACTCAGGTGATTCCTAATATTCCCGTCATTTGGGTGGATACGGGCTATCTTCCCGCTCAAACCTATCTGTTTGCAGAAGAATTAACAGAACGCTTAGGGCTTAACCTAAAGGTTTACCAGTCTACTATCAGTCCTGCGCGGATGGAAGCTTTGTATGGCAAGCTTTGGGAGTTTAATAATGTCAAGGCTTTTAATCAATATGATCAAATGCGCAAGGTAGAGCCTATGCAACGGGCTTTACAGGAGCTGAAAGCAACGGCTTGGCTCGCGGGCTTGCGTAGTAAGCAAACCCACTATCGGCAGTCCCTCCACCGCATCAATATCCAAGGAGATCGCTATAAGGTTTTGCCGATCTTGAGATGGAATTCTAAAGATATTTATGAATATCTGCAAGCCCGCGATTTGCCCTATCACCCGTTTTTCGACTTAGGCTATACCACCGTGGGCGACTGGCATTCTAGCCGACCGCTGACGGCAGAAGATGAGAGCGATCGCGCCACCCGTTTCCAAGGACTCAAAGAAGAATGTGGCTTGCATCTGCCCCAAACCCCGGAAGAATCCCAAAGCTTGGATTCTAGCTCTTTATAGTCTCTTATACCCATTCTTAATAAGAATATCTACCAATATCGCGGTTTTTCACCAGAACTGGGTATTTTCCCTGCCTTAACGGCTAAACGAGAGGTTTATTGTTGGTGTCGCAGGGCGTAGTCCCGGAAACGTTGCAAATCACTTCTAAGATTGGACTCCACCACTTTTCCGAGGAATAAATTATCCATGATACTTCCGACAACACCGGGAATTTTGTAAGCCACGGTTAACTTGACTACACTGGTATTGTGTTTGCGATCATAAAAGCGAATGGCCCCCCGATTGGGCAATCCATCCACGGATTCCCATTGAATAATCTGATTCGGCACTTCCTTAAGGATGCGGGAGAGCCAAGTAAACGTGAGGCCTCCACCGGAGAGCGTCCACCGCGATAAATTGGGCTGATCCACTAAGATTTCCACAGAATCAATCCAACGCATCCACTGGGGCATGAGTTCTAGATCAGACCATAGATGCCAAGCCGTTTCCACAGGGACGGGTACTTCAACTTGTTCACTATGTTCTAGCCAATCTGACATGGATATTGCTCACTCATTTGCTCAAGTGTGGAGGTGTTCTCTAGAATTGCTTGGGCGGCGAGATGTCCAGAAATCGTCGCCCCTTCCATACTATCGATATAGTCTTGAGCAGTATAGCTGCCCGCCAAGAAAAAATTGGGAATCGGGGTCTGTTGATGGGGACGGTAGGGTTCCATGCCCGGTGCTTCTCGATACAGGGACTGAGCCAGTTTAACAACACTGAACCAAGTCATCTTCAACTCGCGGGCGGAGGGGAATAAATCCTGAACTTGCTGGAGGACATGCTCGGCGATCGCTTCGTTGCTCTGCTTGATAAAGGGATCCCCAGGGGTCAAGACCAATTGCAGCAATGACCCTTCCCCTTCTTTATAATAGTCCTTGGGACTGGTGAGGGCTAAATCGGCGAAGCAAGAAAAGTCGGCATCGGCGGTATAAAGCAAGTTATCTAAACCGACGGCTTTGGCTAACTGGTAGCGGGCGTCAGGGTCGTTCATTTCCGTTACCCAGCCATCAAACCGGAGTTGGACGGTGGCCACTGGCACAGCCTCCAGCTTATAGATATTGTCAAATTCAGACCAACGTCGCCAAGCGTCAGGCAGTAACCGCTGAATACCGGGGACATCACAGGCGCAGACATAGGCATCGGCGGTAATGATTTCATCGCCCGTTTCTTTGGCAATCCGTAAGCCCGTGATCCGGCTGCGATGGTCTCCGTTTCGCAGAGCGACATGAAACGCGGAGCGGCTCCTTTGGAACACCGGCCTATGTCCTCCGGACAGCAAGCTAAGGTCATCGCCCTCAGTATCAAACAGAATTTCTAAGGTGCGTCGGCGTAGATGGAATTTGGCTCCGCGTTCTTCTAAGTAATCGATGATCGGTTGGTGCAGGTACGTTTGCGGCGATCCTGCCAGCATCCGCAGAACAGAGTTTTCCCGACGAACTGCAAACATTTGAAAGATTGTGAGCATACAGCGGGCTGAAATATGTTCACAATCGATAAATCCTAGGGCATAGGCAATGGGGTTCCACAAGCGTTTAATGCTGCCATTACTGCCGCCGTGGCGACGAAACCAGTCGGCGAAACTGATGTTATCCAAGGCTCGGATCTGGCGCATGGCTCCTTCATAGTCGATGAGGCCACGGACAATTGGGCTGGTACCGAGGGCGATCGCATTTTGGATTTTGTCGCGCAAGGAGAGCTGAGAGGTCGTGAAAAAGGCTTTGAGGCCATTAAAGGGTGCCCCGGCAAAAAAACGGAAATCCAACGCCCCCAGGCGTCCCCCCCGATTCACAAAGGTGTGGGTATGCTCTTTCAGCAAAAAATGATCCAACGCCCCAACTTTAGCCATCAAGGCAAACAAACGGCGGTAGTTGCCAAAGAACACATGCAAACCCATTTCAATATGGTTGCCTTGCTCATCCACCCAGCTACTGACTTTGCCCCCCACAAAGGGTCGTGCCTCAAACAGCTCGACATCATGACCCGCATCCACGAGATCAACAGCGGTGGTCATTCCCGCCAAACCTGCACCGACAATCGCAACACGCATGCCTTTTACTTCTCTAAAAACACTTCTCTAAAAAAGGGGTGAACGGCTTCTATCAACCGCCCTGATTTTGAATGTAACAAATTATTGCATATCTTTATGACCGCGTCTTCCTGGAATCAGCACGGAGTCCAGTTGGGAATGCAGTGTTGGGTTCTGATCACAACCAATAGGAACGCGATCGGGCATAATGTCCAGCAATGTCCGTATCTCAGATACAGGAGAACACTAAATGGATCGTCGTACTTTTCTCTCTTGGGTAGGAGTGGGCACCTTAGCCAGTAGTTTGCCCGTTGCCATTGTGGCTTGCACGTCTAGCGAGACCTCCAACAGTGAGGCATCTCCATCTCTGGAAAAATCCGATACCACGGCATCTGCGCCAGCAAAGACCAATCCTGAAGGGTTTGTGGAAGTGGGTAAGCTGAGTGAGCTGAAAGACACGGGGTTTGTGAAGCAAAAAGACTTTGAGGGAGCGCCTCTCCTCGTCATTTTGGATCCCAAAGACCAAACCAAAGCCGTTGCCTTCAAAAACAAATGTACCCACAATGGCTGTGCCGTGGATTGGAAAGCCAAGGAAGGGGTATTAGTTTGCCCCTGTCATGGATCGAAATATAAGCCCGATGGCACAGTTGCCAATGGCCCTGCTACAGGTTCCCTGCCCACCTATACAGCCAAAATTGAAGGAGAGGCTGTACTGGTAAAAGCAAGCTAAACAGAGCGAGGGTTCAATAAAGAACCCCCTAACAGGTTGTGTCGGGGGTTAAATCCTCTGAGGAGGAATCTCGTGATACCAGATTCCTGAGTTTAGAGTGCCCCCTCACAACAAAAAGGCGACAGGGGACTTAGCGCATGGTTACAAATTCTTCGGCGGAACTGGGATGAATGCCCACCGTGGCATCAAATTGAGCTTTTGTAGCACCCATTTTGAGGGCGATCGCAACTCCTTGAATAATCTCAGCAGCGTGTTCGCCCACCATATGCGCGCCCACAACCCGATCCGTTTCGGTATGCACCACCAGCTTCATTAAGGTTTTCTCGTCATGGTTGGGCAGCGTGTAGTACATGGGTCGGAAACGGCTGCGATAGACTTTGATCGAGTCTTGGCCATATTTGGCAACGGCTTCAGCTTCCGTGAGTCCCACCGTTGCCGCCTCTGGGGTAGTGAAAATGGCTGTTGGTACATTCTCATAGCTCATGGCTCGGGACTTGCCGCCAAAATGGGTATCTGCAAAGGCTCGCCCTTCATTAATGGCCACGGGCGTCAAATTGATGCGATCGGTGCAGTCACCGACGGCATAGATATTGGATTCTGCTGTTTGGCTATAGTCATTGACGGTGATTGCCCCCTCAGCAATTTCCACCGCTGTATTTTCAATTCCTAAACGGTCTAAGTTGGGAATCCGACCTGTAGCCGCCAGACTCACCGCATCCGCCACTATTGTTGTTTCAGGCACTCCGGCTTGCTGAATCGTGAGTTGCAGACCGGTATCGGTTTTTGCGATCGCCAAATCCGTCATGTGATTGAGAATGCGAATGCCATGTTTTGCCATCGCCTCTTGAATTTCGGTGCGAATATCCTCATCAAAGCTACGCAGAATTTTGTCTGCGCGGGTCACCAAGGTCACTTGCGACCCTAACCCCTTGAGAATACAAGCAAATTCAATACCGATATAGCCACCCCCTAATACAACCAGATGTTGGGGTTGTTTTTGCAGATGAAACATATCATCGGAGACTATCGCATGTTCAATTCCCGGAATATTTTCAGGCTTAACGGGTTTGCCACCAACAGCGATCAAAACTTTATCGGCGGTAATTTTTTGGTCTCCAACCGCCAACGTATGGGCATCGACAAACGCGGCATGGTGCCGATATAGCTCCACTTTAGAGTTATCTAGCATCCGCTGATAGATGCCATTTAACCTCGTCACTTCATTATTGACAGCGGTAATCAGTTGCTGCCAATCCAGTTGACTTTGCACCGGACTCCAGCCATACCCAGTAGCCACCTCAAAATGACTAGGGAATTGGGAAGCATAGACTAGGAGCTTTTTGGGAACACAGCCTCGATTGACGCAAGTTCCACCTAAGCGGTCATATTCAGCAATGCCCACTTTGGCTCCGTATTCCGCCGCCCGACGAGCCGTGGCAATTCCACCTGACCCAGCACCGATCACAAATAGATCATAGTCGTAACTCATGGCCTTCCCTTCCAGCTCTAGGACAAAAACCTTTGCACTCTAGTTTTGCAGATCGCAAATTGGGTTGAGGCACGAAACCCAAACCCCAAAGCCAATCACTCAAACTCAAACCCTTCCTTTAAAAACAGGCGAAGTATCCAACCCCAACATCACGTCCTCTAAGCAGCCAAAGATTTCACAGCTTTCATAATGCCTACAGGATCAATTCCTTGGTGGGGAAACTGCTCCCAGAGACCGCCACAGCCCTCTTCATGGGTGCCGAGGTAAGCAAACTTAGGCGTGAAACCCCGCTCTAATAGCCAAGACCCAAAACGACTGCCTAAACCTGTGCGCCGATTAAAGGATTCCACCACCAAGACAAAGGGAGCTGCCCCAATCTTCTTCATCGTCGTTTCATCGACAACATTGAGGGTGGATTTGTTAATCAGACCCACATCAAGCCCCTCTTGTTTGAGCCGTTCTACTGCATCAAGGGCGCGATAGAGGGATTCGCCAAAACTGACAATATACCCCGCTGTCCCTTCTCGCACGACCTCATCCTTGCCGGGAGTAAAGGTATAATCGCCAGCATAGAGTTCATTGCCACTGCTATCGAGCAAGAGCGGTACCTGAGACCGAGTCGAGAAAATGAAGCGCAATCCTGGATTGTTGAACACTGCTTTCACACAGGCCCGCATCTGATGACCATCCGCCGGGAAATAGAGACGAGTTTCATAGCCATCATCCAGGCCATTATCAGCAAACAGATTGTTAATTCCGAAATGACAGGTGTTATCCGCCATATCGTCAATGCCAGCATGGGAGAAATGGCAGAGGAGATTGGAGTAGTTCAAGCGAGCCATTGTAATTTCAGAGATACACATCTCTAAAAAGGCGCTAAAGGTAGCAAAAATCCCTTGTTTGCCTTTCGCCATACCAAAACCAGCCGCTGCGGAGAGATTACCCCGCTCTTGAATTCCGCCACTAATAAAGACTTCAGGGTGAGCTGCGCGAATTTTATGTAGGCCACAGGATCCTTCTAAGTCACTGTCCACAACTAGGACATTATTTTTGCGATCGCTCTCACTCATGCCACTGAGAACATCCACAACGGCATCCCCAAAAACATTGCGGTTGGACTCGGACTTATCAGATACCCCTAGGAAGGTATAGTCTTGCTTGGGCTTGACTGTGTTTTGAAGATTCTCCACAGCAGCAGTATGCCCCCGTGCCTCTAAATAGGCGATCGCTCCTTTTACAGAAATGACATCATGGCCGTGATTAGACCCTTCGAGTCCTTCAATGCCCACGCACATGGCCCGCTTGTTAATAATAGCGATCGGACCAGGGGTATTAACTGCTTCACAAATGCGGGCATAGAGACCGTCAATATCTTCGCCATCGCCTTCTAAGACTTTGAGACCATGCCCTTCTAGGGTTTTCTTGACGCTAAACCCAGGCAGATACTGAGAGGGATTGCCAGCAATGGTGACATCATTATCATCAATCAGAAGTTTGACATTGATATGTTGAGCTACCGCTAAGCGGGCAGCTTCGGCATCATTGCCTTCCTGTTGCGATCCATCTGAGCCTAAACAGAATGCGGTTTTACCCGGATTGGCCAAAGCCACACCATTGACGTAAGGCCACATATGACCTAAGCGACCGGAGCTGAATTTAACCCCAGGGGTAAGACCCAATTCAGGGTGACCGGGCAAGGTGGAACCCGCCGCCCGATAACGCATCAACTGCTCGGCGGGTAATGACCCTTCTAAAGTGGCCATCAGATATTGCGTTGCCACTCGATGTCCAGCTTCATCAAAGAAAATAGGTACGAACTTGTCAGGGCTACCTCGGAACAACGCATCCAAAATCATGACTTCAGGAACGGTATCATAAGGACCCCCAGTATGTCCCCCCACACCCCTAGCTGCCCCAGTGGCAGTAAAAAAGACAATGGCATCCCGGCAAAGCTGAATATTAGCTTTGAGAACCTCTCGCTGTTCGTTGGTGAGGGTAGCATTGTCAGGGTTTAAGGTGATGGGTTGATAGGCACTCAAATCAATAGGGAAGGCGGTCATGGTAGATTTTCCTTAAATGGGGCTATTGTGAAGAGTTCTCACGGTCTTGGTCTGGATATCCTATCATTTTGTCTCAGTCAATCCAGTACTTTATAATGTCCCGTGGATTCTGTGATGTTGCGTCAATCACTTACCAGACATTGGTGATACCCAGCCCAACTCAGTAGAAGGGATGACTCAGATAGACGATGAAACGGTATGGATCTTTGCTAACACAGAGCGATCGCAAACTCCAAATGCACGAAATACCCTTGTCTTGACCAGATTTTTAGGTGTTTTACCGTAACATCCCTTTTACTATACCCTACGTGGTGGGGACTATGGTGAGGGGCATGAAGGTCGATGGCAAGATTGTCAAGAGTGCCGAGAGATGATCCAATTGGGGGACTAGGATCAGAGCCGATCACCCTTAGTATTATAGATGCGACTGAAAATCATAAGAGAAGAACGGATTCAAAAACAGATGAAGCAGATCAGCCTCTGAAAGTGTTAAAGGGCAACTGAGTTGAGGATGACCATATTTTTCTACAAAGTTCAGGATCCTTACGGATGTTTTTCCAATTTCTCCCTGTATAGTATTGACTTGCAAGGATACACTTGGCTTACCTCAGAACATTACTATCAGGCTCAAAAGTATAAAGGTACGCCCCACCAAAGCTTATGCGACCAGATTCGCCAAGCACCTACCCCAGAAGCTGCTGCTGCCCTGGGTCGCAACCCCAATTATGCGGTGCATCCCGATTGGGATCAAATTAAGTTCCAGATCATGTACACCGCCGTGCGAACTAAATTTCTCACTCATCCTACGATTCAGGCAGAACTATTAGCCACAGGGGATGAGCGCATCGTCGAAAATTCTCCCCTAGATGCTTACTGGGGATGCGGAGCCGATGGCAAAGGTCTCAATCAACTGGGAAACATCTTGATGCACGTTCGTCATGATCTACGGCAAATGCTCAAAGTTGGTTCAATTCACGCCTAACCTCTGACACTGACTGCCAGTGAGTCTATTTTTCTTGATGGCTTTTGCGATGGACAAAGAGATCTTGCCAGGTTCCACCGATACCTTGCAAAATCCCTCGACCGATTAATCCCAATCCTCGACCAATCACCTGGGTCAATAGATAAACAACGCCTCGACCTAAAAACGTGAAGGTGGTTTGCAAGGGGGGGGCGATCGCATCCCGAGCTTCCAACGCCAAGGTCACCGTAAACCGTAGGCCAGAGAGTTGCTGCAATTCTTGATCACGGGTAGCATAAACTGCAATTTTCTGGAGTCCAGTCTCACTAAAGACGATTAGAGCAAACTGACTTTCAAAGATTTCTTTAGGTTCAATGAAGAGTCGCCGCAGGCGATAGTGATTAGAGAGGGCATTGCGAAATCGCTCGATTTCCCGGGTGGAAATCAAGGTGCGATCATAAAAGCTCTGCTTGATGACTTCATTACTAGCAAACCGATTGAGAAGGGGCTGCAAGACGGCATTCGCCACATTCACTACTAAATTACTGAGGAGAGCTTCCGCTTGAAGCATGGCTTCTGGGGATCCCACAGCATAGAGGTTGTTCTCAACTAGCAAAGGGGTTTGAAAGAGCAAATGCTCTAAGAGTTCGGTTACCAACGGAATTTTGTTAAGAATTTCGGCTTCAACCATGGCTTGATCTTGGCTCAAGACCCTGACCAGTTCAATGTCTGGGGCGTCGGGTTGCTGAGGGGCAGGGGAGAGGGGGAGAGTCAGGTATTTCCCGAAAAAATCAGCGGTCGTCGCCTGCCATAGATCTTGGAGGAGATGAGACCGCTTTTGCAGGAGTTGCGATCGCGTCACTTGAGAGAACCGCAATTCATCTAATAGCCCTGCAAACCGCTTCAAGATACTTAGAAACAACTCCTGCTTCTTTTGGGCTTTGAGAATATCAAGTTCTAAAGGAATTTGAGTACGATTCTCTAAACTCGTGGGCAGCTTTGCCAACAAGGCATCCATAAGTAGCCCTGGTAGATCCACTGTCAGATTAGACAAAGGAGCATCTATCACTTCAGTGATCCGGGAGGGAACTGCTAGATCATCGGTTTCCCAGGGGTCAAGGTCTCCCCAGTCAGGAGCAGTGGGGTTCTCAACCCTTCCAACTGATCCCTCAGTGCCCCCAGCTCTGCTGTCTAGAAAACGGCGCACCAGCCAACGGACAGTTTGCAATTCCCGCAGGCGACCTTCATTGATGGTACGTTGCCATGGAGTCAAAGATTGGCGCTGACGGCGATCTTCTAATTGAGCCAGGGATCGCTCTAGCTGCTTTAGTCCTGTTTCCATAAATACCTGCCGCAACAGGGTAAAGGCACTCAAGTCTGGCCAAGACTGCACCGCCCCAGACCCATTAGACTGCCGCAGGCTTTGGATTTGGGCTTTAGGGGCGACATCCCAAACCCGTATTCCCTGACTAGCCTGACGGAACCGCTGGATCAGTTCAGCCATGGCCAAGCTGCCTTTTTGGGCAAAGCCTTCCACCCCCACTTGCCACAATTTGGTTAATTCCTCTGGGTTAGCAGCGTTAGACAGGACAAATAGGGCTAAATGGGGATAGTGAGCCTTGAGCTGTTGGCAGAGAACCGTGTTGGCTTCTGGGTTGGCAGCACTACTCACATCCACAATGACCAAATCCAGGGTTTGCACTGTTACAGATAAGGATTGGTCAGTGTCAGCCCTTGGAGATAACAGACTGAGAACTTGAGCAGGACGATCCGCCTCAGCGATAATTTGTAGATCTGGCAGTGGATCTAAGCAGGCTTTCAACCCCAAGCGAAAGATTGGATCGGCATCCGCTAACATGAACTGAAGGGGTTTTGATCGTGCTGAAGCTGTTGCCTGTTCAATCATTATCTTAGAGGTGGTGGTTAATCCAGAGTCTTGGCTCTTGGGATGAACTCAACCCTGCACCATCTTCCCCGGATGAATCGAGTGGAGAAGGGTGAAGATAGTGTGGTCTCATGTTGAGAATAGTGTATTTTTAGTTGAATCGATCAAAAAACACCTGTGGTACCCCTACGCGATAATAACCCTACTCGAAGCACTCCCTTGGTTACCTATGGGATCATTACCCTCAATGTTGTGGTTTTTGTGCATGAGTTACGCTTAGGGGAAAGCCTTAATCAATTTTTCCAGTTGTGGGCTTTGGTGCCCGCAGAGTTGACAGCTAATTTGCAGGGACAACCCACAGATTTACCCCATCCTGCCTGGATTACGCTATTCACCTCCCAGTTTTTGCATGGCGGTCTATTACACATTGCCGGGAATATGCTGTTTCTCTGGGTCTTCGGTAACAATGTTGAAGATCAATTGGGACGCTTGAAATATATTGTGTTTTACCTCAGTTGTGGCGCTTTGGCAGCGCTGAGTCAATGGTTTTTCAATATTCATTCTGATATTCCTTCCTTGGGGGCTAGTGGTGCGATCGCCGGCGTCATGGGAGCTTACATCATCCGCTTTCCCAGAGCAGAAGTCCTGACTCTCATCCCCTTGGGGTTTTTCTGGTGGACCGTCAACTTACCCGCCATCTTCTTCCTCGGCTTTTGGTTTGCCCAGCAGGCTTTTAATAGCGTCGCCAGCCTCAATGCCCCCATGAACATGGGAGGCATTGCCTATTGGGCTCATGCTGGCGGTTTTGTCTTTGGTGCGCTGCTAGGCCCTCTACTGGGATTATTTAATGATCGTCCCCAACGCTGATTCCTTCTTCTTTCTTTGATCTGCATCTATGGTGACCCTTGCTCCATTCATCAAACTGATCGGGCTGCTCGGTTGTTCCACGCTGTTAGTGAACTGCACCTTCTTGCAAACCAAGGTAGCAGAGCCTAATGGATTCCGGTTAGAAACCCTAGCCATTAACTATGACAACCTTGCTTCTAAACCCGCAACTCCGATAAGCAAAGTCTTCCAGTTTTCCTTCTATGACTACGATCTAAACTGGAAAAAGGTGATCAAAACCGTCGATGTCACTCCCCTAGACTATCGTGACAACAAACCCCATTTGGTCATTGATAATAACGGCCGGGAATATTTGATCGATCCAGGACAGGATCGCGTCAATACTCAAGGCAAATCGGTTTTGACCAATACACCCCTCAATTGGTATGGCCAAGGTCCAGCCATCACCTTTCAGCCCCAACCCGGAACCCTGATTATCCCTTTATTACCCAATCACACCTACCAGACCGCCAAAGCTGAAATTGCTAAAACTGGCGGCAAAGTGCTGGGTATTTTCGGGACAACCTTCAAAGGCTTTAGCCCCAAAAAAGACTCTATCCCACTCAGCTATGTGTATTTCAACCCCAACCGCTTAGCCGCCAATGCCGGGAAAACCAAGCTGTCAGTGTATCGTTCTGCAAATCTATCTGGACAATCAGCCCCCAATATTTTGCTCTCAGGACTGATTACCTATGGCGATGGTCACTCAGCCTATCTGGATTTCAGTCACTTAAAAGGGAAAGGTCAAACTAATAATGAGCAGTTAGACGATATTAAAACGCAAATTCGCAAGGAATTAGCGCAGCTCGAAGACGAACCCGAAGTCGTTGCCATCACCCTTGATACCCATGCCATCATCCGCAAACCAGAAGATATTGAGGCAGTGGTCGAACGGGAAGACTACCAACACGGCAGTTCGTTTTTGCGCCATGAAACGGAGTCTGTGGCACGAGGCTTGCGGGTATTTGATAATCAAACCAAAGCCTATTTGGGTTCAATGATTACCCCTTCGTTGCTGATGAAGGATTGTCTAAAAGCGGCTAAACAAAAATTTGGTTCCGAGGCTGTTATTCAATTCTTAGATGGAGAGGCCTCTGCATCTGCCTATTTTGAAAACTACAACCCCACCCAAGATCTCGACCTCAAAGATCCGACTGTTGTCAATGCTTTTCGCCTTACAGGGGCTAAAGGATTGGAGCTAATTGTTCAATATGAGTAAGCTCATAAACAACAGGACTGCCTAGATCTAGGCAGTCCTGTTATTAGCCACAAGAAGAATGTGAAAAGCTGAGAAGCTTATCCTAAAAATTCATTTCGGCAGCTTGGACTTTCTCCACTTGTTTTTTCTTAAGAATCAGAAGGGTTTGCGATAGCATAATTGCCGTAAAGAAGACCATCAACCATTTAATGCGCGTGGAACTTTGTAAGACAATTTCAGTGTCTTTTTGGCCAAATCCGCCCACATTCGGATCAGAACTAAGGGCTGCACCATCCGCAACCTCCTGACCTTCAGAGACAAGGACTTGCAGCCCCGCTGGAATCGTTGCCGAGACAGCGCTGCCATCGGCTTTTTTGATCGTGACTGTAGAAACCCCATTGGCTTCGCTAATCTGACTGACTTGACCCGCAGACGGAGCAGTCACTGCATTGACGTTCGTTTTATCCCCTGTGGGGTAAATTTGACCGCGACCGCGATTACCACCCGCGTGAACGGAATATTTGCCAAAATGGATGGTTTTATCCGTTGCTGGGTCAGGAGAAAGGACAGGAAAGATAATTTCTTGATGCTTATCCCCGGGCAGAGGACCAACCACAATGATGTTGTCGGTATCGGGCTTATATTTTTGATAAAAGACCCCACCGAGTTCTTCCTTCATTTTTCAGGAATGCGATCGTCAGGGGCAATTTTAAAGCCATCGGGCAGCATCAGGACGGCTCCCACATTGAGAGATCCTAAATCGCCATTGCCTAACACCTGTTGGACAGAGGTATCATAAGGAATTTTAACCACTGCCTCAAAGACCGTATCGGGTAAAACGGATTGGGGGACTTCAACTTGAGTGGGCTTAGCTGCCAAGTGGCAGTTGGCGCAGACTAAACGACCATTTGCTTCCCGAGGGCTATCATAAGCCTGTTGAGCATAGATCGGAAAAGCCTGAGCAGCTTGAGGCAAGGAAAAGACGCTAGTGACGAGCAACAAGAGTACCGCTAGGAGATGGAGGCTCTTTTGCGTCAAGACGGATAAAAGGCTGTGCTTCATTAGTCTATCAATCTTAAACCTGAGAAAGAGGAAAGGGGCAGGGGGGAGAATGAGTGAGAAAGTTCACACCCAAGGACTAAGTCCACCAGGGTTCTTTGTCGGTGCGAAAATCCTTTTCTGTCCACGTTGTGAACACAAGTTTGTCATCGACGTTGTTGGCATGGACAAGAGCCAAGGATAAGGGTGCAGGGCCGCGAACCACTTTACCAGTGGCATCGTACTGTGAACCATGACACGGGCAAATAAATTTGTTTTGGCCAGCATTCCAGGGAACCACACAACCGAGGTGGGTGCAGATAGCATTCAACCCATAGTCTGCAATGGTTTTGTCATCCGTGATCACAACGTAGGTTGGATCTCCTTTGAATCCTTGAGTGAGGGTACGCTCACCTGGACTATGGCTTGCTAGAAAGTCACTGACGACGACGTCGTTACCCAGGGCATCTTTGGCGTTAATGCCACCACCGCTACTGCCACTTGAAGGAGGGATGAAATATTTGACGACAGGGTATAACCCTCCTAAGGCGGTGCCGGTAATCGTACCAAAGGTCAACAAATTCATAAATTGACGACGACCCATGTCGGGCACGTCAGAAGATCCAGAGACTTGAGCCATGATTTACGGTGATGTTACTGATGTAATGGACGGATAGCATTCAAGCTAGACTCCGATGGCACTGCCCATGCTCGTGCAATACGATTTTTCCTGCTCTCAAACCTAGATAGGTTATTGAGTTGAAAACATGTTGCGAATCACCACCAGGCGTCATAACATTTCTTGACATTATTATCACACTTGATGAGCCTCTATTTCATACGAAATGTAAATTACTCCTGGTTTATCCTGCCGACACGCCCTGACCCAAGCTTGCTTCTCCTTGCCTAGAAACGACAGAATGGGGGTAAATGTGATCCGCAAGGGATAAAGCATCATTACGATGACGGGTGAACAACTTCATCAGCTATTGATCGAAAAGTGGGGACGCTCCTACGATGTGCAATTGCGCCGCACGCAAGGCAAAATTTTTGTGCAGATCATGTGGCGCTATTTGGAGCAGGCATCTTTCCCGATGACGGAACCAGAGTACTTGGAACACTTAGGTGCGATCGCAACCTATATTCAGGGTTGGCAAGCGGTGCAGCAAGTTCAAGATTTCATTGAAAGCACCAAACAACGGCCTCGGTTGGGCAAAGCCGTCAGCATCCCTTTGGAACTGGGAGGGCGCACCTCAGAGTGGTTACTCGAAAAGTTCTAAACCGTTCTCAGGCGATCGCTAATGCCCGGTCAAGATCACTAACCCGGTGCCGCCAAAATATAAACCAATGACCGCACCCCCTAACAAACTTTGCGTTAGCGGATCCGTGGAGGGGGTCAAAACAGCGCCGAGAACCGCAGCACCCAGGATGACATAGCGCCATCCCGATAGCATTTGCCGACTAGAGACCAGTCCTGTTAAACCCAATAACATCTGAATGACAGGAATTTGAAAGGCAATCCCCGTACTAAACATCAGCAGCAACACAAACTCAAAATAACGGTCAATAGACCACAGTTGCTCAACAACATCTGCACCATATTCAATAAAGAAATTCAGGGCAGCAGGAATTAAGGCCACGTAAGCAAAGAGCAAACCCACGAAAAAGAGGACAGATGATCCAAAAACAATGGGACCTAAAAGTCTGCGTTCCGAGCGGGTTAACCCCGGTAAGACAAATTGGATAATTTGATAGAGGATAAATGGGCTGGCAACCAAGACACCGCTGTAGGCCGCCACCTTCAGAGAGACAAAGAAATACTCTCCAGGAGCCAATTGTAAAAATTTAACCCCTTGGGCAGGTTGTTCTAGAACCTTGACAATCCAATTGACTTTGAAGAAACAGCCGAAAATGGCGATCGCAACCGCAATCAGCCCATAGAAAATCCGTTGGCGGAGTTCCTCTAAATGCTCAAACAGGGACATCTCAACATCGTTCAGTCCGCTATCCTCAACGGTTTCGTCTGGGGAAGACGACGGGGCTGAGTCGAGGTCTGGCTGAGGATTGGCAGTCACAGTTTCTAGATCAGGAGAGGTCACGGATTGTCTCAATGGATGGTTTTATTCTCCATTATAGTTTTGGGAAGGGTATCCCTAGTTCAGGAGATCCATCCCCTGATCAGAGTTGACGAAAAGTAGTTTTTGCATAAGGTTAAAGAGAGTCAGCATGTAAAGAGAGACAAAACCATGATTGACCAATTGCTGCCCGTCATTGCTAGAGGGTTTCTGTCGGCTATCTTTATTCATGCGGGGATTAATCATTGCTTCAAGTTCGCGGGTATGCAACAAGCCATTGCCAGCAAAGGATTTCCGCATTCTTTAGCGATGGCGATGGCCATCGGTGCCATTGTCTTGTTACTGGGGGGTGGCTTTTCGGTGTTGCTGGGTTTTAAGACCCGTTGGGGTGCGATCGCCCTCATCCTTTTCTTGATTCCTGCCACCTTGATGTTTCATTTGAATTTTAGTGATCCGATGGCACCCATCCAGTTTCTCAAGAATGTAGGGTTAATTGGAGGGCTGTTGCTACTAGCGCAAACCGGATCAGGTCGCTACAGCTTCGACAATTGGCAAATTCGTCGGAGTTATGGGAAATGGTAAGTTAGACTCATAAGATCTGCCCTTTCGTTATTTCACTCCCTATTCAGATCAGCCCCATGGTCAAGGTTTCATCCCTCCATCACACGGTCTGGCACTGGTTTGCCAACCACACCATCTCACCCGTCAGACACACCCTATTCACCGATCTGATGGCCAAGATCCTGCATGGACTCCAAACCAGGGTCAGTCGATGGACACGCCTGATTGAACGACAAGGTCTAGGGGTATGGTTGATCGCTTTAGGAGTCACTCTCCTCTTGATGCGGTGGAATGGCTTACTGTTGTTTTCCCTATTGATGGGTTTGGGGACAACACTGCTGGTGCAGCAGGTGTATTCTCGACCCCTTTGCTCTTGGCAAACCCTTGTTAAATGGTTTACAGGCTCCTATACCACCAGCATCCTTGCGGTGGGCTGTGGTCTATTGTCCCTGATTGCCAGCTATATCACCTTGCTAATCTGGCGGGATACGAATAGTTTTTGGTTAGCCCTAGCCATCCTTTTACAAGGTTTAGGGGTGTTGAGTGTGTTGGGGCTATGCCTTTGGCAACTGTTTAAGCAAGACAAACAGCGGCTGACCCCAACCCAAATAGACTATTGGATCAATCATCTCACTGCCCTCGATCCCCTGAAGCGCCTGATTGCCATACGGCAGATCAACCATTTTGTCGAATCAACCTGCCTCGATTCTCAGCGGACTCAGGAGCTGCGAGAATATTTGCAGTTACTCCTGCAACAAGAGTCTGAACCCACGATTCAAAATGCGATTACAGAAGGGCTAGAGATCCTTAATCCTTGATCATCACAACTCGCCGCCAACCCTACCGCCAGTTTTGAGAACTCACAAGTTCCTCAAAATTGATCCATAAGCTGGCGATAGAAGCGGTATGGCTAGAGGAGGTAGGTGATGAGCATTGAGCGGAATAGCTGGAGCTATCGGATTAAAATTATCACTTTGTGGACAGCCTACCTCTTAGGAATGTTGTTTCATACTCAACTCGCCCTCATGCCGCTATTTCATGGTCTGAGCGTGGCAGAATCCCATACCCATGAGTATTTGAATTTAGCCACTATCCTCTGGTTGATGTTGGCCGTCTTTGGGATTGCTCTGGCGGCAATCATCGCTACCGCCCTTGTCGAAAACTGCCGATATCGAAAGCTGCATTTGGGGCTGACCCTCCTGTATACGCTCATTAATGCCCTGCATTTGCTCTTAGATGTGCGGGTTGGTGTTCCCAGCTATCAGTTGTTTTTGATGGCCTATTTATTAGGAATTGGCCTGTTACTCAATGGGGTATCCTACCAATGGTTGCGTTCAGGGTTAAATAATCCGCCGATCTTGAGAGCAGCCAATTGACCCTCAAGATGGATTCTGATGGCATTTCGCAAGAAATCTCTATGTTGCAACTGCAATTTTTTACCGATAATTGGAGTAGCAATTGTCTTAGAGATGCTTTCGAAGCCAACGTCAGGAGACCCACCATGAGGATACTGGTTGTTGAGGACGACCAAGCCACTGCTGCTGCCTTGACTACACTCCTTAGAAATTGCAGTTACGCGGTAGAAACAACTACTGATGGCGAAAGTGCAGCGGATATGGTCGAGGCTTTTGATTATGATCTGCTGTTGCTGGATGTAAAGTTGCCTAAGCTGGATGGCATCACCCTCTGTCGCCAGCTTCGCAACCAAGGGTATGCCATGCCCATTCTCTTGTTAACAGGGAATGATAATAGCCATGAAAAAGCGGTAGGCCTGGATGCGGGTGCAGATGACTATGTCGTCAAACCCTTTGATTTAGAAGAGTTAGAAGCTCGGATTCGAGCCTTGTTGCGGCGGGGTCAACTCCACACCACACCCATCTTAGAATGGGCAGGCATCGAACTAGATCCCAGTTCTACTCAGGTCAACTATGGGAACCAGCCCCTCTCTTTAACCCCTAAAGAATATGCCTTGCTAGAACTGTTGATGCGTAACCCTCGCCGGGTGTTTAGCTGCGGTATGTTACTAGAACATCTGTGGATCTACCAAGATATGCCGGGGGAAGAGGCGGTGAGAACCCACATTAAAGGGCTTCGCCATAAATTGCGCGATGCCACTGCTCCCCCAGATGTGATTGAGACGGTGTACGGCATTGGCTATCGTCTGAAGCCGCTGTCTGAGCTGAAAACGATAAATGCTCAGGCATTAACCCTCAAGAATGCTCAGTCCCCATCACAGCAGAATGCTGGAGGGGCGATCCTTGAGAACCAGGCGAAGACCATTGCCACGATTTGGCAACGCTATCAACCCCGCATTAGTAATCAGGTGCAAGTGATCGAACAGGCCAGTTCAGCCCTAACCGCTAACCCAGGGCTGATTGATCCGACCCTCCAACAAAAAGCAGAGCAAGAAACCCATACCTTGGCTGGCTCCTTGGGGATGTTCGGCATGCAGAAAGGAACAGAGCTGGCTCGTAATATTGAACAAATCCTGAAAATGCCGAGACCTTTGGCAACTGAGCATATCCAGGAACTTCAGCAAGCAGTTGATCACCTCCGGCAAACGGTAGATCACTCTGCCCACGCCTCTTTAGAACAGGCCACTGCTTCCTCGGCTACGGTACCGTCCTTGCTAGTGATTGATGCTGATCAACAATGGGTACTCGATCTCACAGCGCAAGCTACCCATTGGGATTGGCATCTCCAAGCAGTGGCTGATTTGGAGGCTGCCTACCGTGTTCTTATGCAGGATCCACCCCAAGTTATTTTAATTGATCCAGACGTTGGCCAAAATAAAAATCAGACCTTGGCCTTTGTAGAGCAGGTCAATCGGCAGATTCCTAGGATTCCCGTGTTATTTTTGGGAAATCCTGACAGTTTGCATTCTCGCCTGGAAGTGGTTCGCTTGGGGGGCAAAGTTTATTTAGAGAAACCCATTGCACCGATTCAGATTCTCCATGCAGTGGATGAGGTCCTCCAACAAGCCCAAGCGATGACCGCGAAAGTCATGATTGTCGATGATGATGATCAGATCTTGCAGATGCTGCCGCCCTTGTTAGAACCCTGGGGATTTAAGGTCAATACCCTCGCTGATCCCAGGCTCTTTTGGCAAACCTTGGTGACGATCGCTCCCGATCTATTGATTCTGGATGTGGAAATGCCCTATGTGAGCGGCATGGAACTTTGCCAAGTAGTCCGCAATGATCCTTACTGGCACAACCTCCCCATTCTGTTTTTGACCGCGCACACTGAAGCTGCGATCGTAAACCAGATTTTTGTGGCAGGGGCGGATGATTTTGTCAGCAAGCCCGTTGTCGGACCAGAGCTAGTGGTTCGGCTTGTCAATCGTCTAGAACGGATGCAATTGTCACAGCAGTTATGGAAAGTGGATACCCTGACCAAGGCTGATAAACGCCAACCTGCTATGTTCAGGCTCGAACAGATGATCAAACAGGCTCAAGGATTGCAGCAGCCCTTGTGTATTGCCCTGGTTAAGATTTCTAATCTACGGCAAATCAATTATGACCATGACTTGGCAACGGGTGATGCGGTTCTGCGTCATGTGGGTCGGCAATTGTGCCAGGGCTGTGGGGAAGAGGATGTGGTGACCCGTTGGAGTGGCAATGAATTTTTGATTGGTCTCTACGGTGTCTCTCAGGCAGAAGCAGAGCAGCATTTACAGCATCTGTGTGAGGGCTACCGCCATGAAACCCCTGATCAACCCGTTTTGATCAAGATAAAGATGGGTGTCGTCCAATATCCTGAGGCAGGAGCAACCCTCTCTACCCTGTATAAAGCGGTGGATCAGAACGCGGTAACCTTGACCCACCTCCCCAGGAGTGAAGGTGAATCCTATGTGGGACTTGCGAATGATAGGTAAGGCCATGACGAGGGAACAGGAAGACACCGCCGATCTCTTACGTCATCAATCCCATTGGATGACGACTTTAGTGGTGATTCTGGATGTAGAAGGACATATCATCGGTTTTAACCAAGCCTGTGAACGTGTTTCTGGATATACGTTTGCGGAAGTTGAAAACCGTCTGATCTCGGAGGTGCTACTGTTGCCGGAAGAAACAGCAGCCGTCCAAGCCGTTTTTGAGCAATTGCTTGTCCAGCAATCCCCTAATCAACATCAAAATCACTGGCTGACCAAAACGGGACAACAGCGCTTGATTGCTTGGTCTAATACGGTGCTGACGACAGGTGATACAGTACAACTGGTGATTGGTACTGGCATTGATATTACCGAACAGCAGCAATCGGCTTTAACCTTGCAGCAGCAGATTGAGCATGAGCAATTATTGAGTGCGATCGCAGCTCGAATTCGCCAGTCCCTTGACCTCTACACCATTCTCAATACCACCGTGGCAGAAGTCCGGCAATTATTACAAACCGATCGGGTGCTGATCTTCCGCTTGGCAGAAAATTGGCGGGGGATGGTTTTGGTGGAATCTGTCAATAGCGATCAGTGGTCTTCCCTTTTAGGGACGAAAATTCACGATCCCTGCTTTCCAGATATTTTTGGCAATCCGGCTCAGCCTATTCAAACCAGTTCCATTGAGAATATCTACACTGCCCCTCTCACCCCCTGCCATCGGGATCTGCTCATCCAATTTCAGGTTCAGGCCAACTTGGTGGTGCCTATCTTGCAAGAGAATCGGGTTTGGGGTCTGCTGATTGCCCACCACTGTCGAGGTTCTCGCCAGTGGAAGCCCCTAGAAGTGAAGCTGTTGCAGCGACTGGCCACCCAATTGGCGATCGCAATTCAACAATCCGAACTCTACTGCCAACTACAAGCCGAACTCAGTGAGCGTGAACAAGTCGAAGTGGTATTGCAAGAAGCCAAACATGACTTGGAGCAGCGAGTCGCAGAGCGGACAACGGCACTGCGAACCACCAACGCAAAACTGCGCGCCGAACTGAAAACCCGGCAGCAAGCCGAAGCGGCCTTGCAACACTCGCAGGCGCGCTTTGCTGGCATCTTAGAAATTGCCGAAGATGCCATTATTTCGGTGGATGGTTCCCAAACCATTACCCTGTTTAATCAAGGGGCGGAAAAGATGTTTGGCTATACCCGCCAAGAGATTTTGGGTCAACCCTTGGATCTGCTCTTGCCTCCCGAATTTGTGACAACCCATCAGCAGCAGATTCAAGATTATGCTCACTCCAACGCACCAGCTCATCAAATGGGGGAGGGGCGACGTCCGATCTTGGCGCGACGCCGAGATGGAACCTCCTTTAATGCTGAAGCCTCCATCTCCAAATTACAGTTGGGGAACGAAGAAGTCTTCACAGCCATTCTGCGCGACATCACCGAGCGGATCGAAGCGCAAGCCTCTTTAGCCCAACTGACCCGTCAAAACGAATTGATCTTAAATTCGATGGGAGAAGGATTATGTGGCCTGGATTTGGATACCCAAATCACCTTTATCAATCCCGCTGCTGCGGACATGTTGGGATATGCCGTTGCCGACCTGATTGGCCAATCTGTAGAGCTGATTTTAGGACCCAATCCTCAGCAATTAGGTGCAGCGCCCCAGTCACCTTATCCCTTTGTGGACTCCTTAAGATCAGGGGCAACCCATCGCTTTATTAGCGATGAGTTTCAGCGTCGAGATGGGTCGATCTTCCCCGTCGAGTACGTGAGTACACCGATTCGAGAACAAACCCAGATTGTCGGCGCAGTCATTACCTTCAAAGATATTAGCGATCGCCAAATCGTCGAGCGCATGAAAGATGAGTTTATTTCCGTCGTCAGCCATGAATTACGCACGCCCCTCACCTCGATTCATGGGTCGTTACGGATGCTCACCAGTGGACTTTTGGCGGCTCAACCGGAAAAGAGCCAGCGTCTGCTCAAAATCGCGGTGGACAGCACCGACCGTTTGGTACGTTTGATCAACGATATTCTCGATGTGGAACGAATTGAGTCAGGCCAAGTCAGTATGAGCAAGCAGCCTTGCAATATTGCTGATCTGATGACTCAAGCCACAAATACTATGCAGGGATTGGCCACGCAAATGCAGGTCACCTTGTCAGTCAGACCCTTATCGGTCTTGGCCGATGTCGATGGCGATCGCATCGTTCAAACCCTGACGAATCTCCTCAGTAATGCCATCAAGTTCTCGCCCCCTGGCGGCACGGTCTGGCTGACGGCAGCCAAAGTTTCCCTCACTCCCCCCAGTTGTTCTATCAGTGATGCATTGCTACCAACGGAGGCGCGGCAGCCCAACGACATCGAACCGACGCAGGTGTGTATTCATGTTCGCGATCAAGGTCGAGGCATTCCTCCCGAAAAAATTGACACGATCTTTGAGCGATTTCAACAAGCTGATTCCTCCGATGCGCGCAACCATGAAGGCACAGGACTAGGGCTAGCGATTTGTCATAGTATTGTTCACCAACACAGAGGAGAGATTTGGGTAGCAAGCCAACCCGGACAGGGCAGCACTTTTTCCTTTACCTTACCCATTCAAGGTGAGGCATCTGTGATTGAGAGGAGTAAAACGAATTCATGACAACCAAGCGCATCCTCGTGATTGATAACGAGCAATATATTCAAGAAGTAGTGCAGATTGCCTTGGAAACCATTGAAAATTGGCAGGTGGTCACCGCGAGTTCTGGAGCTGAAGGCATCCTCAAAGCCGAAAAAGAACAGCCGGATGTGATTCTCTTAGATGTGATGATGCCGGATATGGACGGAGCCACAACTTTTCGGAAACTGCAAACCAATCTCTGCACACAAAAAATCCCCGTGCTGTTGCTCACTGCCAAAGTCCAAAACGTGGATCACAACCGTTACAAAGATTTAGGTGTTCTCGCCACGATTCCTAAACCCTTTGATCCCTTGCAACTCCCTACCCAGATTGCTAGCGTATTAGGCTGGCAACTATAGCTGTGCCACTCCCCTAAAAACTTCTGGCTCGATCCTATACAAAAGCTCATACTCTCAGGTCTATCCTCACATTTTCCCCATGTTTGAGGAGTAGGCTCCACATACGAGATCACCACCTGGATAACATCCAAGCGCAACTGGTTTTATCCCCAAACCGCCAGTTACCTTAAATATTTAGGCTGATCCGCATCTGAATCAACACTTTTATTATTCAATTGATTATGACTAAGACCCTCGTGAATCGAACACTACCGATAGTGTGGGAAGAAGCGAATTTACTGGGGGAGCATTTCCCCAATCATGACTATCAAGCGGTGGTGGGTAATCCTCAACTGAGACAAGAACTCATTGCCTATGTTCTCAGCCGCATCCCCAATACCTATGCCCTACAGGAGACAGAGACAGATATCTCCCCACGGGGTCAGACGACGGCTCAACGCCTTGAGATCGAACGCCTGCTCCAGCAAGGGATGTGTCATCTGTCACTCCGTTTAACAGAACTAATTTGACAAGCATTTGCCGTGTTGAGGTGCTTGAGATGAAATCAAAACGTTATCAACAACTCATCGATTTTTTACAACAAGAGCTAGGGGTTTCGTCAGCGTCGATCCATGTTGCCCTCAAATCGCAACAGCAAGGCCCTTTACCCATGATGTTATGGCAGTACGGGCTGATTACATTAGAGGAGCTGAATGCAGTGTTTCATTGGATAGAAACCTCTTTCAGTGTTGACGAAACTTAACCCATTCATCCATTCATTAAAACTAAAAAATTATAATTGAAGAGGTTTTTATGTCTACTTTTTTGATGAGAGACCCTTTAATTCCCTGGTGGGTTGAGGTTCACACAACCCTTCCTGCTTGTCAATATTTCTTTGGCCCCTTCGCCAGCCTAGAAGAAGCGAAAGCCCATCAACCGGGCTATGTGGAAGACTTGGTCCATGAGCATGCCTTAGAAATTGTCGCCAAAATTACTCGCGCTCAACCGGAAGTACTAACCCTTTATGATGAGGAAGACTTGTGTTGGCCAGCGATCGCGAGTGATGGGCAAGGCATCTCACCCTATGAACGTCCTACCGTTTTAAGCTGCTGAATTCTAAGTAATTGATCAGCAATATCCTTTCAAACGGCACGGTTCTCATGGACACTTCAGTGTCAAAGATCGGCTTGCAGGCTTAGCTCAATTGATGGGAATTTTGAGAAAACCCGATTCGCTGCGCCGTTGCACATCCAGTAATTCAGATTCCCAAGGATCGGAATTGTTAGACTTCACCAAGGGTCGTTTCCTGACCCCTACCCCTTCGAGGGTGAGGTCTGAGGTAGGTACGGGAGTGATGGTTAGATTGCCGACCTGCGGAAATATAGTCTTTGTCGGTAACAGTGTGCCGCCCAGCGCTTTTGCTGAGTCTGAAGGGGTGGGATTGCCATTGCCCTGGGTTGAGGTTCCCCCTAAAGCAGGGGATCCCCACACAGCCATTGTTAGACCAACAAGGAGCGGTAGGATGAATGAGAGTGAGGACATGAGAATTATGGTGTATCTTCAGTTACCTATAGTCTAAGAAACTGCTGAGGAAACTGGGGTGTTTCCAGCCGCTCTGTTGCAGTGATTGGGATCATGGATTAACCGACTAACAGATAAATCCAAATCTAGAGTGACTGTCGTATCTCTGTTAGTAGCGTCAAGAATGAACGTATTTCATGAACAGCATCCATCCTGCCCAACAAGCTATTGTCATTGGCGGTAGTGTGACCGGCACTCCTAGCGACCCAAGTTCTCAGTCAGCACTTTGACCAAGTCATCCTCTTCAAGAATCAGTTGTAAGCGGTATGACTTTATCTCTGTTGGCTGATCAGATTCGCCAAAGCCACGCAGATCTGGGGCAATGACGTACAGCCCTGCCTGGGCAAGGACGGGGATTTGATGCCGCCAAAGATAGGAAGAATCTGGAAATCCGTGGAGCAGGAGAACTGGGTGACCCTCTCCTTCTTCTTGAAGATGAAGGTGCAACTGTCCAATCTGAATTTGAGTGGGTGACATAGCAGACTATCTCCGCAAATCTATCCCTAACCTATCAAAATGGCACGCACCTGTCAGAATTGCTGCAGCCATTCCAGATCATCGATCATCAGGTACCTGTCTAGGGCTTGCGGTAATATATTCTCCAGAAACTTTAAGAAAAAAGAGACTTGCTTCCCTCTCATGGCTATGATCCTGTCCAATTTTGAGGTTTGAGAAATATCTCGTATAACTCAGCTTCGGGGGTATTGGGTTCAGGAGAATAGGCATACTCCCAACGCACTAAGGGGGGCAGGGACATCAAGATTGACTCGGTGCGGCCATTGGTCTGGAGACCAAAATGGTGCCTCGGTCATAGACGAGGTTGAATTCCACGTACCGACCCCGGCGATAGAGCTGAAAGTTGCGTTCGCGATCGCCATATTCTGTATCTCGACGACTCTCAGCAATGGGAACATAGGCTGGCAAAAAGGCGTTGCCACAGTCTTGGACAAAGGCAAACAGTTGATCCCAAGATCGTGGCGGCAGAATCCCTAGCTGGTCGCTATGTTGAGCTGCGACGCCATCAGGATAGGAACCCCGATACAGCGCACCCATCCCATCTTGATAGTCAAAGAAAATGCCACCCACCCCCCGCATTTCTTGCCGATGGTTTAGATAGAAATACTCGTCACACCAGGGCTTGAAGGTGGGGTAATACTCAGGATGGTGGCGATCGCAAGCGGCCTTCATTGTCTGATGAAAATGCACGACATCTTCTTTGAAGGGATAGTAAGGGGTCAGATCAATCCCACCGCCAAACCACCAGACTGGCCCAGCTTCAAAATAACGGTAGTTGAGATGCACCGTGGGCACGTAGGGATTCCGAGGATGCAGAACCATCGATGTCCCCGTGGCATAAAACCGATGTCCAGCGGCTTCGGGACGTTGTTGCAAAATGGAGGGAGGTAAATGATCCCCCCAAACTTCGGAATAATTAACCCCGCCTTGCTCTAAAAGCGCCCCTTCCCGCATCACCCGTGAGCGTCCACCTCCCCCTTCGGAACGATCCCAACTATCTTCTCGGAAGGTACTCTGACCGTCTAGGGCTGCCAGTTTGTCGCAAATACTATCTTGCAAACCTCGCAGAAATTTTCCGACCTGCTCTTTAGAATCGGCAGGAGGCGGAGGAGCATTTTTTACCCCTGGGGCAGTTGAAGAAGATGCGCTCATGAAGGGCCTCTAGAGAAATAATGGCTAACAGGTTCTCAAGTCAACCCATACCGCTGTTTCACTAGGTTAAGTCATGATGCCAACCAGCAGGGTTGCTTGATCTACTGTAAAACGATTTGGGTTAATCGAGAACAGACAAGCCTATGCCATGCATTGGAGGAGCACCCTTTAGCTGATGGCAATAGTTTAATAGTGATATCTAGCTTGTAAAAATTCTATCCGGTCATCAGATACCCTATAGACCAGGCGATGCTCTTGCGTGATCCGTCTAGACCAAAGGTTGCTTTTGCCGTAGCGAAGGGGTTCTGGTTTACCCAGACCCTTAAATGGTGTTTCTAGTATATTCTCAACCAATTCCAGTATTCTGCTGGCAATTTTTCGATCCTGTTTAATCCAATAGGCGAGGTCTTCCCTGAATTGCCGAACGAGTAAACAGCCCTTAGTCAAAGCCTAGTTCCTTGACAACGGCCTGAATATCATCCTTTGCAGGTTCTTTGTGATTGTCAGCCTCATCTAAAGCATCCAAGAGTCTACGAGCATTTGCCGGACTGCGAAAAAGGTGAATCGTTTCCATCATTGCCGTTAGTTCGCTTTCTGCGATTAAAGCAACACCGGGTTTATTTTGGGAGCGAATCACAACAATTGAGTGATTGTCTATGACTTCGTCTAGGGTTGAGCGTAGGTTGGCGCGGGCTTGGGTATACGTGAGTTCATGAGACAGCATTATTTACGATTCGTACAGTATTACTGTACCAGTATAAGAGGAACCACTCTATGGTGCAAGTCGTAGGATGTCCTATATAGATATCCAGAGAATCGTGTTCTCAATTAATGCTATACCCAATAATGATGGAACCTTTGCTCACAGTTTGTTTACAGGGAAGAAAACCACCTTACCGATAATCCCTAGTAGTGAGGTAGCCAATATAGCCACCAAACTCCAGAAGCGAGTTTCTTGGCCGTTAGCACGTTGCTCAAGAGAGTCAATGCGCTTGTTTAAGGACTTGTCTAGGTCAGCTATTCGTTGATCAACACTGTCAAACCTTCGATCAATACTGTTGAAACGTTCCTCAGTCTTAGCAACAGAAACCTCTATCTTCTTGTCTAGAGCATCTATCTTCTTGTCTAGGCCAAGAATCAAGTCTTTCAGTTCTCTGATGTCAGTATCAGTGGTTTGAGCCATAACAGCACTTAAATCAAGCGGTCTCTAATCAAGTAGTCTCTCTAATATAGCTTTGCATACCCATAGCGTTTGCAGTACATAGTTTCTACTGGTTGTTTTTCTTGATTGCGCTTCACAGCCTACTGTGCCCCTGAGACGGCAAAAGCATCACATATAAAGATATGAATTGGAGTTTGATGATCTTAATGATGGAGAATAGGGGATTCGAACCCCTGACCTCTGCGGTGCGATCGCAGCACTCTACCAACTGAGCTAATTCCCCAAAAAACGTGACTCTAGCTGCACTCAGATATTCTAGTGAGTCTGTTTTAGCGCTGTCAATTCAGAGCGGCTAGCAGACTCACCTCAGCTACAAGGTCACATTAATAAACCGAAAAAGAATCAACGACCCGATGAAAGATAGGTGCAACCTTAGACCAACGACCTTCAGGGGTAGATAAGCTCAAGGTAAAAAGCTTGCCTCGGCGAACGACAACGGTAGACAGATTATGGCGTTCACCAATCGGTAAATCAACGGTATATTCCAGACTGTAGTAGACTTTATCCTCTTCTGTGCGCGAATCGGCTGCTAACAAATCGGCCTCTTGCCCTGATTTAGAGGGGGCAATCACTGAGTTTAAGAGGGTGCGCGCCACTTGAGTGGGATCACCTAAATCCGTTAATTGAGTGTCGCTGGTGATGTCACTGACTACCACACTGACATTTTCCGTTTCCTCAATTAAGTCATGGAAAACTACATCAGAACTGCCAGGGACTTTAATAGGTGCCCAACCATTGGGGTACATAAAAGTGTAGCCATCGATATTGTCCGCATAAGCTTGCAAACCGGCTGTTCCAGAGGCGCAGGCTTGTAAGGTCAGACTTAAGATAATGAGTGCAAGTGCTACGATTCTTTTGAGCATGCTGTTTGTCCTTCACCCGTTTTCCGATGCTGGTCAACAAATTTAATCCTAGTTGTGTGTTTATTGTCGCATTGGTGATGAACGTTCGCTCCATCCAATCTAAATAATACGGTGCCCACAACTCTTAAAGTCCGGTTGGCTCACCGACATAAACCTCGCTTCTCCTGCATGATGCCTGCATCATGCAGGCAGCCCTAGAGATCAGTTGGTTAATATTAAAACTTTCAGCTCCTTAAAACAAAAAGCCTGAAATCCTTATCTATAGAAAGACTACAATGTTGATCTGCAATTGTTTATCCTTGAGAAAACAACTCAGATTAAATTATCAGGTTCTCTCAATCAACCTGCGGAATCTGGAATCGAAATTAGCCCTAAACATTTTTAGCCAGAGAGTCGGTTCCCTTCAATTTTTACCCTTATAGGTGTGCAAAAACCATTTGTTGCTAAGGAAAATCACGCGGAGATTCTTGAAAAGCAATACCCATCACGATTAAGCCATGCCAATACAGGTAAGATAAGATTTCTAAGTTTTCGCCAAAGGTATAGAGAAATAAAATCATCACCACACTTAACCCAGTGCCAGCAGTGGGATTGCGGGGGTTCATTGATTTGAACAGTAAGACAACAAAGCTCCACACCATTGGGATCCCAACCGCAAAGAATCCCACAATACCTTTGACAAACAAGACCCCAGCCCAAGTGTGGTGAGAGCCAATGGGCATATATTCAACAATATGGGGACCATCTTCCACAACCCCATGCCCCCAGGTAGGGGCTTCCCGTTGCCAACGCTCGATCGCAATCCGTTTGAGTGCCATGCGAACCCGTGTTGATCCCGCACGAGCCGACTTAAAACCTTCCCAGTAATTTTCGAGCGCCAGCAGAATGACAGGAGAAAAAATTCCACTCAAGAAACTGGCAAACCCCATACCAACCATCATCAGGGGACGACTGAATTTCGATAACAGCGTGGTCAGCAGCGGAATTAAAACAATACAAAGCTGAGCCAAACGCGACTTACAGACAAAGCACATCAGCACTGCACCCGCCAAGCCTCGCCAGCGCCAAGCCTTATTTTTCTCCTGTAGCACCAACATAAAATTGACATTGCCGACAAATCCTAATGCAGGTCCCCAGGGGGTGAAGAGTCGCCAGCGGAGATCGCCAGTGCTACCGTCAATTTCGTAGAGGGGGACATCAAAAAATTCATTGCCGGGGCCTCCCACTGCCCTGAGTGGAGACACATACAGGACTTGTGGTAGATGTAAGCTAGGTGTAACCAGCAAAACTGGGGTAATCAATAACGTGCAGAAACCCACCACACACACCGCTCGATAGATAATTTCAGGCCGGATTTTGAGACACCCAGCTAAAGGATATAACGCTAAAGCTGCCCAGCCTTTCATCCAGCCAATGGATGATTTAATAATTTGCCCGGTACTGAGGTTATAGTCGAGATGCCCCATAATCAGGGCAACCTGCATGGCCAACATACCAATAATCCACAGCCAAATGCTAAAAGAGATGGAAATCTTCTCCTGCTCTGGTGTTTCTTCATCCTGTGCTAATAATTTAATAGCTAAAAAAGTTAATAGAATCCAACCTAGCAGGGAGCCAACCACGTAAAGTCCCCCGACTACCCAAATGGCATAGGTATAAGCAATTGAAACCCAGACAAATTTCTCCGGTAGATTTTCGGGCTTGAGCGGATCTTGAGGTGTTATTCTGGCAAAAATATTCACGTTTAGTTGTAAAGCTAAGGATCGAGAATTCAATAAGGTGTCAAACTATGTCTCAGCAAAATCACAGCCCTCACCCCCCCAGCCCCCCTCTCCCAATACTGGGCGAGGGGGGAGTTGTTCAGAGATGGGTAGGCTGTCCGGCTCCCCTCTCCCAAAGTTACGCCTTTCAGGCACGCTGCGCGAGGGGAGAGGGGTTGGGGGTGAGGGCGAGAATGTACGGGTTAATAAATTCACGATCCTAAGGTGAGATGAGCTTCGATAGTTTTTTAATCCAGGGTTTACGAATCCACATCAGCGTTAAGCCCAGGGTTGTAAATATAGAGCCAAGAGCAGAACCCGCCAAAATAACACCTTTTTTAGGAGACGTGGGTGCAACCGGTAAGCTGGGTTCTACAGCCATTTGTGCTAAAGGGTATGCTGAGTATAGATCCCCTTGGCTAAGATCAAGCTTTGCCAGAGTAGAGGCAAATACTGCTTCCGCAATTTGCATATCTCGCTTGAGGTTATCCAGGGTGGACTGTCGTTGCGCTAGGGTTTCCAATTGCTTTTCGAGCTTAGGAATTTGTTGATTGAGGGACTTGATTTGGGCTTGTAGGCCGCGTTGATCGGCTTGGTACGAAACCAAATTCTGGAATAACGGGTCTCGTCCGGCTCCATTGGTAGCCAGACTCAATTGAATGAGGTGGGCTTGATCTACTGATCGACCTAATAATGTCTGACCGCGCTGGGATAGGGCTGATCCTGCCGAGAGTTGACGGTTTACTTCTTTAGCGACTTGGGGATGATTAGGACCAAATTTCTTCTGTAACACTTCCAACGTGGCAGTGGCTTCGCTATAGTCCTTGAGATTTTGTTGAAAAATTTGATCCGATTGTAAGAGAAAGGCTTCTGCGGCTTGGGTTGAAGATAGCCCTAAATCGATCGCTAGTTTTTGTACTCGCTTAGCAGCTTGTTGTTCCTGGGCTTGGGTTTCAACCCGAAGACGACGCAACTGTTCAATATTAACGGAGAGGTTACTCAGTTGTTCAGGGAAACTCAGACCAGAGGAGACTTTGTAAGCAGAGAGTTTGGATTGGGATTGTTCGAGTTTTTGCTGCGCGGACTTGAGGATAGTTTGAGTGGGGCTTTGTCGCTGGCGAATTTCGCGATCGCGAAGGCCATTGAGTTGCTTGACCACGGCTTGGTGCATCGCCCACGATTTTCGCTGAGCTTCTTGAGGGTTTTTCCCAGTTAGCTCAAACTCCATCATGGTAGTGTTATCCAGCAATTTAATCCGGGGTTTGCCGAACGATCCAGCAGGAACTTTGGCGATCTCGGCGGCTAGATCAATCACTGGATCACTCGTAAAAATATATTCGTAATTCGCTCTAGGATCATAGGTAGAACTTCCCATTCCAGAGCCATTGGAAGACGAGGCTTGGCCGATTTCAGGTAGGTTGAAGTTCACGCCAAAAGAAGCTCCCGGTAAAATGAGCACCCAGTGACTGGTATAGATCGGCTGTGCTTTTTTTAAATAGCCGAGAGAGGATCCCCAGATAAACATGTTGGCACATCCACAGAGGACAATGTAACGAGTCCAACGATTCGTCAGTAGGCCAATGATGCCTTTCCTTTTGGCTATAGAGTTAGGAATAGGGATGATTTCCGTCATGGCCATAACTCTTTAATTAGAGAAAAAGGCGATAAGAATTTGACAATGGTGTCTACAATATCTCGTGCTTGGATCGTGGGCGAGTCGTAGCAAGCAATGGAATCGTTCGCCATCAAGAAAGGGTTCTCAGCATCATTAATAGATTTTTTGAGAATGTCATCCACCTTGCGCTCTAAATATTGGGTTTTTCCAGTGAGTTGATCGGTTCTAACGAGAAGCGCGCGCCGACCTGCATTGGTGGTTTTCGTGCCTCCAGCACAATTGGCTGCGGTTACCCCATGAGAAAACCGAGAACCGTAGGGAAAGGAGGTTGCGTCCCGTCCAATCCCCGAAATCGCATTACCCGTAGCAGGAACGGTCAGATTAGATAGAAAAATTTTCACCCCCACTGGGGTAATGGCAGAGGGGCGCACCAGGGACGGATTGATCTCCCCTGCGTCTGGGACAACGATCCGATCGCCCGCGACCAAAGGCACATCTTCAACAGGAATGCCTGTAAAAATGCCGGATAAATCAAACAGTCGAGTTTGCCCATTGCGGATGAGTTGAATGGCTTGGATATTGGCATTGGGTTTGATGCCGCCTGCATTCCGAATCGCACTCGTGAGCATTCTCTGGCTGGCGTATTGCCCTGTCACTGGTACAAGAGGTTGCGTTTTTTCAGCATCCGATTGCTCATTGATCAGAACACGTCCTGGCAAATAGGTTTCGCCACTGACAAAGACTTCAATGGGAGCCCACTGAACAAGATTCACACTCACTCTTAAAAATGAGGGCTGAAAAAACCCCCCTTGGATCAGCGATTGGGTTACTTGTTGCTGTACCTCCGGTAGTTCTAACCCGACAACGGGTAAAGGTTCTAGATAGGGAATCCCCAGAGTCCCATCTACATTGACCTCATAGATGCCGTTGAACTCTTCACCTTCAGGAATGCTGATTTTTAGGCGATCGCCTGGAGACAGTGGCAACCCCCAGCCAGGAAGTACCCACACACAACTCAAGAGAAAACTGTAGAGCGAGAGATATAAATATTTGAGCATAAATTACATCAATTTTACCCAGAAACTCTCATACAAGTTTCAGAGTACCCCTATACAAATAATATCTAAACAGACGAAGTCAATTTATAGGTAGGGAAAGATTCAGTGACAGGACAAAATAAGTATTGTCAAATCATCACCTAGTTCTTGATCTTGCGGCAGAATACTGAGGATTCGATCTACGATCTCCCTTGCTCCAGTTACCCCTTGTAATAGGGAGGCAAAGATTTGAGGATTTTGATTGGCATCAGGTAATAGCTCAAGAATGCCGTCACTGAATAATAGCAAGGCATCCTGAGGTTGAAAATGGAATGTTCCGGTTTTGTAGGTTTGCTGAGGGAGAATTCCTAGGGGAATGCCACTGTTAGCTAGCAGATCAATCGTACTAGAAGCCCGTTTTATAAAAACCACGCCATGACCTGCATCGATATAGGAGAGGTGACGATCTTGACAGTTGAGTTGCCCGCAGAATAAGGTTACAAAACTTTCTGAGTGGCCAAAATCCGTAGCCAAGAGGGATTGAGCAGCATTAATGCGGCTGCTGAGGGTCAGTTGGGTACTCAAGGCTCTGAGTGTTGCCCGAACTGTCGTCATTAATAAGGCAGCCGGCATTCCTTTGCCCATTACATCACCGAGCAAGAAATTAAAATATCCTGAATCATCCATTTGCCAATCATAGAAGTCTCCACCGACTTCTTTAGCGGGCAGACAGTAAGCGGCTAGGCTAAACCCAGGTAACTTCGGGATATCTTTAGGGAGTAAATCGGCTTGTACTTGACCTGCTCTTAAGCGTTCTTCTTCTAACAGTTGGTTTTTATGTTGTAACTCTTTCTGGAGCTGTTGGAGGGAAATGTGGGTTTTGACACGAGCCTGAACTTCCACCAGTTGAAAAGGTTTGGTGATGTAATCCACCGCACCGACATTAAAACCTTTTAACTTATCCATAATTTCATCTAGAGCGCTGATGAAAATAACTGGAATATCAGCGGTCTTAGCATTATCTTTGAGCCGTTGACAAACTTGATAGCCATCCATGCCAGGCATGTTAATATCTAGCAAAATTAAATCAGGGGGTATCATGGAGACTGCATCCAGCGCCATTTCACCATTGGTTGCTTTTCTGACCTTGTAGCCTAGAACAGAAAGCATCTGAGCTAATAAACGAATATTAGCAGGTGTGTCATCTACCACTAAAATATCAGCAGGGTTTTTATCTTGCATGGTTTGAATTCTCTCGTTAAGTTGGGTTAGCTTGAGAATGCGATCAAAGTCAAAATTATTGACCCAGGTTTTTAACTTTGAAATGAAGTGAGTTTTAAAATTTTCTCGAAGGCAAACTGATTGGCTAACTCCGTTAGCTGCTCAATGAATCGAGTTTGCTCAGGTGGAACCTGGGAAATGAGGTCATGAATTTGGTCATCATCGCCACTCCTAGCAGCGGTGTGGAGGGCTGCAATCCAATCTGGAGACATCACACTTACCCACTCATGAGGGGATAGGGGTAAGTCTGGAGATAAGGCTGTTTGATCCATTTCTTGGGGGGATGAATGGTAGAGAAATTGAACCGAGAGATGCTCCTCAAGCTTGCTAAACAACTCTCCTTCATGAAATGGCTTGTAAATACAATCGTCACACCCGGCTGCCAAGATCTCCGATTGCTGTTCTAACAAAGCACTAGCGGTCAAAGCCAGAATTGGGATAGAAGCCCCCTGTGACTGTGCCTTGATATAGCGTGTTGCCTGGTAACCATCCATCTCTGGCATCCGCATATCCATCAAAATCAAATGGGGTGACCAGTTTTCCCATTGTGCGATCGCATCACGGCCATTGGTCACTTCTTTAAGCTCAAACCCCAGCGGGGAAAGGAGTTGCACTAACAAGCGACGATTATTTGCTTGATCATCCGCAATCAAGATGCGATAGGTGGGCTGATGGGGAGCCAGCCCGATTACCGTCCTCGCTGATAAGCTACTGGCCATGACTTCAGACTGTCCAACGTGAGCCTTGATCCAGAATTGAAAAGTTGTTCCTTGCCCCACGGTGCTTTCTACGGTGAGTTTGCCCCCCATCAACTCTACAAATTTTTGACTAATACTCAGTCCTAGTCCCGTTCCTTGCTGGAGGTGCCGACCGCTTGTCGTTTGGACAAAGGGTTTGAATAAACTATCCAGTTCTGCGTTGGCAATCCCAGACCCAGAATCTTCAACACTAAAATGGAGGGATACCGAAGATTCGGGGATAGACAGCGTTTGTCCAGTGGCTGACACGTTCACATGGATGTAACCCATTGTTGTAAATTTCACTGCATTTCCCACCAGGTTAATTAATACCTGACGTAATTTATTTTCATCCGTGACGACATAACGAGGAACAGTTTGTTGGCACGAAAAGTTCAGACTAACAGCCGTCGAATCAACCTTGAGCTTAAACATTGCTGCAATCATATCCAGCAGTTTATAGAGATCGAAATTATGGGTGACAATATTCACCAATCCTGCCTCGATTTTTGACATATCTAAAATGTCATTAATTAAACCCAAAAGATGGGTGCTACTTTTATTAATTATTTCAGCATATTCTCGACTTTCTGAAGAGAGGGTAGTATCTCGATCAAGTAATTGAGAAAATCCATAAATGGCATTCAATGGCGTTCGCAACTCATGGCTCATATTTGCCAGAAATTGGCTTTTAGTGCGATTGGCACTTTCGGCTTCATATCGTGATTTCTCTAGACTATCCTGCATTTTTTTTCGTTCAGAAATATCTCGACAGATGCAAACCCAATCTCCATTATCCGCTAATGCTAATGAGAGTTCTTCGACAAATAAACTACCATCTTTTCGCATGGCAATGGCTTCTCCTTGCCAATGTCCTTGAGATTCCAGAATGGGAAAAACTTCTTGCTCAAAATGCTGATTCTCTTCGGGTGGATAAAACATGTTTAAGGATTTGGCCATCATATCGTCAACGTTTCTGTAGCCAAAGAGTTCCACATGGGCAGGATTGACATAGATGAATTTTTGATCGGTTAAGATGGCAATTCCTTCACTGGCGACCTCAAAGGCTAATAACTGCCGCTGAAGAATGGCCTCAGTCTTTTTTTGGGCTGTAATATCTTGTACCGTACCCTCGTAATACAGTAATTGTCCTTGATCGTCACAAACACGATGGACATTCTCAGCGATCCAAACTCGTTGCCCAGTTTTGGTTTTAATTTGGGAAATAAATCCTATAACTGAGCCATCTCTTTCAATTATCTCAATAAACTTTGCCCGTCGATTTTGATCGACATAAAGTCCTCGATTGACATTGCTTAAATTTTTGATTAAATCTACGGGGGAATGGTAGCCATACATGTAAGCTAAGGCTGGATTAACGGTAATATAATCACCATTTGGCATCGTTTGAAAAATACCTTCTCTGGAATTTTCAAAGATACTCCGATATCTTTGCTCAGTTTTCTGTAAGATCTTGGTTCTATCGGCAACCCGCAACTCTAATGCTTCTAGAGATTCCTGCAATTGCTGAGCCATTGAATGGGAAATTTTTGACAACTGATCTAATTCAAAAATTGCACTAGGATTGTAGGGGAAGGTAAAGTCTCCCACGGCGATCGCGATATTTTTTGGATCAATTGCTGAATCGGATGCAAAATTAATTTTGTCGTCAGTAAACCCAGACCTATTGCAACAGCTAAAGCCAGTAAACATAAGATAATTGTGTTACGGCTATTTTGATGAGTTTGTGCCATAAACTCAGACTCAGGAATGGCGATCGCCACCAGCCAGATCAAACCATACTCATCTCGCCAAGGTTCAATCTGGAGGAATTGTCGTTGCCCCTGATGTTCAAAGCTGAAAACTTGCTTGATTTTTATATTCTGGAAATTCCCAAACTGTTGCTGGATATGCTTCCCTATGGCCTGGATTTCCGGATCACGGCTCTTGAGAATATTGAGGCGCTCAGCCTTACCATTCACCAAGTCAAAGGGTTTTTCGGCCTTCGAACTCGCTATCAGTGCGCCATCTTGCTCGATAATGGTCACCGATCCAGGAGTGCTTATGTCAAGTGTTCTTAAGAATGCACTAATATCGGAAAGCAATAAGGAAGTATCTAAAACAGCCATCAACCGATTTTGGGCATCATACACCGGGTATCCCGCATCAATGGATAATAATTCTGGTGTTTCGTCCCAGTTAAAGACAGCAGACCATACGGGTTTTCGGGATTGAATGGCAGCAGAAAACCAGTTTTCTTCCCTGGGATCATAACCGTAAATGTAAACCACTTTTTTCCGGTTGCCCTGATCATCGGTGGCATAGGTATAGTTTCTGTGGCCCAGGCGTGCTGAGCGCTCATCAATCGTTGTTCCTTGACCAGGTAACCAACGCCCTGCTCCTGAGAACTCTCCAGTGGGAAGTGCGCCTCCAATATAAGTTACGTCAAAGTGCTGGGATTGTTTCCAAAAATGATGCCCCGATCGCTGAAAATCTTTTAAATTGAGTTGCCCCAGTTGGATGGCATCGGCGTTTAAGCGGTTAATCCGATGGGGTTCAGCCATATACTGTTTCAAATGGTCTGCAATCACGTGATGATGCTTATCGATTAACTGATTGGCCAGGTTGCTGACGGCTTGTTGACCATTTCGGAATGATAGCCATCCCACCAGTCCAACTACCCCACAAATTTGGAGGGCAAACGGGACAACCAAAATCACTCGTAAAGGGATAGAACCAGGATTTTGTTTACCCAGTAGCCAAGGTTGGGTCTTAACTAGCGTCCATAACCGTTTAGAGATGGAAGGCATGAGTGTGAATACCCGCTACACAGTACCTCAAAACCGTAGGGTACCCAAAAGCAGCGTCGGATACTTCTCAGGCACCCGCCCAGAAAAGTCATTAGGATTGTTCTTTCTCTGGGTGATTCGGGCATACTCACTGATAAGTCCTAAAAAACAAGCGTTTCGCTACAAGCGGCAGCTAGGCACAATGAAGATCGAGTTATGTTGGTCGGTTACGATCGTTGACAACTCTAGCATGAGGTTCTAAAACTCATGGATTCTAAGATAGGTCTTATTAATACCTACTCAACCCTCAATATTGGGGATTCAGCCATCTACAGCGCCTTTGCAGGGATGCTGCCCGATGCTAGGGTCTTCGCTCAGTTTCAAGATTTCCAGACTGAATATACCCCCGGAATTCAAGTTATTGAAGCCCTCCCCCCCTGTGATGCCTATATCAGTGTGGGGGGAGATATCTTCAACAACGCCCGTGAAAGGCTGGTGACCAAAGCCTTTTTACTAAATTTGCGCCAACTGTGGCGATCGCCCCAGCACACACTTGTGTTTGGTCAATCCATTCCACGGTCCTGTCATGGTCTGAGCTTTCAGGCCTTAGCGTTTTGTTTTCGACGCTTGGCAGCGGTGTGTGTGCGGGACGTCGAGAGTCACAAGCGTCTGACACAAGCAGGGGTTGCAGCGCAGTTGTCCTATGATGTGGCGTTTAGTTTATCGCTGAGGGCAGCGGCTAAGCAGGAAGCAGTCCAGGGGTTTCAGTCATTAGATATTACACCTGACACCGCCGTACTGATTTCATTGCGTGGGTTCGACTCCATGTATACCCAGGACAATACCCAGTTTCAGCGCCATCTGGTAACACTGTGCCGTACTCTACTGAGTCGAGGACATCAACCCGTTCTGTTACTTCAGGCTAAAGCCTATGGAGCGGATCATGATTTAGCGATCGCGCAAACCATTGTCCAGCAGGTGCCAGCCACTAAAATTTTCGATCCCTTTGTCGGTGAGTATCGCTGTGCGAACTGGGAACGGGTAATGGCTGCCCTGGCAATTTGTCGTTTTAGCGTCGCAGTTCGCTATCACACTGCCATTTTGAGCCTTGCTAGTGGGCGGGTTCCGTTTAATTTGTACTACTCCAATAAAGGGCGAGATCTTACCCAGCGGTTACAAATTCCCGGCTGTAGCCTTGAAGAGTTTGATCCAGAAGCCCAGGTTAGCGTAATGGAAAAAACGGCTGACCAAACCTTTGACCATGCTCCCATTCGGCAGCAGGTGCAACAGGATTTTCAAGACTGCTATCAACGGGCGATCGCACCATGAAACCAACGATCTTTCATTTGATCAATAGTCATGGCATGGGATGGACAGGGGGTATCTCTGCGACACTCAAAAGCCTAATGGAGTCTGGCCTTGCTGATTCCTTCACATTTGAGGGAATGAATTTAGATCACTTTTTAGCCAATCCTCCCCATCAAAAACCGACTGCGATCGCCCTTCATGCCCCCAGTTCTTGGAAAGGACTCAAAACTTTGTGGCAACTGAAACGGATCGCTCCAGTGCTATTGACCGAGCATCACTATTCCGCCAACTTTGAGACGTTCAACGTTTCGTCAAAGCTGCGCTTCCGAACAATGCTGCGGTTGTCCTACGGACTGAGCGATCGCGTCATAGCAGTTTCCGAAGCCCAGCGTCAATGGATGATCAAAAATCGTCTTGTGGATGAATCTAAAATTGCCCTGATTCAAGCCTCCCGGATTGTGGACAATTTTCTGGCGGTTCCCCCCAAGCCCAGACACCTCGATCAACCCTTTGTTCTGGGTGCTTATGGTCGCTTATGTCCGCAAAAGGGCTTTGATGTTTTGATTGCTGCCATGCAAGGTCTGACTGATCCCAGTATCCAGCTTGTGATTGGGGGAACGGGTACAGACGAAACTCCCTTGAAACAACAAGCAGCAAGTTGTTCCACTGTAGAATTTGTCGGGCGGATCGATGATGTCCCCAGTTTCTTGAGCCGCTGTGATGCGGTTGTCATTCCCTCCCGCTGGGAACCGTGGGGCAATGTTTGCCTAGAAGCGAGAGCCACAGCAACACCTGTGATTATCTCTACCGTAGATGGGTTGAGTGAGCAGGTGCAGGCCTGTGGACTACTGGTTCCACCTGAAAATCCCGTTGCATTGGCAAAGGCGATCCAGGATTTAGCCCATCGTTCACCAGAGGCATTGGCAAACTTAGGTCAGCAAGGCCGTTGCTCTGCTGAATCAGCCTGGGATCGGTATCTTAGTCAATGGCAAGCCCTCCTGGAGGCGGTGGCATGAAGTCGCTTACCCAAAGACTGTCTGCCCTAAAGAGCGATCGCTTTGTCCGTAATATTGGCTGGATGGGTGCATCGGAAATGGTGATCCGGATCTTTCGACTCGGTACAACGGTGATCCTGGCACGGCTTCTCAGCGCAGAAGACTATGGCCTTGCGGCGATCGTCCTGACGACTCATGAGTTTATTCGCGTTTTTACCCGCAATGGCATTGCCGACAAAATTGTCCAAGCCGATGCGGATGAAGTCGAAGAACTATGCCGAACCGCCTATGGACTCAATTGGCTGATTGCGGCAGTCCTATTTACGGTGCAATGTTTGGCAGCCTTTGCGATCGCAGGGTTTTATGCCAACGCCAAGCTAATTTTGCCCATCTGCTTAATTGCCCTCACCTATTTGATTTATCCCCTCGCCACAATACAAACAGCCTTAATTCGGAGAGAAAATCGCTTAAACATTCTAGCACTGATAAGCTCAGTGCAAGTTTCCGTGGATAACGTTTTGACGGCGATCCTGGCGTTGTTCGGTTGGGGCATGTGGGCGATTGTCTTACCGAAGTTCTTGGTGGCTCCCATTTGGATCATCCTCAGTTTTAAGTACCATCCTTGGCGGATGACCCAATCCTTAACACTAGCCAAATGGCGCAAAATCACTGGTTTTGCCTCGCGGATTTTGAGTGTGGAGTTGCTGACAACCTTCCGCGAAAACGTCGATTATTTGTTAATTGGTCGATTTGTAGGGGTTGAGGCTTTAGGGGTTTATTATTTTGCCTTTAATGCGGGTTTGGGCATTAGCTTAAGCGTCATTAATGCCATTCGAGTATCCCTCTTTTCTGATCTGTGCGATCTCAAGGCGGACACGACCGCCTTTCTGGCACGCTACAGCCAAAGTTTACGCAAAATTGGCTTTTTGATTGTGCCGCTAGTCGTTTTGCAATCGAGTTTAGCGCCCTTGTATGTGCCGTTAGTTTTTGGTCACAAGTGGGTCGAGCGAGGCGCAATTCCCATCTTAATTTTGATTTGTGCTTCGGCTCTATCTCGTCCCTTTGCCGATGCGGCATCCCTGATGTTTAGAGCCTTTGGCCGCACTCAAATTGAGTTGCGCTGGAATTTCGTCTTTACGGTCTGTCTAGCCACCGCCATTTGGATCGGCACCACTTGGGGAATTTTAGGCGCTGCGATCGCCGTGATGCTCACCCATTTAATCTTGCAACCCCTCTATACCCTCTGGGCAACCCGCCAAGTTCTCAAACCTGCCTTTCGGGAGGTGATTTTATGATCCAACCAGCGGTTTCAGTGATTATTCCCGCCTACAATGCGGCGGATTTCTTAGTAGAAACGATCGCTTCAGTCCAGCAGCAAACGGTTCAAGACTGGGAACTGCTGATTGTGGATGATGGGTCGCGCGATCGCACGGCTGAGATTGCCCAAGCCCATCAACAAAAAGACTCCCGCATTCGGCTCCTTCGTCAAGGGAACCAAGGAGTTTCCACTGCCAGAAATCGCGGGGTTGCTGAAAGCCAAGGTGAGATCATTGCGTTCTTGGATGCTGACGATCAATGGCTACCGACCAAACTCAAAACCCACCTAGATCACTTTCAATCCCAGCCAAACGTGGGGGTAAGCTTTGCCCAAGTGGAGATCCTCACTCAGACTGGAGCCTCGACGGGGCAGCGATCCACATCTCGTTTGACAGGATTAAAACCCGAAGACTTTCTCTCGGAGAACCCTACAACCACCACGTCCAATTGGGTGATCCGCCGTGCGGTTTGGAACGCAGTGGGGGGCTTTTGCCCAACGATGAGCTATTCCGAAGACCTGGAATGGTTACTGCGGGTGATGTGTACCCAGGATTGGCAAATTGAAGGTATTCCCCAGGTCTTGACCCGTTATCGCACGAGTTCCGGCGGCTTGTCTGCTGATCTCTATCGGATGGAAACGGGCTGGAATACCCTGGTTAGCCAAGCGAAAACCTATGCGCCCGATTTAGTGCATCGCCACTTTGCCAAAGCCCAAGCCATTCACTTGCGCTATTTAGCCCGTCGCGCTTTTCGGTTGCAGGTGGACTCAACTGTGGGGGTAGATTTTATCAACCGATCGCTGCGATCGCACCGGGCGCTGTTGTGGCAAGAACCCCGCCGCACGATCTCCACACTCCTCGCCGTTTATGGTCAACATGCCCTTGCACAAATACCTGGGCAATATCCCAGAACAAAACCAAGCCAAAGCCCTGATTGAAACTGTTTTGATGACCCTTGATCCTTCTATTCCCCATTCCCCCTATGCCCACTGTATCTGTCATTATTCCCGTTTATAATTCCGAGCGTACTGTTGCCGCCACGATGGATTCGGTCTTGGCGCAGACCTTTACAGATTTTGAGATTCTTGTCATTGACGATGGGGGGTGCGATCGCAGTATTGAAATTTGCCAAAGCTATTCTGATTCCCGTATCCGCATCATTCATCAGCAAAACCGAGGATTAGCAGGAGCTAGAAACACCGGGATTCGCCACGCTCAAGGTCAATATCTAGCCTTTCTAGATAGCGATGATCTCTGGCAACCCGAAAAACTGGCCAAGCACATCGAACACTTCCAGCGCCATCCTGACATTGGGGTCAGTTTCTGCCGTTCTAGTTTTATTGATGAACAAGGTCAACCCTTGGGCATTTATCAAATGCCGAAACTAACAGATATCACACCCGGTTATTTGTTTTGTCGGAACCCGATTAGTAATGGTTCAGCCGTTGTCATACGCAGAGAAGTACTGGAGGACATTAAATTCCAGGCTAGTTTATATGGAGACCCAGAAGACTTTTATTTTGACGATAGCTTTCGCCAATCTGAAGATATTGAGTGTTGGTTACGCATTGCCTTGAAGTCTAACTGGAAAATTGCAGGCATTCCCGATGCCCTAACTCTCTATCGCGTCAATATGGGGGGACTGTCGGCCAATATTCTCAAGCAGTATGAGGCGTGGGAGCGCATCATCACGAAAACTCAAGCGGAACATCCCGACTTTGTGCACCAGTGGGCAGATAAAGCCAGAGCTTACCAGTTGCGGTATTTAGCGCGACGGGCTGCCAGCCAGCGATCGCCCACAATTGCCACGCAACTTCTTCATAAAGCGTTGGCGACGGACTGGACAATCTTACGAGAGGAACCTCGCCGAACCCTATTAACCATTGGTGCCGTTTATTTTCTCCGTCTTCTACCACCAGCGATCTATCAGCAACTGGAAACAGTTGCAATGAGGATAACAGGATTAAGCCAACGTAGGCGCATTCAGCAGGAGCAGCGATCCGCTTAATTCTAGTTCAGGAACTTCTCATCAGGCAGGAGTTGAGACAGGTTATTTAATCATCCAATACCCAGAGACTACCTATGAAAATATTACTGGTTTGTTCATCCGGCGGACATTTTAAAGCCCTCCAGCAATTGCAACCCTTCTGGCAAGATCATGATTGCACTTGGGTTACGTTTCGGACGGGAACAACCGAAGTATTCTTAAAAGATGCCAAGGTTGCTTGGGCTTATAGCCCCACGAATCGGAATTTACCAAACCTGGTGAGGAATCTAGGGCTTGCTGTCAAGGTACTCCGGCAAGAACAACCCGATTTAATTCTCTCAACGGGAGCAGGTGTGGCCGTTCCCTTTTTAATTTTGGGCAAACTATGGGGAAGTAACACCGTTTTCATTGAGTCAGTAACACGGGTGAGCAGCTTAAGTCTCTCTGCCAGACTGGCATTACCCTTTTTAAGCGTCATTTATGTTCACTGGCCACGCTTAAAAGCCCGATATCCTCAAGCAGAACTCGTAACAATCCCGGAGGCTTCATGATTTTAGTGACCGTCGGAACGGAGCAATATCCTTTTAATCGCCTGATGAATTGGATTGATGCGTTGCTTAACCACAATCTGATTGTGGATGAAGTCGTGGTGCAATATGGCAGCAGTACAATTCTGCCTTCCGGTGCCAAGGTTTATAAGGTTCTAAAAGAAGATCGCTTTCAGGATTTAATTCAGCAAGCACAGGTGATTATAGCTCATTGTGGAGAAGGGAGCGTTCTTCTGCTTGATGCATTAGACAAACCCTTTATTTTGGTACCCCGTTGCCACGCCTTCAAAGAACATGTCGATGATCATCAGATAGAAATGGCTTTGGCATTAGCATCTGTAAATGTTCCGATCGCCTGGTCTCCTGGAGATTTAGTGCGCTTTTTGCAAGCTCCCCAGAAGGTGACTGTAACAGATTTCTCTGAAACAGCGGCCATCTCCCTGTGTCAAAACTTGCGTCAACAGTTTGGCTTAAGCCAAGATTCTGTTTCTTCACACTAACACTAACGTTATTGATTAACTCACTAAAAGCCTATGTTTCCTACCTCTTCCCAAAGCCTTCCACTGGCATCAAGCCTGGTCAATGAAACACTACTGATTCAGGTTCCAGCTCGCTTGAGTGTAATTGAAGCCCCTAGCTTCCGTAACCATTTCCAGGAGCTGCTGCAAAAAGAAGCCACGCTGACGAAGGTGATTCTGGATTTTAGCCAAACCACACTGATCGATAGCAGTGGGATTGGCGCTCTCTTGGCCAGCTTAAAAATGGCGCAACAACGCGATATCAAAGTTGCTGTATGTAGCCTCAATTTGCAAGTCCAGTTTACATTTTCATTAACGGGGTTAGATCAACTCTTTGAGTTGGAACCGAATAACAGTTTGGCTCAGGACAAGATTCAGTCTCTTCCCGCTAACATTGTTGATTAACTCACCAAAAGCCTATGTTTTCTGACTCTTCCCCAACCCCTCCACTGGCATCAACCCTGGTCAATGAAACACTACTGATTCAGGTTCCAGTTCGCTTGAGTGTGATTGAGGCTCCTAGCTTCCGCACCCATTTCCAAGAGCTGCTGCAAAAAGAAGCCGCGCTGAAGAAGGTGATTCTGGATTTTAGCCAAACCACACTGATCGATAGCAGTGGGATTGGCGCTCTCTTGGCCAGCTTAAAAATGGCGCAACAACGCAATATCAAGGTTGTCGTGTGGAGCCTCAATTCGCAAGTCCAGTTTGCGTTTTCATTAGCAGGGTTAGAGCAACTCTTTGAGTTAGAACCGAATACCGATCCCACACCCACCACACCCAATCGTCAGATTGCCCAACGCCCCTTGCTCACCCATCGGTCTGTGAAGTCTCCGATTAAGCGGGCGGGCGACATCGTGGGTTCCCTGGTTGGGTTAGGAATAACAACAATTCTTTTCGTTCCCATCGCGATCGCCATTAAACTGGACAGTCCAGGCCCCATTTTATTTCGGCAAGTCCGGTGTGGGTTAATGGGACGACGCTTTTGGATTTGGAAATTTCGCTCAATGGTGACCAATGCCGAAACACTGAAACATGAAGTTGCCAATCAAGTGCAAGGAGCTTTTTTCAAAAATGATCACGATCCGCGAATTACTCGCGTTGGGCGTTTTTTACGCAAAACCAGCTTAGATGAGTTACCCCAGTTTTGGAATGTCCTCAAAGGGGATATGAGCCTGATCGGTACTCGCCCTCCAACACCCGAAGAAATTAGCCAATACGAAGTTTTAAATTGGCAGCGCTTGGACGTAAGACCAGGTCTGAGCGGAGAATGGCAAGTCAATGGTCGCTCTAAAGTTCGTAAATTTGAGGATGTAATGCGCTTGGACTTGCATTACCAGAAAAACTGGAGTTTAATGTACGACTTGAAATTAATCCTAAAAACAGTGGCTGTTCTGTTCACCAAAGACTCGGGAGCGGTCTGATGTCAGTAGACTCACATCCTCAAACCCAGACCATCAGGTTAACGGTTGAGACGGACTTAGAGAAATTGACGGACGTTGTCACCTGGTTTGAACAATTTAAGAAACCTCTAATTTGCCAACAAACCTGGCTAGAAGCCCAAATCGCTATTGTTGAGGGATTTACAAACGCGGTTCAGCACGCCCATCAGCATCTACCACCTAGTACGCCCATTGCACTAGAGGTGCAAGTTTCTTCCCAGGTGTTAAGGATTTGGATTTGGGATCAGGGAAAAGCGTTTGATTTCGATCTCAATCTGCAAGCTATGCATCAGATTACATCAGACCACAGATTTGATCCGCTTGAGCGGCAAGCCCATTGGGGAAGCATCATTTTGCTAAAGCTGATGACCGATAAAGGATGGCAAATTGCCTACGAGCGCCCAACGAGCTATCAAAACTGCCTGAAGTTAGAGAAAAACTTGTAAACCAGCTTCAGCAGGTTACAGCATTTTTTTAGAATTACGACTGAAACCACTTCTGATAAAGACTTTCAAAGCTGAAATTCTCATTTATTTTCAATAGAGAGCAATAGTTGAGAATATAATTGAATCAGTAGAGATATTGATTTAGATATCATTTCTAGTCCAAAACTAAATTAACGCTATATTTTCAAGAAATTGTGACGCAAATCTATCAGGCAAAAATTTATGTAACCCTGAGACCTTCGGTCTTAGATCCCGCAGGAACAGCAGTACAAACGGGGCTGAAGCAATTAGGCAACGACAATATTGGTTCGATTCGCATCGGCAAATATATTGAGTTAACCCTTGTTGCTGATGATGAATCAACTGCTAGCCAACAGGTAGATCGCATGTGTGATCAACTTTTAGCAAATCCTGTGATTGAGAATTATCGTTTTGATCTGCAATTAATGCCTACGGTTGTTGCAGGAGAAGACCCACGATGAAGTTTGGTGTTCTGATTTTTCCAGGATCAAATTGCGATCGCGATGTGGCTCTGGTCACCCGTGATTTACTCAAACAACCCACCCGCATGGTCTGGCACCAAGAAACTGACCTGAGTGACCTAGATGTGGTGATTATCCCTGGCGGGTTTAGCTATGGCGATTATCTGCGCTGTGGAGCGATCTCTCGTTTTTCGCCAGCGATGCAGGCCACCCTTACCCATGCCCAGCAAGGTAAGCTCGTCTTGGGTATTTGTAATGGATTTCAAGTGCTGACGGAGTCGGGCATGCTGCCAGGAGCTTTAGTGCGCAATCGTGAGTTGCATTTTATTTGCGATCGCCTTTCTATCCGAGTCGAAAGAACAGACCTGCCTTGGACCCAAGCCTATCAACCCCAACAAGTGATTACCCTTCCTATTGCCCACGGCGAAGGCTGCTATTACGCCGATCAGACTACGCTAAAGGCTCTCCAAGCCAATCGCCAAATCTTATTCCGGTACTGTAACTCCAGCGGTGAAATCGATACCGTCTCTAATCCCAATGGCTCCGTTGAGAATATTGCTGGCATCTGTAATCTCCAAGGCAATGTGGTTGGCATGATGCCCCATCCCGAACGAGCTTCTGATCCAACCTTGGGCTATACCGATGGTCTCCAACTGTTTCAAGGGTTGTTGGCCAGTTCCGCTGTTCAGCAAGCAGCGGTTGCCTAAAATGGATAGGGAAGCCCTTGAATTCTCTAATCTTGAATAGTGGGAGATTTAATCGGGCTTTCTGGATACTGTGTCATAAAGGTTGCTGTTAATCATGAGTGCTGATCCTTCTGGAATTGACGATATGAACCCTAACCCTGCGGAAGATCCAAAGGCAGAATCCACTCCCGCAGACGCACCGATTCCCTCGCCCCGTGATAGTTATACCAAGTTAGCCATGCGGAACATGGTTCGCAAACCCAAACGATCCTTATTAGAATTTGGATTAACCGCTGTAGGTTTATTAGCCTTGTTAATTGGCCTATCCTATCTCACCCGGTAACCAACCCTCAGTAACCCCTTTTTACCCAAACAGAGCCATCAGGATGCAAGTTGCCGTCCATGTCCAATGGGATCTAGATAAACCGATTCAGACTACTTTAGCGTCTTCTGGCCGGCTGGCAGAGCAATTCACAGCAGCAAAACAGATTTCAGCGCTAACCTGGAATGAGTGGTTTGGGCAATGGTTTATTTGCCTACAACCAGAGATCTCTCCCATCCACTCCTACGAGCTGAGCCTGCTGTTGACCGATAACACGCACATTCAGGCTCTCAATGCTGCCTATCGCCACCAAGATCGACCCACGGATGTGTTGGCCTTTGCCGCCCTAGATCAGCAATTCCTACCCACAACCCTGTGGTCAGAGGTTCCGGTTGAACTGGGGGACATTATTATCTCTGTAGAAACAGCAGCCCTGGAAGCCCAAGAACATCACCATACCCTAGCGCAAGAATTGGCTTGGCTAGCAACCCACGGTCTGCTCCATCTGTTGGGCTGGGATCATCCTAATCCAGAGCAACTCAATTTGATGCTCCACCAACAGCAAAAACTTCTAGAGCAAATTGGCAGATCCTCTAGGCAGCTCCTGTAGAGTTTGCTAGAACGGGTAATTAAAGATATTCAAGCTCGTTATAAATGTCCCATTGTATAGATGAGGGAGAAGGCATTATTAGTCATTAGCCTCAGGCAAAGTCATCGGATATCCACCGCTACCATAGTGTAGAATCACGAAAAAGATTAAATTTATGTCAAATAAATCTTTGACTTCTTCACAAACTGAGGCTAAGCCTGAAGCGCGGTCTATCAGGCGTGAGTTGTCCTTTAAGGTGGCTCCCAACTTATGGGTCAGTTTCAAATATGCTTGGGCAGGTCTTAGCTATACCTTTTTAACTCAGCGCAATTTTCGCATTCATACCGTCATTGGCAGTGTGGCGTTGAGCTTAGGCATTGGTCTGCAACTGCAACCTGTGGAGCTGGCTGTGATTGCTCTGACCAGTGGCTTGGTGTTGGTGATGGAATTACTGAATACTGCCCTAGAAGCGGTAGTCGATCTAACGGTTCAACGTACCTATCATGATTTAGCTAAAATTGCTAAAGATTGTGCTGCTGCGGCTGTGCTTGTTTCTGCGATCGCAGCCCTAATTATTGCTGCATTTTTACTCATTCCCCCCTTCGTTACGCTTGTACAAAGCCGTTGACGACCAGCCCCTTGCACCCGCAAGGATAGGAAAACGCGATAAGTTAGAGAGATAACTTTCTCTATGCACGGGAGCCGCAACAGTGTTACTGGTTGTTGATAATTACGACAGCTTTACCTACAACCTGGTTCAGTATCTAGGAGAACTGGCCACCACCTTTGAGGTTGCCCAAGACATCCAGGTCTACCGGAACGATCAAATTACCCTCAAAGAAATTGAAACCCTCAAACCAGACGCCATCGTTATTTCTCCAGGTCCTGGCCGACCTGAAGATGCAGGGATTTCCTTAGAATTAATTGAGACCATGGGGGTTCAGGTGCCGATTTTAGGGGTCTGTCTAGGTCATCAAAGTATTGGCCAAGTTTTTGGTGGAACTATTGTGGCGGCACCAGTCCTCATGCATGGGAAAACATCCCCCATTACCCACACTTCTAAAGGGGTTTTTGCGGGTTTAGAGAATCCTTTTACCGCAACTCGGTATCATAGTCTGGTTATTGATCGTCCAACCTGTCCAGATGTCTTGGAAATTACAGCCTGGACTGAAGACGGGACAATTATGGGGGTGCGTCATCGGAACTATCTGCATATTGAAGGCGTCCAATTCCACCCAGAGAGTATTCTGACTACTTCTGGCAAGCAATTGCTGCAAAACTTCTTGAGTAATCTCAGCCCTGATGGTAGACATTAATCAAGCAGTTTTCAACCAAGCAAACCATTTAGGGAGACGAACAAAAACATTATGAAGCGGCGACGGTTCATGCACTATGTGCAGGCAGGGTTAATTACGGGTCTAGGTGGTGGCATTGCCACCCATTGGCAAGCTTCTTCAGCGCAAGCGGCAGGCTCCTTAGGCATTCGCTGGTTAGGCCATACTTGTTTTTTATTCTCTGGTGATGGTTTAGAGGTCTTAGTCAACCCCTTTCGCCCCGTTGGTTGTACAGCAAAATATGCCGCTCCCCGCGTCTCAGCCAATATTGTTTTGATTAGTAGCCGACTCTTAGATGAAGGTGTTGTCGAAGGTTTAGGAGGTAAACCTAAACTTTTATTTGAGCCAGGAGCCTACAAAACCAATGGCTTGCAATTTCAAGGGATTCGCACCCTCCATGATCGGGTAAATGGCTATCGATTTGGCACCAATGTTGCCTGGAAATGGGTACAAGGAGGGATTAATGTCGTTCACTTAGGGGGAATTGCCTCACCGATTAGTGTAGAGCAAAAAATCCTCATGAGTCGGCCAGATGTCCTCTTGATTCCGGTGGGGGGGAGTGCCAAAGCCTACACCCCAGCAGAAGCCAAAACCGCTATCGAGACCCTTAATCCTAAGCTCGTCATTCCCACCCATTACAAGACGGCAGCAACAGATCCTAAGACCTGTGATCTCCAGCCTGTTGAAGATTTTCTATCCTTGATGAAAGGAACAACCATTCGACGAATGGGCAGCAACGCCATCACAGTTACTAGCAGCAGTTTGCCGAGTTCTGGTCAAGTTATTCAAGTCTTTGATAAATAAATTTACGTTGTGGAATGTGGGCTTCAAGACAATCTCTAAAGAGCCAACACAAGCTTAAAAATCACACATCAGTCTTGTCTATAGAAGATTATAGGTAGCACTTTACCCCTGGATAATCTGAATGTGGTGTGGCTATCCATCCGCAGTTTTAAGGCCATTTGAGCGTAGTTGCAAGGATTGTAGCAGGCTTTTCAAACGCCCTTTAGGGTGGTAAGCTATAAGCCACTTGGCAAGAATAAGTAATTATGCTCAAAAAACTGATCGTTCCCCTTACCTTCGCAGCCGCTGTGCTTGTTCAATCTGCCGTTCTGGCTGAAACAGCAACCTACTACAGTGACGCTTACCAAGGCCAATCTACGGCTTCAGGTGAAACATTTGATACTTGGAGTTATACTGCTGCCCATCCTAGTCTTCCATTTGGGACGTGGGTACAGGTCACTAACTTAAATAACGGTGCTTCCGTCAGTGTCCGTATTAACGATAGATGCAATTGTGGTATCGACCTGAGTAAAGCAGCGGCTCAACAAATCGGTGTACTTCAGAGTGGGACTGCCCCTGTTTCAATCCAAGTCCAAAAATAATGGCTGGGTAAGTATTCCTTATAGCTGCCTCACCCCCACTACAAACCCTAACTTTGAGAAACCTTACTCTCGACGACCTGGCCAATGCTCATCATCATCAGGGGGCTGATCTGCAACAATGGGAGAGAGTTTATCTTTGCTGTCAGGTTTGTCCAATACGGCCTCAAGGTTTTGGCCATGATCAACTTGAGGAGAGCTGGAGAAGGAACGCAGGGCATTAGCGGTGCTTGCTAATGCCCCCACTAGCCCTATAGACAGCACTAAGACGACTAATTCTCTCATTGATTTGACCTCTTACTGGCGTAAGGTTAGGGATCTTTGGAGCAGCTTATAATTTTTAGACTAAGCATATTTAGCTTCATCCTAAAGGATCTTTGCCGAAGGATCCACATCTCTCTTGCAAACTTAATATAAAGACAGTTCCTAATATCGCTAAGCGGAAGTAAAAAGGCAAAAGGTACAATTTGATTTTTGAACCATACTCTTTTTAGGAGTTTTGAAGGGTTTCTACATTTATGCCCTCATATACTCACACTATTGAAGGCTAACTACGAATTTGAATCGGCATAATCAGATAGGTAATTTTCTGGCCTGACAAGGGCGATAACACCACTGGCATGGTTGCTGAATTCAACTGCAACTGCACATCTTTGCTACCCATTGCTCTAAGCCCATCACTCAAATATTTAGCATTAAAAGCAATGTCCAAATCATCTCCTGAGATTTGAGCAGGTAATGTCTCTTCCCCTACCCCTAGCTCTGGCGCTTCGGCGGACAATGCGACTTGCTGTTGGGCATTATCTAATTTCACCCGAATGATATTGTTCTTGCGAGCAGCCAAGACAGCGATGCGCTCGACGCTGCTTAGGAACAATTGACGTTCCACGGTAACTTGGCGTTCAAACTGCTTGGGCATTAACTGAGGGTAAGCCGGATACTGACCCTCTAATAAACGGCAACTCAGACGTTCTGTTCCTTGCTCTCCTGTTAATTCGAAGGTGGCTTGATTGGTATCGAATCTGAGGGCAACATCAGCGCTGACTCGCCCCAACATCCGTTCCAATTCCCGTAACGCTTTAGCAGGAATTGTTACAGTCATAGGTTCTGCACTCACTAAGTCGGGAAAATGCGCGATCGCAAGGCGATGGCCGTCCGTAGTGGCCAACTCAAACCCAGACTCAGAAGCATTTAAGTGCAACCCCGTGAGAATCTGTTTGCTTTCATCGGTGCTAGCCGCAAACAAAGTTGCTTGCAATCCTTCTTGGAAAAGCTCAGAAGGTACAGACAAAGCTAAAACCTTCTCCAAGGTTGGCAATTCCGGGAATTCTTCAGCCACCAGACCCTGCATTTGATAATGGCCAGAACTGTAAGTCAAGGTGACCTCAGTTCCCTCACTCTGAACTTGAATTTCACAGTTTGGTAATCGGGAGACAATCTCACTGAGAAATCGGGCAGGCAGGGTCAAAGAGCCAATTTCCTCCACATCAGCCGCAATCCAAACTTGAATCCCCAAGCTTAAATCAAACACCGTCAGTCCCAGACGTTCATTCTGGGCGCTTAGGAGAACATTAGCCAAAACAGGGTGTGTTGGATTAGACGGCACAATTCGACTCAGGAGTGAGAGTTTCGAATTGAGATCACTTTGCTTGCAAACCAGTTTCATAACCTGCCAGGGGTTCATCAAAACTCTTCGGAGCAATATCGTAACACCATTGCTCTGCTCAGCAAAATGGATGAGGAGTTCGCTGGAAAATTTAGCCTCTCTACTCTCTACTGTTCTTTAAATTTTAAATATAGTAGTAGTAGTAGGGGCTGTGGAAAATGTGGAAAAACTGAAAAAAGTACGTTATCTCAAGCCTTTAAAGCATCATCAGCCTGTGGAAAACCTGTGGAAAAAATTGGGTAGTTTTCCACAGGCTGTGGAGAAAAAAATTTTTCTCCACAGAAGTTCGAAGTTTTCCACAAGTTTTTACCAGGGTTTTCCACAGAAAAAACCGAGTTTTCCACAGGCTATTTTTTGAGTTTACATTTCTTTATAAAATACTTAAGGTTATATTTGGGATCGCTAATCACTGAGTAATTGATTGGCTTATAAGCCTTACTTGGAAAAGCTTACGCTGACTAATAACTCTGAATTTGTAATCCCTGGTGAGGGGTAGCTTAGCGCTTACCAAGGATGAATAATCATCGCCGACAAAAATTATCCACAAGCTCAGACAGAGATTGCCTTGGGCAAACTAGAGATTGGATCTGGTCTGAAGCGCAGTTCGGGTTAGGGTTGGTTGGCTAGTTTAATGCGATCGCCCAGTTGCCGAAGAGCTTGGGCTAATTCTGGATCTGTTTTCTGCAGATCTGAAACCTTATCACAGCTATAAATCACGGTGGTATGGTCTTTACCTCCAAATTCCTCACCAATTTTGGGCAAGCTCAAGTCTGTATGTTGTCGCATTAAATACATACCAATCTGACGAGCCATACTGATTTCTCGTCGCCGAGAGTTACCCTTTAAATCCTCTATAGAGACACTATACATGTCTGCTACCGTGCTAATGATGGTTTTAGGAGAAGCAGTGATCTTAGCAGTGGGAGGATTGAGAACGGGGGCAATATTTTCCACATTCATCGGTAATCCAGATATGGAAATATAAGCCACCGCTCTAATTAAGGCTCCCTCTAGCTCTCGAATATTGGAGGTATAACTAGAAGCAATATATTCAATAACTTCTCTGGGGAGTCGAATATTCTCATATTCAGCTTTCTTTTGCAGAATGGCCATCCGTGTTTCTAAGTCAGGGGGTTGGATATCTGCAATTAAGCCCATTGAAAAGCGAGAGCAAAGTCTTTCTTGTAATCGTGGGATTTGACTGGGGGGACGATCCGAGGCTAAAACCACTTGTTTTCCCGCTTCATGCAAGGTATTAAAGGTGTGGAAAAACTCCTCTTGCGTATATTCCTTGCCTTCAATAAATTGGATATCATCCACTAGCATGACATCTACCGCTCGGTAATGCTCTCGAAATTTTTGCATACCATCTTTACGAATAGCGGCAATCAAATCATTTGTAAATTGCTCAGTAGAGATATAAAAAATCCTAGAATTGGGTGAAATCTCCAAGCGATAATGACCAATAGCTTGCATTAAATGGGTTTTGCCTAAACCAACTCCTCCGCATAAAAACAGCGGGTTAAATTCCCGACCCGGCGACTCAGCCACCGCCAGACAAGCAGCATGGGCCATGCGATTGTTAGGACCCACCACATAACGAGAAAACACATATTTAGGGTTGAGGCTTGCTTGTTGCCTGGGCTGAGGATTGGCATTTTCTGTAGGACTCGATGGAGCTGGAAACGTAGAGGCAATTTCTGGTACAGAAATACTGGTATTTGTGTCTCCGTTAGCAATTTCGATGTGAATTTCTACGGGATATCCTAGAATCTCATGGACAACATCTCGAATTGTTTTGACGTAGTACTTCTGTAACCAATTACGGGCAAAAGGATTGGGCGTCCGAATGACAAGACAATCCCCTTGCAATTGTTCGGCACTCGCCGTCTTAATCCACGTTTCAAAGGTGGGTCGGCTCAGTTGCAATTGCAATCGCTCTAGGACTTGACTCCAAAGATTTTCAAGAGAAGTTTCCATGGATGACCTCGACAGCAAGCTGAGCAACATCTGAGATTAAGGGGTTTCACCTGGTCTGGCAAGAGCAGGTGATAAGATTGTAAACTATGGTTTCTAGGTCATGTGCTAGACCTTATCCCAATTCTTTGACCCAATAAATTATGACAAAACGAACCTTAGGTGGCACTTGCCGCAAACGTAAACGAACCTCTGGGTTTCGAGCCCGGATGCGTTCTCAGAGTGGTAAAAATGTGATTAACGCGCGTCGACGTAAAGGTCGGCACCGTTTAGCGGTTTAATGCAAGATGAGTCAACTTGGATGTTGTCTAAACCTCATCGACTAACTTGCTCCCAAGATTTTGTTACTGTCTATCGGCTTGGCAAACGCTGCTCGTGTTCAGCTTTGGTTTTAAGAGCTTATCAGCATCGTCCTGTATCCCCAGCCGATCCGCATCCGACTCGAATTGGGTTCTCCATCAGCCACAAAGTCAGCAAACAAGCTGTTGTTCGCAATCGGATCAAGCGGCAGCTTAGGGTAGTCTGCTATCAGCTCTTACCCAATTTACAACCCGGTTGGGATGTCGTTGTGGTGGTTCGCTCGGCTGCTGTTCGGTGCGATTACTGGCAATTTCTGCAACAATTAAGAAAGTTGTTTGCAGAGGTGGAAATTCTGAATGGGTATTAAGGAGGAAGTCTATTACGAAGGCAGACCTCATATTGGGGATTTAATCTTAAATTCGTTCTTAGCTTTGACGATTTTTTTTATACCCCTGACGATTGGTGCCATTGTCAGAGCTGTTTGGTTGCGCTTTCGGATTACCAGTCGTCGAGTGACGGTTAATGGGGGTTGGTTTGGGCGTAATCGCACGGATATTGTCTATTCTGAAATGGCCGAAGTCTCCGTTATTCCTAGGGGATTAGGATTTTGGGGCGACATGGTCATTGTTCTCAAAGATGGCAGCCGGATTGAGCTAAAATCCTTGCCCAAGTTTCGAGAGATTGCTGCATATATCGAAGAAAGAATCGAAGCAAAATCTCAAGCGAAATCCTTTGTTGCCACTGGTTCGACCTCTTAAGAGTCTTTAGATGAATGAAGATTGAACCCTCCAACAGGGCTACAATGACTTCAATGCTGAGCTGGAGTGAGTATGATAAAAGGATTGCCCAAGTTTCTTCTCAACCTTAAACTGGTAAATAGTTTTGGAATCGACTGAATTATTCAGCACGAAGATGCTGTGTCTATATACTCTATCCATGGACTCAATGACTCGCTGCGAATCTTGAGAACTTTAGTTTTAAAATCGAAAATTTGCTCATTTTCGCCCATAGGTCGGCTAACAACGAATGAACTTTATCGGATTTATCTCAGAAAACGTAATGCTGCCGATCCTGGATTTTTTCTACGGGATTGTGCCTAGTTATGGATTAGCGATTGTTGCTTTGACATTAGTGACCCGTTTTGCTCTATACCCAGTGAGTGCAGGGCAAATCCGCAATATGCGGCGGATGAAGGTTGCTCAGCCCGTGATGCAAAAACGCCAGCAAGAAATCCGAGACCGCTACAAAGATGATCCAGCTAAGTTGCAGGAAGAACAGGCGAAGCTGCTCCAAGAGTTTGGCAATCCATTAGCGGGTTGTTTACCGCTGTTGATTCAGATGCCGATTCTATTTGCGTTGTTTGCAACCCTAAGGGGTTCGCCCTTTGCCAATGTTAACTATCCTATAAACTTGAAAATTTTGCCTCAAGATCAAGTAGAGCAAATTCAGTCTACCCCGTTTACAACAAAGCCTCAAAATATCTATGTCGCTGAGGAAAAACATTATCCCATTATTGGGATTTTACCGACGGGAAAAGAGTTGGCTGTGGGGCAGTCTGTGGATTTTCAATTTCAGACTGTGGGGGGTAAACCTCTGCAACGTGTTATTCCTGACGATTTAAACTCGGAAATTCGTCCCAGTTGGAAGGTGATGAAGGGTGAAGATCGCATCAAAATTGATGACTCCGGCCATATTGTTGCTCTGCAACCGGGGGATGCAACGGTGCAAGGAACCATCAATGGCATTGCTTCTGATAAGGGATTTCTGTTTATTAAGGCTTTAGGACGGGTTGGTGCTTTGGGGGGTGAGCTTATTTCTAAGACGGATGAAGGGGCTCAATTGCATCTGGAGGTTATCCATTGGGATATTTTGTTGATGGTGATCGGCTTTGGTGTATCTCTGTATGTCAATCAATTGCTCTCGGGTCAGGGTGGTGATTCTGCATCCCAGCAACAAGCGATTAACAAGTATATGCCTGTGATGTTTTCTGGGATGTTTTTGTTCTTCCCTCTACCGTCTGGTGTGTTGCTTTACATGCTGATTGCCAATATTTTTCAAACGGCTCAAAGCTATTTCCTGTCTAAGGAGCCATTGCCTGAAAATCTACAGAAGATTGTGGATGAGGAACAGAAAAAACTGGACAAGGAAAAAAGAGCATCCAAGGTTCTGGCTAAAGATGGTACGGAAGAACGAGGTGCATTGCCTTTTGAGCCTGAATATTCTAGTAAGAAGAAAGCTTCCAGTTAGGGTTATTCATGAGTAATCCACATATTCAACGGGGTGAAGAATGGCTGATGCGTTTACTGGGTCATTTAGGGATGACTACCCAGGTTCTCAGTGATAAACCGGAGATTGTCCGAACTCAGTTTAAGGACTTTGGTGGCTTTTGGCTGACCATTAATGATCAAAGCCTTTCGCAAGATCAGCTGGATGTATTGGTTGGTGATCAGGGTCAGATGTTGGATGCGATTCAATATCTGATTAATTCCACCCTCAACCTGGGTAAGGATCGAGCCGATCGCACAGCTTATACCATTGAGTTGTCTGGTTTTCGCATAACTCGTTATGGTGAGGTGGCTGAGTTAGCAGCGCAAGCAGCCCAAAGGGTTCGGCAAACAGGGCAGGACTATGAGATGCCACCCCTGTCTTCTGCGGAAAGACGATTAGTGCATACGTTATTGTTTGAGGAAGCGGATTTAGAAACCTTTAGTCGCGGTCAAGAACCTGATCGCAGATTGGTTGTCACGCAAGCTGCTGCTGATCGCGTTCAAGAGGATGCTGATGAGTAGGTGGAGGAATTTTTTAAGGGTCTAGAGCGGATGGAAAAGATTCACATTCCAGGGTTAGAAGCCTTACCCCAGCATACCGTTGTTCTAGAGATTGATGAATTTCTGCTAGGGTTAGATTCCCTGACACCCATTCAAGGTCAACTACAAATTATCCATCAGGGCAATTATTTGCAAGTGTCAACGGAGGCTCAAGCCATTGTGACGCTGAAGTGCGATCGCTGTTTGCAGCAATACAACCATCGCTTAACCGTAGAAGCGGCGGAACTGATCTGGTTATCGCCTGAAAGTGATGCAGCGGTAGAGCCGAACCTGGAAATTGAGGTCACCTTAGATGATCCAGTCGAAACCCTATCCCCGCAAGGGTACTTTGACCCTCAAGATTGGCTTTATCAGCAGCTCAGTTTGCAGTTGCCCTATCGTCAGCTCTGTGATCAAAACTGTGAAGGCTTGATGGAAGAAATCGCACAACAGGTTGAGCAACCCCTGGATCGGCGCTGGGCAGCTTTAGAGTCCTTGAGGACGCAATTGCAGCACGAGATCTGAGTCTCAGTTTTGTTGATTGGGATCTGAGTTTTCTGGCTCACAGGCACCAATATTCACCCAACTGCTTGATCCATTGGCCCAATGTTCTTTTTTCCAGATGGGCGCGTTGTGTTTGAGAGTATCGATCGCATATTCACAAGCTTGAAATGCTTCCGATCGATGAGGGCAACCCACGGCTACTAGGACACTGATTTCGCCAATTTTTAAATGGCCAGTTCGGTGGTGGATGACGATACGGTTCGCCTCTGGCCAGCGTTGACGAATCTCACTAGCAATGGACTGGAAGACTTTGAGGGCCATCGGCTGGTAGGCTTGATACTCCAGAGACAGGACCGCTTTGCCCTCGGTTTGGTCACGAACGGTACCACTCATAATTGCGATCGCACCATTCCCAGGATCCTCTACCAACGAATAAATTTGCGCCAGATTGAGGGGGGCAAAGGTGATCTGGAAATGGTCATTAGTGTGAGTAGGGGTAGACAAAAGTGAGGTCATGGAAGTCAAGAGAACGTTCTCTTATCCTAAAGGGAGTAAGCTAGATCTCGGGTGTGAATGGTTCAGGAACATCTGTGATCAAGTTGAGGTGAAACACTTGAGCGAATTGATCGGCGAGGGTCTGACGAACCTCAAGCATAGAAATATGGGGATTGAATTGGGCTAAGCTGCCGACGGAGCAGTTGTGAATCCCGCAGGGGACGATCTGCTCAAATCCAGCCAGATCAGGATTAACGTTGAGGGAGAAGCCATGCATGGTGATCCAACGACTGACTTTAATGCCAATGGCCGCCACTTTGGTATTGCCTAACCAGACCCCTGTGAGGCCAGGAATACGATCAGCATAGAGGTGATAAACCGCTAGGGTGCGTAGAATCACTTCTTCTAGCTGACGGAGATACCAATGCAAATCAGGTTGGTGATATTTGAGGTTGAGGATGGGATAGCCGACCAGTTGGCCGGGACAGTGATAGGTAACTTCTCCACCCCTTTCAATCCGGTGGACTGGAGGATGGGCTTGGTCAGGAGTGAACTTGAGAAATTCTAAACTGGCTCCTTGTCCTAGGGTGTAGACTGAGGGATGTTCTAGGAGAATAAGGGTGTCAGGTGTGTGGGGATTGCGGATGCGATCGCCCACCAATTGCCGTTGCCACTCCCATGCTGTGAGGTAGTCTACCTGAGCGAGTTGATAGAGCCAGCAGGGTCTAGGAGCAGTTGGCCTATCTGGGAGGGTCTTAGTCGATTGCTCAGATGAAATCAAGGGCATTTTCTCCTAATCTTGTGGTGAGAGAATGTCACGAATTATCACGGGATGCAAAGCATATTAAAGACAAAGTGAAACACTCCCGCTTGCAGAATACAAAATGTTAGGGTGAGGTTAATCCTGGATTTAGGGGAGGCGACCCTATGAAGCTTGTTATTCACGGTAAGAATATTGAGATAACCGATGCCATTCGTGAGTATGTCCACCAGAAAATTGAAAAGGCTGCCAATCATTACCAGAATTTAACTACCGAAATTGATGTGCATTTATCGGTTGCTCGCAATCCGAGAATAACCACCAAGCAAACGGCTGAAGTTACCCTATATGTAAATGGTTCTGTGATTCGGGCTGAAGAAAGCTCTGAGAATCTATACGCCAGTATAGACCTCGTGGCCGATAAAATCGCCCGTCAACTGCGTAAGTATAAGGAAAAACGGCAAACCAAAGGCTCTAGTCGTACTAAAGAGGTGGTTCAGTCTGTAGAAGAACAACCGTTGTTAGGAGATTTAACGGGCGATCGCGCCCCTGAGTTACCAGAAGAAGTCGTTCGCTGTAAATACTTTGCCATGTCTCCCATGACCATTCGAGACGCCTTAGAGCAATTACAACTGGTTGACCACGACTTTTATATGTTTCAGAATGCTGAAACGGGTCAGCTTAACGTTATCTACGAGCGAAATCATGGTGGGTACGGTGTCATTCAACCCCGCAATGGTCAAGCCGATCAGAATGGTCGTGTGGTCTCAGCAGACTATCAGGCAGTCTAAATCTACCAATCAAGTTTGTATTTGTAACTCTGGCACCAGCCAGGGTTATTTTTTGTGGATCTTGGCAAGCGAGAATTTCGACAACGGTATTGAAGTGAGGCATTAGTCACTCCCTGCGCTCTGTAGCTGGGAGTAGTTCATGTACAATATTGCGGTAGTTTGGTTACACTGGATGGATTTAGGGAAATCTATGGTCACATCTGGTGCTGATAAAGCTCAGTTCTCTGTGAAGGCACAATCGATCTATGTTGACCTCTGAACCCCAACCTTCTGGCAGTGGCTTTCGATCTTTGATGAAGAATCGGCAGTTTGTGATTCTGTGGGTGGGACAGATTGTTGCCCAACTTGCTGACAAGAGTTTTTTACTGTTGCTGATTACCTTGGTGGCGGCCTATCAACCCCCTGAGAATATCGAGAACTTTATGCGATCTTCAGTGATGATTGCCAACACCTTGCCCGCTATATTGTTGGGATCGGCTGCGGGGATTTTTGTAGATCGCTGGTCTAAAAAACAAATTCTCTGGAGTTCCAACTTCATCCGAGGTTTCATCACGTTGCTGATTCCACTATTACCCAAAGAATTATCCTGGTTTCCTTTGCTGCTGTTAGTGTCCGGTTTAGAGTCAATTCTGACCCAATTTTTTGCCCCGGCTGAGCAAGCTGCCATTCCAGCTTTGGTCAAGCCCCAGAATCTCATGTCTGCGAATGCCCTGTTTACAACGACCATGATGGGATCATTTGTAGTCGGCTTTGCGGTGGGTGCTCCACTGCTGAGTTGGTCGCAAACCTGGGGTGGGTTGCATGGTCCGGAATACTTAGTAGGTGGATTATATATACTATCGGCTCTTATTCTGTGTGGATTGACTATTGAAGAAGACAAAGTGGATCAGACTCTAGCCCTGCACCCCTGGGCTGATTTAAAAATGGGTATTCAGTATCTCCGTAAGAATCGACTCATAAGTAATGCCATGATCCAACTAACCGTTTTGTATTCTGTGTTTGCGGCCTTGCTAGTGTTGGCCATTGACTTGGCTAAACGAGTGGGCTTTGAAGAACCCAGTCAATTTAGTTTTTTGCTGGCGGCGGCTGGCGTGGGCTTGTTTGTGGGCGCGGCGATTTTGGGTCAGTGGGGAGAGCGGTTTCATCATTTGCCTTTACCCCTGATTGGATTTATGAGCATGGGGTTGGTTCTCATCCTTTTTGTCTGATTGAGATCCAATGGTTAGGCAAGGATTTAAGTATTGCTCTGAGTTTAAGCCTGAGCCTCTTCTTGGGAATCGGGGCAGCGATGGTGGGGGTGCCGATGCAAACCTTGATTCAGGTGCATACCCCGGCTGACATGCGGGGCAAAGTATTTGGGTTTCAGAATAATGTGGTCAATATTGCCTTAATTTTCCCCTTGGCGATCGCAGGTATTCTGGTAGATATATTTAAATTGCGTCGGGTTCTGATCGCCATGGGGATTTCTGTGATCATCGCTGGGGTATGGACTTGGCGCAGCACTCGCAAAGTCTTGCAAGATGCCATCTAAAAGCTGTTCAGGTTATTGCTTTTTACAAAAACTTCAAAAACTTTTATCGACAGGGCTGAGTGCCGGGGATTACACTAGAAGATTAACGCAGTCATCACTCCTGCTCAGAAGTCCTTAGACTCGGTTTATTCACCTGAATCAATATTGTGAGGTTCTCCCGTGCGTGCAACCGGCGCTTTTGCATTAATGGATAGTTTGAAGCATCACGGTGTTCAACATATTTTTGGGTATCCCGGTGGTGCGATTTTACCCATTTATGATGAGGTGTATCGCTCTGAGCAGCGCGGCGACATTCAACACATTCTAGTACGCCATGAGCAAGGGGCTGCCCATGCTGCCGATGGGTATGCGCGGGCTACTGGGAAAGTAGGGGTCTGTTTTGGCACATCAGGTCCAGGGGCAACCAATCTGGTGACCGGAATTGCCACTGCTCACATGGACTCGATCCCCATGGTTGTGATTACCGGGCAAGTCAACCGAGCTGCGATCGGCAGTGATGCCTTTCAAGAAACGGACATCTTTGGCATTACCTTGCCCTTGGTCAAACATTCCTACGTCGTCCGCGATCCTGAAGATATGGCCAGAATTATAGCTGAGGCCTTTCATATTGCCAGTACAGGTCGGCCTGGTCCCGTCTTGGTGGATATTCCCAAAGATGTGGGCTTGCAAGAATTTGACTATGTTCCCGTGCAACCGGGCGCAGTTCACCTCAAGGGGTATCGGCCTACCGTTAAAGGCAATCCTCGCCAAATTAAGCAGGCATTGGAGCTGATTCAGCAAGCTAAATCCCCCCTGTTGTATGTCGGCGGTGGGGCGATTGCCTCTAGTGCTCATCCTGAGCTGCAAGCGTTGGCGGAATGGTTTCAGATCCCCGTGACCACAACCTTAATGGGGAAAGGTTCCTTTGATGAGTCTCATCCCTTATCCGTAGGCATGTTGGGGATGCATGGTACGGCCTATGCGAATTTTGCCGTCAGCGAATGTGATCTGCTGATTGCCGTGGGGGCGCGCTTTGACGATCGCGTCACCGGTAAGCTAGAGGAATTTGCCTCTAGGGCCAAGGTGATCCATATTGATGTTGATCCAGCAGAGGTGGGCAAAAATCGCGCACCCACGGTGCCCATTGTCGGCAGCGTCAAGCCAGTATTAGTGGAACTCCTGAAGCTAGCACAGCAGTCGCCGACCGTTGATCCCAATCAAACCCAAGAATGGCGAACTCGGATTCAGCGCTGGCAGCAAGACTATCCCTTGACGGTGCCCCAGCCTGTGCATCAGTTATCGCCCCAAGAAGTCATTTTTGAACTGGGGCGGCAAGCCCCCGATGCCTACTATACGACGGATGTGGCCAACATCAGATGTGGGCCGCTCAGTTTCTTAAGAATGGTCCCCGGCACTGGGTGACGAGTGGTGGCCTAGGAACGATGGGCTATGGTCTGCCCGCAGCCATGGGTGTGCAGGTGGCTCTCCCCGCTCAGCAAGTCATCTGTATCAGTGGGGATGCCAGCTTTCAAATGAATTTGCAAGAGCTGGCAACCCTTGCTCAGTACGGCATCAATGTCAAAACGGTCATTATCAATAATTTCTGGCAGGGGATGGTGCGCCAGTGGCAACAAGCCTTCTTTGAAGAGCGCTATTCTAATTCCAATATGGAAGCAGGAATGCCAGATTTTGAGAAATTGGCGTCTGCCTTTGGCATTAAAGGGGCAATCCTGCGAGAGCGCAGCCATCTAGAAGGTGCGATCGCCCAGATGTTGGCCTGGGAGGGTCCCTACCTGTTAGATGCCCATGTGACCCGCGATGAAAACTGCTACCCTATGGTGGCACCCGGTAAAAGTAATGCTCAAATGCTGGGTTTGCCGGAGCACAAAAAGCTAGAAAAAGCCGCAGAACTGATCTATTGCAGTAGCTGTGGGGCTAAGAATGCCTCAATGCATCGCTTTTGCCCTGAATGTGGGACGAAGTTGTAAGGATGGATTTACAACAACAGGTGCAAGCCTTAATTGAAGAAGCCCCAACCGAAGGGCAAATGCCAGCAGCGATTCGAGTGATTGCGCCGTTATTGCAGGAAGTAGCCTCGCAGCGGTTACATTACCCGCAATATTATATTTTGCAAAATTTGCAGGGCAACTGGCAGTTGACGACCCTTCAGCATCGACAGCGACCAGAGCTAGAGAAAACCGTTGTCTATGCCTTTGCCCATTTGCAAGGGGCAACGCGATCCAGCCATTCAGCCGAGTTGGTGGCGCTGCCGATGCCTGTGATTCCATTACTCTTTCAGGTATTGGCTTTAGAGCTGGTCGATAGCATTCTCTTTGTCGAAAAAACTGGAAATCTGGGTGAAAGTCAGGAGCTGACTCGACAAGAGCTTCAACACTTGGTTCAAGATCGACTCCGCCAACACCAACCCCCGCCGACGGAGATTGCCTGAAAATATGCGTCTGAGCGTATCCCTCACAGAATCCTCAAATTTTTCTTATACCCTGAATAGGGAAGTTGTGTAAGGCATTCTAAACAACAAAATTTGTTTTGATCTTGCACTTTGTTTGTGGCTAGGATAAAGGCAGAAGAAGTCATGAATACAAATTCCGTTCATCCCAAGGGGGATGGTGACATCCTACACCGCGATCCTCTGGGTGTGGTTTTTTCAGTGCTACTAATGTTGTTATTTTTATTCTTTTCTCTTGCATTAGTCTTCCAAATTTTTTAGAAGAGAAATACAATTTGATTTTTGGGGTGAATCCAATAAATTTGAGTTGTTGTGATGGATTTCCCCCGTAAAATTCCTGCAACCAGGAGGGAAATCTGATGAAACATGAACAACTTTTGCAAGATTATGAACAGGGTCAGCGAGATTTTCGCAAGGCTTATTTACATCAGATTGATTTGAAAGGGGTTCAATTAAGCCAGATCGATTTGTCTGAAGCTGATTTGAGCCAAGCAGACTTAGGTGGAATTAACCTGAGTAGGGCTAATTTGAGTCGTGCTAACTTGACGGATGCAGATTTAAGTTGGGCTGATTTACGCAGTGCCAATTTGAGCCATGTGAATCTGATTGGTGCTGATTTAAGGGGGGCTCAATTAGGTCGAGCTAATTTAAAAGGTGCTGATTTGCGATGTGCCAATCTCAGTGATGCGGATCTGAGTGGAACCTGTCTGGATGGGGCTGAACTGAGTGGAGCCGAGATCACAGGAGCCAATCTCAGTCAGGCGGAATTGAGTCAAACGGCTCAGCATAGTGGTGAATCCCATTCCTGGGTGACTTGGGCTGGTAGTCGGTAATCTGAGACTACCTCTTAGATCTTTCTCTCTCCTGACGAAGGGGTGTGTATAACCGTTATATTGGGGGAATGACGGAGAGATAGGAGATCTGGGTGAAAACGGACTATAAGGACAATCCCATTGACCGCCTGTTTATTTGGTTTTTCTCGCGCAAAATGGCTGAAGTGGCTGGCAACAAGAGTGAGCTAGCGGGCTATGCGGGGTTAGTGGATCTATCTAAGCAGATTATGCAAGGTCGTAATTCTAGGGAGCAGCAAGAAGCGCTGGCTGGGGTGTTGCGATCGCTGATCCCCAGCTATGTCTTGTGGGCTATCCGCACCCTGTTTTCTCCCAGCCAGCGGATCTTGGAATGGAATGCCTGGTTTGCGAGTCGCCTATTTACCTGGCTGGTGGGTTCTTGTGATCTGCAAGCGGTGGAGGTCGTCGGCGAAAATGGCCAAGTCAGAACCCAGCGCAGTGGTCTACATATTCAAAAATGCCGCTATCTAGAGGAAAGCGGTTGTGTCGGCATGTGTGTCAACCTATGCAAACTGCCGACGCAGGAGTTTTTTGCCCAAGAATTTGGCTTTCCCCTCACCCTCACGCCTAATTTTGAAGATATGAGTTGTGAGATGGTCTTTGGCCATCCTGCCCCGCCCTTGGCAGAAGAACCGATCTATCACCAGCCTTGTTTGGTGGAAGCCTGTGCCCTTGCCCAACCCCGTACTCCTGTCTGTCCTCACCTTAGAGATACCTGAATGACCAGATTCAGCAGAGTCCTCATTCTTCTAGGTGGCCTTGTCTCCGGTGTGGCGGTGGTGGGGAGTGGGCTGGTGGTTTGGAATTGGGCGTTTATCCATCGTGCCTTCACCTATCCCGATGATCCCGTCACCCGTTTGGATTGGTATCAGCCAATGGAAACCGTCCCTGGTGGGGCTGGAGTACCCTTGCCCTCAGCTAATACGCAGATTTCTGCAGCCGCCTTAGACGAGATCGAGCGCTATGCTCAAACCCAAAACTCAGCGGCTCTGTTAGTGATGCATCAGGGCAAAATTGTGCGGGAACGCTATTGGCGAGGCCATGATCCAGATGCCTATACCAATTCCATGTCTATGGCTAAAACAGTCTTATCCTTGCTGATTGGGATTGCCATTGGAGAAGGTCATATTCAATCGGAATTGGATCCAGTGGCCAAATATGTGCCGGAGTGGGTCAAAGATGAGCGATCTAAAATTACAATCCAAGATTTGCTGCGGATGCAATCGGGCTTGCGCGATTATGAGTCATCCAAAGATCCTTTTTCAGATGCGGTGCAGATGTATTTGGGATCAGATGCTAATGCCACTGCGCTCAAAGTGCCTGCTCAGCGGCCACCAGGACAACAATTTGAGTACGTCAATGCCAATAGCCAAATTTTAGGACTGGTCTTAGAGCGCGCCACGGGTGAGCGCTTCGGCCATTATCTGACGACCCGATTATGGCAACCCCTGGGGGCGCAGTCGGCTCAACTGTGGTTAGATCGACCAAGGGGCAATCCTAAGCCTTTTTGTTGTTTGTTTGCGCGATCGCGCGATTGGCTACGGGTGGGCCAATTACTCTTGCAATCTGGGAAGGTCGGAAACCGTCAAATTGTTCCCACAGATTGGATTAAGAAAATGATTACTCCCTCTAAGCTGGAGCCTAGGTATGGGTATCATATCTGGCTGCAAGCTCGAACGCGGTCTGTAGGGGGGTATGACAAGATGGCATCGGAGTCTTTCTTAGCTACGGATCTGTTCTATCTAGATGGGGCTCATCATCAGCGCGTGTATGTGGTGCCCTCTTATGATCTGATTATTCTGCGAGTGGGGGAGAGTGCCCAAACCTGGGATGATGCGGTTCTTGCCAATACGTTGATCCGCGATCTGCGTTCAAAAGCTTCTAGGAGCGATCCGCATAGACCTCAATCGGTCGCTACACTGAAGAGGTAGAGGGTTTCTGCCTCTAAGGATAATGCCATGCTGGGGATGGTGTTGAGCAGATAACAACCCTAACAGTAATGAAGCTGAGGAGAATAGAACCATGAAAGCATTTGTAGCTGGGGCAACGGGACAAACAGGGCGTCGGATTGTCTCGCAATTGGTAGAGCGGAGTATTCCGGTGCGGGCCTTGGTTCGCGATATCGATCGCGCCAAAACCCTCTTGCCCGATGCTGCCGAGTTGGTGGTGGGAGATGTTTTAGATGCCAGTTCGTTGGGGGATGCGATCGCAGACAGTACGGTTCTCCTCTGTGCTACAGGAGCGGCTCCTGGCTTCAATCCCTTGGCTCCTTTACAGGTGGATTATCTAGGCACTAAAAATTTAGTAGATGCAGCCAAGGCCAAGAATATGGAACAGTTTGTCCTTGTGACTTCCCTGTGTACTTCTAAACTCTTGCATCCGTTGAATCTATTTTTCCTAATCCTGGTGTGGAAGAAACAAGCTGAGCAATATCTGCAAAACAGTGGCTTGACCTATACCATCGTTCGCCCCGGTGGTTTGCGAAATGAAGATAACGGCAATTCCCTGGTCATGTCTGCTGCCGATACGCTCTTTGAAGGCAGTATTCCTCGCACTAAGGTGGCTCAAGTCTGTATTGAGGCTCTCTCCACAGCCGCTGCTCACAATAAAATTGTAGAAATTGTCGCCCCGCCAGAAGCCGTGAATCGCCCAATCCCCGACTTATTTGCTAGTGTTTAATCAGCTATGGTTCCAGGTCATTTTTATAACACACTCACAAAGAGTTGTGCCTTTCTCTCAAGGTTCAGTTAACTGAATCCTAGAGTCGTCAATTGTGCAGGAGTTGATCGTTGGCGTCTAGTTCGTTATCTAAATCTGACCAACCGCCTCCTAAGCGTGACAGGCGGCTAGTTTGGTGGTTTGTCATCCTGCTCTTGGGGCTAGGTGCCTTGATGACGTTTCCTCCTTTTGATCCTAAGCAGTTCTCCTGGCCAACGGCAGAACCGGGCACCATTGCCCCCTTAGCCATGGCCGGAGGTAATCCCTATTTGCGGGCTTTAATGCGAACGATTTCTGCAAGTGAAGCCAATGATGCCAGTCCCTATACCGTCTTGTATGGGGGTACTCATGTCCAAGATCTCGCGGAGCATCCCGATCTCTGTATCCCCATTCAATGGGGACCGAATCACGGGCAGTGTACAACGGCGGCGGGACGCTATCAATTTATTACCACCACTTGGCTAGAAACGGCAGAACGATACCATCCTGCCCCCAATGGTGAGTGGTTTTGGCGAAGCTACAGCTTTGCCCCCGAATATCAAGATCGGGTCGTTTATGCCTGGTTAGCAGATGTTAACTACTGGGGCGTTGATATTCCCCAACTTCTCAAAGAGGGACAACTGCCCACGGTATTACAGTATCTTTCTAATACTTGGACGAGCTTGGGCTATGGCATCGAAACCAATGAAGTCACCCCGCATTTGGCCCACATTTATGAGCGGATGTTAGCCGAAGAACTAGCCGTTACGCAGAGGGGCAGAAGAGGAGTGGAGGGAATGGCTAGAAGCTAGCCTTGATGCAGGAGGGATCTGAGCGTCTGCGATCGATAGTAGCTCACCAGTATCTTCAGATTGCTCTTTGAGGAGTGTACCTTCTTGGGTTTCTAGTCGCTCCCATAGGGTCTGATAAACAGGATCTGGAACCTTGGCTCTCAGCACTTTGGCCAGCCGATTCTTTTTTTGCGCGGTCTTTAAGCAATCGGTCTGGGGACAGAGATAGACGGATCGCCCCATACCTTCATCCAGTTGCACCCTGTGGTCAGGATAAACCCGAACAATCCGCCAAAATTCCGATTTAGGGGCAACCTGACGACAACTAATGCACCGACGATAATTGGGCTGCATGAACCAGAGTAACAAGATTGAGACGCAACACTACGATACTATCGCTCTATGAAGATTTGAGCATTATGGAACTGGCCAGGAATGCTCTAACTGTGGCACCATGGTCAAGCAAACATTGTCTACGCGGACTCATGTGTGTTCGTGTGGCTGTGTGTTAGACCGTGACCATAATGCAGCTAGAAACATCCTTTGTCGGGGATTGAGTACCGCAGGGCATAAGGGATTGCCACTACCTCTTATTAATCTTTTATTTGAGCATTATTAGCCTATGTTTTCGGCTCTATTTCGCACCCTCTCTGTTTCTAAGTCAGTCCGCAGGGGAGGCTTAGCGTTGTTTTTCAGTCTAGTGGTCACTAGCCCTGCTGCGGCATTAGAACTACGAGTGGCCTTGTTCCAGAAACAGGCGGAATTGGTTATTGGTAGTTCGACGCCAGCTAAGATTGTCAATGGCCAGGGAAAATCTCTTGGCACCCTACCGCCCCTAGAAGGCTTTTTTGCTAAATCTACGCCGGGAGCCGTGACGTTCTTCGGTCAGAAAGGATGGCAATTGACTGTTGAACCGACCGAAGGGGGCTTTGTCTATATTGGCGATCGCTGGTATCGCGGCCAAGTTAGACTTGTCACCACTGCCCAGGGAATGAGTGTCATCAATGAAATTGACTTAGACGACTATTTGGCTGGAGTTGTGGGCAAAGAAATGCCCAGAGCTTGGCCCCAAGAAGCCTTAAAAGCCCAGGCTGTTGCGTCGCGGTCTTTTGCCATTTATCGGCGTAGCAAACAAAAAAATCCCCTTTATGATTTGGTGAATACCACCAGTGATCAGGTGTATGGCGGGATTGATGGAGAGGCAGAAAGCACGCGAACTGCGGTCAAAGTCACCACAGGCCAAATCCTCACCTATCAGGGCAAAGTCATCGAATCCCTGTTTCATGCCAACTCTGGGGGACATACCGAAAACTCAGAGCAGGTTTTCAGTGGGGTCATTCCCTATCTCAGGGGTGTTCCTGATTTTGACCAAGCTGCTCCTAACTTTCAATGGTCTGTTAATCTTTCCCAAGTTCAACTGAAAGAGCGCTTCCCTGGGCTAGGTAATATTGTTTCCATGACACCCCAAGACACAACTACCCATGGTCGCGTCAAACAAATCAAAATTGTGGGAGAGTTAGGCACAAAAATCATCCAGGGACGAGAGTTTCGTCAAGCTCTCAAGCTTAAAAGCACTTTGTTTAAGGTGGTGCCCCAGTCTAATTTAGTTGTGAGCCAATCTCGACCTGTTCCAGGCAAACCCTCTGGGTTTACGCTCCAAGGTCGAGGCCATGGTCATGGGCTAGGTCTGAGTCAATGGGGTGCTTTAGCATTAGCCCAGAAAGGCAATACTTACCAGCAAATTTTGCAGTATTACTATAAAAACATAGCTATCCAGACGATGAAGTAGCTGGATAAAGTAAATTACTAGGGGTAGATTGGGATTACAATCAGCGAAGATCACAGCAGGTGAAGTTCGGTTGAGAGTGCAAATAGGAAGCGTTTCATGACAAAAGTCGCCCTGATTACTGGCATCACGGGTCAAGATGGTGCCTACCTGGCAGAACTGTTATTGGACAAAGGGTACCAGGTTCATGGCATCAAACGGCGCGCCTCGCTTTTTAATACGGATCGCATCGATCATCTGTATCAAGATCCCCATGAGCAAAATCGCCGCTTTTTTCTGCACTACGGCGACTTAACGGATTCGACCAACCTGATTCGGATTGTGCAGCAGGTTCAACCCGATGAAATTTATAATCTGGCAGCGCAAAGCCATGTGGCGGTGTCCTTTGAAACCCCTGAATACACAGCCAATGCCGATGGCATTGGCACACTGAGGCTGTTGGAGGCCATTCGGATTCTAGGGCTAGAGCAAAAAACCAGATTTTATCAAGCCTCAACCTCTGAACTCTATGGTTTGGTGCAAGCAGTGCCGCAAACGGAGACAACCCCGTTTTACCCTCGCTCTCCCTATGCGGTGGCCAAGTTATATGCCTACTGGATTACGGTCAACTACCGTGAAGCCTATGGTATGTATGCTTGTAATGGAATTTTGTTTAACCACGAATCGCCCTTACGGGGTGAAACCTTTGTGACCCGGAAGATCACCCGTGCGATCGCCCGCATTCATTTAGGCAAACAACAATGCCTGTACTTAGGCAATATGGACTCCCTCCGCGATTGGGGTCATGCCCGCGACTATGTAGAAATGCAGTGGCTGATGCTCCAACAAGATCAACCCGACGATTTCGTGATTGCCACGGGTCGCCAATACAGCGTTCGCCATTTTGTCACCGCTGCCTGCAAGGAAGTTGGTATTCAGATCCGCTGGGAAGGCGAAGGCTTGGCAGAAAAGGGGTTTGATCAGAACAATCATTGTATTGTCGCCATCGATCCCCGCTATTACCGCCCTACAGAAGTCGATACCCTCTTGGGTGATCCTCGCAAAGCCCAAGAAAAATTACACTGGACTCCGCAAGTCAGTTTTGAACAACTGGTGGCTGAAATGATGGCGGAAGATGTCAAATCTGCCCAGCGCGACAAGATTGTCGAAGATCATGGCTATACGGTGCCCCTGCAATATGAGTGAATCTGGGGTAGGCTTAATACTATGGATCTGCCGTTTTCAAAGGCAATAGATTTTTAGACTTTTACCAGATCTGCTTGATGCATACCCACTTCAATGACATCGGGTAGCCCTACATAACTTAGATGCTTATAGTGAGAACGCCCTGATCCCCATCTAACTGCGCGGGTACACCCACAGGTAAAGCGGCATTAGGACCATCATGACCAAAGGGTAAATCGGCAACGATGGGTATCCCTAAATCTCCTAAGCGATCGCGCAGAACTTCTGGCACCGTCAAGCTAGGAATCTCCTCCGGGGCTTGGCAATGGCTGAACTGACCTAGAGCGATCCCCTTCACCTGTTGCAGCACCCCACTCAAGCGCCATTGCGTCAGCATCCGATCCAGACGATAGGGGGCTTCGCCGACATCTTCTAAGGCCAAAATCACTCCCTGCAAATCCGGGAAAAGCGGCGTCCCTAGCAAATGGGTGGCAACCGTTAAATTCCCTGGTAATAGGATGCCTTGGGCTTGGCCTTGCCCCCAGCCATTTCCAGTTAAAGGAGCCAGGGATCGACCCGCTAAACAATCAAATAGCCGCTGCTGGGACCAAGGAGGTTCCTGGCTCAAAGTGGTGATCATAGGGCCATGCACGCTGGCAATTCCTTGGCTGGCCAACGCCCAGAGTAAGGCCGTCACATCGGAGAAGCCAATCAGCCATTTAGTAGGGGTAGGAGGCCATTGCCAATCCTCTAAGATCCGAGTGCTACCATAGCCACCCCGCCCACAAAAAATGCCTTGATAATCGCCTTTAAGTCCTGTGGTGAGGGCGAGACGGCGCTGGGTATCGGTGCCAGCCAAATAGCCCCATTGCTCTTGGATGTGAGGAGAAAGATGGAGGGTATAGCCTTGCGATCGCAACACCCCTAAGCCTTCCTCAAAGGAGGCTAACTCTCGCAACGCACCGCTGGGCAGCATTATCCACACAGAATCTCCTGAGCACAAAGGGGGCGGTAACTGACAAGCCTCCATGACCTAACCCTGGGGATAAAATTGCAGAATTTTTTGGAACCATTCCTCTAACCGATCCGCAAACGCCGGTAAGGAATACTGTTGCTCGGCTTGCTGATGACAAGCATGGCGATCAATCTGGGGGAGTTTTTGAATGGCTTCTATTAACCCCTCCACACTATCCGGTTCCACCAACCATCCCGTTTCACCCTGACGTAGGATCTCGGCAGGTCCGCCCCGGTTATAGGCAATCACGGGCACACCGCAGGCGAGGCCTTCAATGACGACATTGCCAAAGGCTTCGATCCAGCGGGGGGTGACCAATAATCCCTGACTGTGGCGCAGCACCTGTTGCATCTCGTTCGTATTCAGGAAACCCAGATAGTCTAGGTCAACCTGGGGGAACTCAGCCTGAATCTGATCAAAATAGGCTTGATCTTGCAGATGTCCCATCACTTTTAGGGGTAAACCCGTCTGCGCTACTGCGGCAACTGCATCTTCCAAAGCTTTTTCGGGGGCAATTCGGCCTATCCAGCACAAATAGGAGTCTGAGGTTGGTGAAAACTGATAGAGGGATAAATCCAAGCCATTACCGACGGGATAACAATGTGGGGCACAGGGAAAGGTACGGGCCTGGGCTTGGGTATGCACGCCAATACTATAGGGATAGTCCTGGGCAATCTGACCAATCATCTGATCCATTGCATCGGTGAGGGAACCCATACTAATTAAATGGGCAACGGGGATGCTCAGAAAAGGGGTCAAATACAGCGGCAACCAGTCATAGGCAAAGTTAACCACTAAATCATACCCTTGTTGATAGGCCAATACCTGCCACCACATATTGGCCAGCACCGAATTCCCAGGCATATCAATGGGGGCTGTCCGGGTTTGGGTCTGAGCAGGTATGGACGGCGCACCCTCTACGGCAATGATAGGGGCACCAGGGAGTTGAGAATACTGAGGAGCAATGATTTGAATAGAATGGCCACGTTGGGTGAGGGCAGTCCACATATTCAATAAGGTCATTTCAACGCCGCCCCCTTTACCCGATCCCAAAGATCCTAGGGGGGTGGAGACAAACAGCAGTTTCCAAGAGGATTGATCCGCAGAACGCAAACCAGGACACTCATCAGCTAATCATACCCAGAGCAGTCTAACAGAATTCGTTTGCAGATTAGATTCAGAAGATCAAAGGGAACAAAGCGCAACGAGATGGCTGAGGGCATTACACCACTATGAACCGAGAGAGGTATTGACTAACCTCAGCCAATGCAACCACCTTAGGAGGCGGAATCCAAGACGGGTTTTTGTTGACTCAGAGCTGTAACAATTTTGTCAACTTCCTGGGGGGGTAATTGGGTCAGTTCACGAACCCAAAAACGCAGCAACTCTTTTTGATCAGTATCGTCGCAGATTGTGGGCATCAGCAATTTCCCTAGACTCAATACCTGTGAAGTATATCGACCCTGTCAAGGGGATGTGGTAGGCTGCGCTACACCTGGGTAAAAAAATGTGTATTTTGATTTACACAGGGTCAATTGTAATGTTCATCCTACAAACAGGATCTTGAGGAAGAGTATTCGACACAGTCCTTACAGAGCATTCCTAAAACAGTGTTAAAGGGCAATTTATTTCTCTACTCTGTCAACTATTGTGGGTTAAGGTTACACTTAACAGGATAACCAGAATCTCCTGTGGGATGACCCAACTGCAGTGGCAAGACATGGTCGTTGTTCGCTCAGTGAAATACATAGATGAGAGTGATGAAAAATTGACCTATGAGCAACATTCAAGAACAGATTGAACAAGAATTAGAGCAGGCTCGGGAAACTTGTGATACCAGCGGAGCCACTTCCGGTGAATGTGCTGCTGCCTGGGATGCCGTAGAGGAATTACAAGCAGAAGCTGCCCACCAGCGGGGATCCAAAAATCAAGATAAGAGTTCTCTTGAGCAGTATTGTGATGATAATCCTGATGCCGCTGAGTGCCGAATTTACGACGATTAAGCCGCCTACCTTCCTCAGCCTAGGATAACGTTGCATTCGTTTTTAAAAAAGACAGCCTGAGTAGGTTGTCTTTTTTGTATGGCTCACGAGACCAGTTAATGTGGACAAAGATTCAACAACATATTCAGCAGTTGACGGGGCGGGAGTTTGTGATGTGCGATGGTCTCGGACCGGCCTGTGGCCATCGCACTCCCGTCAGTGGGGGCAGTATCAATCAGGCCTATCACATCACTGATGGCAACCAACATTACTTTGTCAAGCTCAATCAAGCCAGCAAAGAAGCAATGTTTGAGGCTGAGGTGACCGGACTCCAAGAGATGCATAACTCCCGCAGTATTCGAGTACCAAAACCCTTATGTTGGGGAACGGACTCTGAGTACAGCTATATCATTATGGAGTGGATTCCCCTGGGACATGGCAAGACGCAAACCTGGTTCGTCATGGGTCAACAACTGGCACAGATGCACCGCCAATCCCATCCTCAAGGATTTGGCTGGCACCGGAATAACACCATTGGCGATACCCCCCAACTGAACTCCTGGATGGAAAGCTGGGGGCAATTTTTCGCAGAGCAGCGGATTGGCTACCAAGTGCAGCTTGCCCAACGCCGGGGCGGCTATTTTCGTCATACAGCGGCTCTTATTGAGAACATTCCGACCCTCCTCGCTGGCCATCATCCAGTTCCTTCATTAGTCCATGGCGATCTGTGGTCGGGCAACGCCGCGTTTAGTCAAATGGGAGAACCCATTCTGCTTGATCCGGCTATCTACTACGGGGATCGAGAGGTGGACATTGCCATGACCACATTGTTTGGAGCCTTTCCTTTAACCTTTTACCAAGGCTATCAGGAAACCTGGCCTCTGGCAGAGGGATATCAACAGCGTCAAGTTCTCTACAATCTGTATCACATTCTTAATCATTTCAATCTATTTGGGGGTGGATATGCTTCCCAAGCCCAGGACATGATCGACCAGGTTTTAGCAAGGGTTTAGTGCTCAGTCCATCCGTAGGTTTACGGAATGAACAAGTTCTGGTTCCTGGTAAACCGACTGCTAAGTTACGGGTTTCCACCGCTGTCAGGGCTAGGTCAGCTCCACTAGTCTAAAGAAGAAGTCAGTAGAGTGCTGCTCAACACAACTTAGCTGTAAACACAATCTTAAGGAATTGAATTGAAATGCCACTTACGCTAGAAAAAACTGCTAATCAAACCTTAGAGGTTGGACAATCTGTAGCCCTAGAGCAGCGGATGCAAGATGCCTTAAACCAAGCCCGCACAACCTGTGCTGATCAAGGCAGTGACTCTAAAGATTGTGCTGTTGCCTGGGATATTGTCGAAGAACTCCAAGCGGCACATGCTCACCAAAAAATGCAAGAGCAACCTTCCCAATTCGTAGGCTATTGCAATGACCATCCCAATGCTGAAGAATGTCGGGTCTACGATGTCTAGATCCATAATATCCCCATCATCCTTACCTACCCACTAGTGGGCACTGAGCAAAGATGAAGGCTAGAGTGGAGTTTACCTTTTACTCTTCTTTGCTCATGCCGCTATTCTCTTCAATGCGATGGCCCAAGGCCAGTGCTTCAAAGGAGCCGCTTCGCGAACGGAGACCCTCGCACCGTCGCTTAAAAGGGCTAGCCCTGCTTTATCTCTGCTTATTTGGCTGGATTCTAGTCTTGGCCTATAGCGGTAATCTACCGTCTCAACTGTCTGCTATCCCTTACTACGACAAGTTTGGTCATGTCATTCTCTATGGTGTGGCGACCTATTTGGGACAGCGATTATTCCATCGGTTTACTCTGCGTCTAGAGCGATATCGCTTATCTATGTGGGTAGTCGCATTTTCCACATGGACTCTCATAGAAGAAGGAGCGCAATCTTTTGCCCCCACGCGCTCTCTAGATGCAATGGATCTCGTCTGTAGTGCCCTGGGAATTGGCATGGGCTACTGGCTAGCTGCACGAGAACTCTCTCGGTAAGGAAACTCTAGTTAGCTCCCCTCAACTCAAACCGTAGAGACATCTTTTAGGTCGGTGCAACTATTTTGTGCGTGATTTTGCAGGTTGCTGATTAAGCCATTTGTGGGTGTTGGGCTTTGACCGAGCCTTGGGAGCAGATTGTGCAGGTTGAGTCAGATAAACTGCATCTACGCTTCGACTCAAAAGTAATCGCTAAGCTTACCAGTTATGTCCTAATACGGTGATCCCATACATCATTGCTCATACGAGGATGTTGAGAAAGGATTGTAAACTAGGCAAAGTTCTTCTGGTAGTCTACGTAGACAGGAAGTTGGTTTGGTTCACGCTGTAATTTGCTAAACTTGTTTTATTAATAATTTATTTCAATAATTGTAATCATTTTAACTTGCCTAGTCAGAAACATGGATCTTTCAGCAGCATTACCAACTTTTATTATCACCTTGCGAGAGGGCGTAGAAGCGACTCTTGTCGTCGGTATTGTCCTAGCCTGGTTGCAAAAATCTTAGAGAACTTATCTCAATAATTGGGTGTATCTTGGGATCCTTGTCGGTTTAGGGGGGAGTGTTCTCACAGGGCTGCTCTTAAACGGGATACTTAAGCTTCTCACCCTCACTCATGCTGATCTTGAACCGATCATTGCCCCTCTGCTGAAGAGTGGGCTTTGTCTGTTAGCCATTGTCATGCTCAGTTGGATGTTAATCTGGATGACCCAGCAGGCTCGCTCTCTTAAAGCCGACATTGAAGGATCGCTGTTGACAACATTACAGCAAGACGAGGAATCCGCAGGATGGGGGGTATTTGTACTAATCGGAGTGGCAGTCTTGCGAGAGGGTTTTGAAACGGTGCTATTTATTTTGACTAATTTTCAACAGAGTGCTGCGGGAAGTGTGGGTGCGATCGCAGGCTTGCTAGCAGCCGCAGCCATTGGACTTGGTCTGTTTAAATTCGGCGTCAACATTAATATTCGCCGTTTTTTTCAGATCATGGGCATCTTTTTGCTATTGATTGTCTCCGGCCTCGTTGTATCTGTTTGTAAAAAACGTGAGTTCTGGATAAGGAAAGGATCAACCTGTAGGCTGAAAGTCAGCTAAACCCAACGCAACAGGTCAGTCCTATGCTCAGTCTAGAAGAACTCTTTTGCTCTGTGGATGATTTCTGCAAGGTTTTTGAACCGCTGTGTCACCGCCAACTG